>NZ_SLYP02000001.1:1109166-1463333 GCF_004341505.2 Sphingomonas sp. JUb134
GGCGGCGATCGAGGATGAGGATGCGGTGCGTGCCGCCATGCGCGCGCATGATGTCCTGGCGGTCATGCACTTTGCGGGATCGGTGGTGGTGCCGGAATCCGTCGCGGATCCGCTCAAATACTATCGCAACAACACCGCCGCGAGCCGCTCGCTGATCGAAAGCGCGGTTGCCTGCGGGGTGAAGCACTTCATCTTTTCGTCGACCGCCGCGACCTATGGCATTCCCGACCAGGTGCCGATCCGCGAGGACTCGCCCAAGGCGCCGATCAATCCCTATGGCATGTCCAAGCTGATGACCGAGATCATGCTGAAGGACGTCGCCGCCGCGCACCCGATCAACTATTGCGCGCTGCGCTATTTCAACGTCGCGGGCGCGGACCCGCAGGGGCGCTCGGGCCAGTCCACCGCAGGCGCGACGCACCTGATCAAGGTGGCGGTGGAGGCCGCGACCGGCAAGCGCAGCCACGTCTCCGTGTTCGGCACCGACTTCGCGACCGAGGACGGGACCGGGGTGCGCGACTATATCCACGTGTCGGACCTGGCGGCGGCGCACGTACATGCGCTCGACCTGCTGATCGCCGAACCGGGCGAAAGCCACACGCTCAACTGCGGCTATGGCCGGGGCTATTCGGTGAACCAGGTCCTCGATGCCGTCGACCGGGTGACCAACCTGAAGATCGAGCGCCGCATGGAAGGGCGTCGACCGGGAGACCCCGATGCGCTGGTAGCCGACAACCGCGCGATCCTCGCCGCGCTGCCGTGGCGACCGCAGCATGACGACCTGGACCGCATCGTCGCAGATGCGCTCGCCTGGGAACGCGCCCTAGCCGAGCGGGCTGAGGGCTGATCCGCGGCGGGCGGTGCGGGCGAGCAGCGCCAGCTCCACCCGCCACCAGCCGAGCGCCCACAGCGCGCCGAAGATCCAGCCGGCGAGCACGTCGCTCGGCCAATGCACGCCCAGGTACACTCGGCTGACACCGATCAGTGCCACGATCGTCATCGTGGCGCCGATCACGAACAGCCGTACGCGGGCCTGCCGGATCATCGGAAACAGCAGCGTCGCGACCGTCAGATAGACGATGGCGCTGTTCGCACTGTGGCCGGACGGAAAGCTGGCCGAGGTCTCGCGCATCAGATGCTCGACCAGGTCCGGCCGGGCGCGTTCGAACAGCTGCTTGAGCAGCGACACCATGATGCCCCCGCCGATCGTCGCCGCCAGCGTCAGCGCCGCAGTCCGCCAGAGGCGGCGGAGCAGCAGCAGGATCGTCGCAAGCGTCACCACCAGGGTAAGAACCGTTCCGCTTCCAAGCGCCGTGATGTCGCGAGCGATCGACGGCAGCTTGGCGGGGCCGATCGGCACGTCCGGATGGCCCGGCACGCGCATTGCCAGGATCAGCGTCTGATCGAACGCCAGCGCGTCGCCGCGTGCGATCACCGAAGCGAGGAACAGCAATCCAAGCAGGGCGACCGCAACGAGCACGCCCGCGATCAGCGGCCATGGCCGGCGTCCGGATGCACGCGTCTCGTGGCCCAGGGGCAGGAGAGAGGGAGCCATGGCCTGCGTGTCGCAGCCTACACGCGCCGAGGCAATCGGGGACGGAGGAGAAAGCCGGTTTCGGCGAGGGAGCGCAGCGGCGTTGCGGGGAAGTGGTGGGCTCGCCGGGATTCGAACCCGGGACCTACAGATTAAAAGTCCGTTGCTCTACCGACTGAGCTACGAGCCCTCACCATTCCGTCGTTGCAAACGCGATCCGCCTGGGAAACGCCCCACGACGCGGTACGTGCCGCGCGCCCTACGGAGCCGAAGCCGCCGGGTCAACCGCCCGGGCGCGTCGCAGTCTCTGCGCGAGCTGGCGAATACGGAGCCCGCTTACCGGGTCGCGCCAGTCGGGCACGAGTTGCGCGAGGGGGGTGAGCACGAAATCACGGGTTCGGAATGCCGGATGCGGAACGACGAGGCCGCGGCTCGCCCAGGGCCCCCCCGACCAGAGCACCAGGTCGAGGTCGAGCACCCGCGTTCCCCAGCGCCGCCCGCGCCGCCTCCCGAAGCTGCGCTCGATCGCCTTGCACCGCGCCAGCATCTCGGGCGGAGAGAGCGGGCTTTCCACCAGCGCGACCGTGTTGGCGTAGCGCCGCAGCGAGGGGCCGAGCGGCGCGCTGCGGATCACCGGCGCGACGGCGACCACGCCGCCCAGCGCCTCCAGCGCGGCCCCTACCTCACGCTCCGGGCTGCCGTGACGGCCACGGCGATTGGACCCGATCGCGATCGCATAGCTTGCCCTTGCCATGCCCTCGCGCCTACCGCAGCCCCATGTCTGCTGCCAGTCCGCTTCGCGCCACCGAACCCCCTCATGATTGCCCGCTCTGCCCCCGCCTAGTGGCTTTTCGCGAATCGCTGCGGCAGGAGTATCCGGACTGGTGGAACGCGCCGGTGCCTGCGTTCGGCGATCCGGATGCCTGGCTCGGAGTCATTGGCCTCGCACCGGGCAAGCATGGCGCCAACCGCACCGGGCGGCCCTTCACCGGAGATTATGCTGGGGCGCTGCTCTACGACACGCTCGCCAAGTTCGGCCTGTCCGAGGGGGTGTTCGACGCCCGGCCCGACGACGGGCTGGAGTTGAAGGGCGTGATGCTCGTCAACGCGGTGCGCTGCCTGCCGCCGGAGAACAAGCCGACGCCGGAGGAGATCCGTACCTGCCGCCCCTTCCTGGAGGCGCCGATCGCCGCGCTGCCGCGCGTGCGCGTGTTCGTGGCGCTCGGCCAGATCGCCCACCAGTCAGCGGTGAAGGCGCTCGGCGGAAAGCTGCCTAAGGCCAAGTTCGGCCACCTCGCCGAGCACCGCATGCCCGACGGCCGGATCCTGATCGATAGCTACCACTGCTCGCGCTACAACCAGAACACCGGCCGGTTGACCCAGCCGATGTTCGAGGCGGTGTTCGAGCGGGCGCTGCAGCTGCGCGACGCGGTCGCCGCCTGACGCTGCGGCGTCAGATGTCCTGGGTCAGCCGGCCGTAGAGTTCCGGCCGGCGATCGCGGAAGAAGCCGAAGGCGGCACGGTGGCGCGCCACGCGATCCAGGTCGAGCGTGGCGGTGATGACGCCCTCTTCCTCGCGGTCCAGCTCGGCCAGGATGTCACCGCGCTCGTCGCAGATGAAGCTGGTGCCGTAGAAGGTCTGGTCATGCTCGGTGCCGACGCGGTTGGCGGCGATCACGGGCACGACGTTGGACACGGCATGGCCCACCATCGCGCGGCGCCACAGCCGGGCGGTGTCGAGGCTGGTGTCGTGCGGCTCGCTGCCGATCGCGGTGGGGTAGAAGAGCAGCTGCGCGCCCATCAGCATCATCGCGCGCGCGGTCTCGGGATACCATTGGTCCCAGCAGACGCCGACGCCGATCTTCGCGGCGGGGCCGTCCCACACCTTGAACCCGGTGTTGCCGGGCCGGAAGTAGAACTTCTCTTCGTATCCCGGGCCGTCGGGAATGTGGCTCTTGCGATAGACGCCCTGGACCTTGCCCTCGGGGCCGATCATCGCGAGCGAGTTGTAATAGTGGGGGCCGTCCGCCTCGAAGAAGCTGGTCGGGATGTGGACCTTGAGCTCGGCGGCGAGCGCCTGCATCGCCAGCACCGCCTTGTGCTCGCCGACGGGCTTCGCGTTGGCGAACAGCCCCTCGTCCTCGACGCGGCAGAAATACTCGCCCTCGAACAGTTCCGGGGGCAGGATCACCTGCGCACCCTTCGCATGCGCCTCCCGCACCAGGCGAGTGACGTTGGCGATGTTCGCATCGATGTCGTTGGAAAAGGCGAGCTGCAGCGCGGCGACGGTGATTTCGGTCATGCCGCGCTATGTAGTCGAACTGGCCCGCGTTGCCAGAGGCGGATACGGGCGCGGCGACGGACCGCCGCGCCCGAACGCAATCAGCGGCTGGGGATCTGCTGGCTGATGCAGTGGAAGCTGCCGCCGCCCGTCAGGATGTGGTCGGCGCGCAGGCCCACCACCTTGCGATCGGGGAAGATCCCGGAGAGAGCCGCCACCGCCGCGTCGTCGCTCGGCTGACCATAGACCGGCACCACCACGGCGGCGTTGCCGATATAGAAATTCATGTAGCTCGCCGGGATCACCTCGTCCTCGGACTCGACTCGGCCGGGGGAGGGGATGCGGACGAGCTCGACGCCCGCCGCCCGCGCGCGCTCGGCCGCGTCCCGGTACACGTCGGCATTGGGATCGTCCTCGGCCGGTTCCGGGATCGCGAGGCGGTTCGGGCCGACGAAGCGGGCCAGGTTGTCGACATGGCCGTCGGTATGGTCGTTGAGCAGCCCGTCGCCCAGCCACAGGAAGCGGGTGTAGCCCAGGTCGGCGCGCAGCAGCGCCTCCGCCTTGTCGCGGGTGAAGCCCTCGCCGTTCCGGTTCGGGTTCAGCAGGCACTGCTCGGTGGTGACGACCAGGCCCGTGCCGTCGCCGTCGATGGCCCCGCCCTCGATGATCCAGTCGTGGGTCTCGGCCGCGATCCCGCGCTGGCGCGCGAGCCCCGCGCCGACGCTGTTGTCGCCCGGCAGGTCGTACTTGCCGCCCCAGCCGTTGAAGGCGAAGTCGTGGGCCTTGCCGTCGCCGTCCAGGATCGCGCCGGTGTCGCGCAGCCAGATGTCGCCGAACGGCTCCACCACCACCTCGGCGGCATCGCCCACCATCGCGCGCGCGGCGGCGGCGGCTTCCTCATCCGCTGCGACCAGCAGCACGCGCTCGCCGGCGCCATCCGCATGGACGGCCCGCGCGAAGGCGGCGACTTCCTCACGCGCAGGTTCGAGGTCTTCGAGCCAGAGTTCGGGATGGCTGGGGAAGCCGATCCAGACGGCATCGTGGCGGGCCCATTCGGCGGGAGGAGGCGTAGTCATGGTCGCGTCCTTAGCGGGGGGTGCAGGAGCGGAAAAGGGCTGGCGGCGGTGTTCGGCGAGTCCGCGGCCAAGATCGCTTGCGCCGCTCTCGGCTGCCCGACATCTTGATGTCAGAACGAGGGGGGATGTTCAGATGAGGCTTGTGGATTGGCTGGCCGGTGCATCGTTGTTGTGCGCCGGTGTTTCGGTGTCGGCACAGGAAGCCGCGACCGACGCGGAGGGGCAGCGGCTTGCCGCAGCGTTCGGGTCGCGTGAACAGGTGCAGCAGATCAGCATCTCGCCGGATGGGAGCAAGGTGGCGATGCTGATGCCCGCGGGCAAACGGGGCACTCGCCTGGTGATCGGCGACCGCCGGACCGATGAGGCGCCCAAGTCGATCTTGGCGTCGAGCGGCGAACCCGAGCAGCTGACGCACTGCTTCTGGTCCACCAACCAGCGCATCGTCTGCGGCATCTATTCGGTGGCATCCGGTTCCGAATTGCTCGGGTTCACGCGCCTGGTCTCGCTGAACAGCGACGGCGGCGGCATGAAGGTGTTGAGCGCTCGTACATCCAGCCGCGCCCTTGCCGCCATGTACGACGGCGGACGGCTGATCGACCGTCTTGCCGAAGCGGAAGGCGGTACCGTGCTGATGACGCGCTCGTTCGTGCCGGAGAGCACGGCCGGGACGCTGCTGGCAAACCGAACGCAGGGATTGGGGGTCGAGCTGGTCAACACGACGACCCTGGCGCGCAAGGTCGTGGAGCAGCCGCGCGCGAATGCCGTCGATTATGTCAGCGACGGGCATGGCTCCGTGCGGATCATGGGTATTCAGTCGACCCGTGCCTCGGGCTACGACGGCAACCAGATCAGTTACTCCTATCGGCTACCCGCAAGTCGCGCCTGGCAACCGCTGAGTACGCTGGACCTGAACAGCAGGGCCGGATTCAACCCGTCCGCCGTCGATCCCGATCTGAACGTCGCCTATGGCTTTGACCTGAACGACGGCCGCAAGGCCCTCTACCGGGTTGCGCTGGATGGCAGCGGAAGCCGCGAGTTGGTGGTCGCCCGGCCGGACGTCGACGTGGACGGGCTGTTGACGATCGGGCGGCACTCGCGCGTGGTCGGGGCGAGCTTCGCCACCGATCGTCGAGAGGCGGTGTTCTTCGACCCGCAGCTGAAGGCGCTGCAGGGTGCCTTGAAGAAGGCGCTGCCGCACCAGCCGCTGGTGACGTTTCTGGACGCGAGCGCAGACGAGAACCAGCTCCTCCTACTGGCCGGCGGCGACGTCGAACCAGGCACCTATTATGTCTATGACAAGCGGACGCGCGCGCTGGAGCAGGTCCTGCCGGCGCGCCCGGAGCTTGCGAACACCGTGCTCGCGCCGGTGAAGGCGATTACCTTCCCCGCAACGGATGGCACGCCGATCCCGGCCTATCTCACGCTGCCCGTAGGCGGAGCGGCGAAGACCGTGGGCGCCATCGTGCTTCCGCACGGAGGCCCGGGAAGCCGGGACGAATGGGGCTTCGACTGGCTGTCCCAGTTCCTTGCCGCACGCGGCTTTGCGGTGCTGCAGCCGAACTTCCGCGGGTCGGCGGGCTATGGTGATGCCTGGTTCCAGAAGAACGGCTTCCAGTCGTGGCGAACGGCGGTGGGAGACGTCAACGATGGCGGCCGCTGGTTGGTGCAGCAGGGCATCGCCAAAGCCGACAAGCTTGCCGTGCTGGGATGGTCCTATGGCGGCTATGCCGCGCTTCAATCCGCAGCGCTGGATCCCGCCTTGTTCAAGGCGATCGTCGCGATTGCGCCGGTGACGGACCTCGATCGGCTCCGTGAGGAATCGCGCTTGTTCACCAATTTCATGTTGGTGGACGCCTTTATCGGCCATGGCCCGCATGTGCGTGAAGGGTCGCCCGCACAGAACGCCGCCCGCATCCAGGCGCCGGTGCTGCTGTTCCATGGCGATCTCGATCGCAACGTGGCCGTTGGCGAGTCACGTTTCATGGCGGACCAGCTTCGGGGCGCCGGGCGCAAGGTCGACTATGTCGAGTTCAAGGGGCTCGATCATTATCTGAACGACAGCGAGGCGCGTACGCGCATGCTCGCGCAGACGGACGGCTTTCTGCGCACCAGCCTGAAGATCGACCAATAGAAAAAGGGCGGCCCCCAGGGCCGCCCTCTTCTTTGTCTTGCCGGTGGGCCGCGGCGGGTGCCGCGGTCCGGAACCGATCAGCGCGAGTAGAACTCGACGACCAGGTTCGGCTCCATCTTCACCGGGTACGGCACCTCGTCGAGGGTCGGCACGCGGGTGAAGGTGATCTTTGCGGCGCCGTCGGGTGCGACATAGTCGGGGATGTCACGCTCGGCCAGGCTCTGCGCCTCGAGCACCAGCGCCATCTCCTGCGCCTTGCTGCCCAGCGTGATCTCGTCGCCCGGACGGACGCGGCGCGACGCGATGTTGCACTTCACGCCGTTGACGCGGATGTGGCCGTGGCTGACGATCTGGCGAGCCGCCCAGATGGTCGGTGCGAACTTGGCGCGATAGACGATCATGTCCAGGCGCTGCTCGAGCAGGCCGATCAGGTTCTGACCGGTGTCGCCCTTCATGCGCGACGCTTCTTCATAGGTGCGCTTGAACTGCTTCTCGGTCACGTCGCCGTAATAGCCCTTGAGCTTCTGCTTGGCGCGCAGCTGGATGCCGAAGTCGGACATCTTGCCCTTGCGGCGCTGGCCGTGCTGGCCCGGGCCATACTCACGCTTGTTGACCGGGCTCTTCGGGCGGCCCCAGATGTTCTCGCCGAGACGACGGTCGAGCTTGTACTTGGCGCTGTGGCGCTTCGACATTTGGTATTCCTTGCAACTGCAACAACGGTGATCCGCCCCGAAGGAGTGGATCGCGAATCCCGGTTTCTCGCGCTGCTGGGATCGAGACGATCGGCAGGGCTGCCGCTTCACCGGGGTGCGGAGCCGATTGCGAAGGCGCGCGCCTAGCCGCAGCAGGGGGCATGAGTCAAGCTGGACAGGCCGTCTGGACACGTCGGGGGCCGCCCGCCTAGGCACGCGGCATGACGATCCTTTCCGGCCCCGATTGCACCACCATGCGCGAAGTTCGCGCCGGCGTCGACCAGCTCGATCGCGAGCTGGTGGCGCTCCTCGCCCGCCGCTTCGCCTATATGGATGCCGCCGCCCGTATCAAGCCGGAGCGCGGCCATGTCCGCGACGAAGCGCGCAAGGCGGAGGTCATCGCCAACGCCCGTGCCGAGGCGGCTCGGCTGGGCGTGCCCGAGGACGTGATCGGCGCGCTGTGGGAGCAGCTGGTCGAGGCGTCGATCGCCTATGAACTGGCGGCCTTCGACCGGTGCTAGGTTACCGCTGGCGCGGCCGTGCGAGGGTCGACAGCACGCCGCGCAGCGTACGCACTTCCTGCGAATTCCAGCCCGGCTTGGTCAGCAGCGTGCGCAGTGTCCGGCGCGTGGCGGGCGCACGATCGGGCGGAAAGAAATAGCCGCCAGCCTCCAGCATCCCGTCGAGCTGCGTGATCATGCCCTCCAGCTCTTCCTGCGGGGCCGGGGGATCGAGCTCGGTCTCGGGCGGGCTCGCAAGGTCGGCGCCCTTGGACCACTCATATGCAACCAGGATCACCGCCTGGGCGAGGTTGAGCGAGCCGAACTCCGGGTTGATCGGCACGGTGACGATGGTGCGGGCCAGTGCCACGTCGTCGGTTTCCAGCCCCGAGCGTTCCGGCCCGAACAGGATCGCGGCGCGGCCGGCATCGCTGCGGATCGCGCGGGCGGCCTCTTCCGGCGTGACGACCGGCTTGGTGACACCGCGCTTGCGGACCGTGGTTGCGAAGACGTGGCTGCAATCGGCCACCGCATCGGCAACGGTTTCAAACACCTGCGCTTTTTCCAGCACCACGTCGGCGCCGCTCGCGGCCGGCCCCGCCTGCGGATTGGGCCAGCCGTCGCGCGGGGAAACGAGGCGCATCTCCACCAGCCCGAAATTGAGCATCGCGCGCGCGGCCTTGCCGATGTTCTCGCCCAGCTGCGGGCGCACCAGCACGATGACGGGGGGTGGGGTGATCAAGGTGGGTTTCTCCGTTTGGTTCGAGCGAGCGTCGAGCGAAGCCGAGACGCGCTGTCGAGAACCGGCTGCCGCAGACACGCCGTCCCAGTCGGTCCGGAACAGCGCCTCCTTCTTTTTGCGCGACCAGTCCTTGATCTGCTGCTCGCGGTCGAGTGCGTCGATCCGCGTTGGGAAGCTCTCGCTCCACATCAGTTCGACCGGCCGGCGGTCGTGGGTATAGCCGGGGAAGCTGCCTGCCTGATGCTGGGCGAGCCGTGTTTCCAGACTGTCGGTTTGGCCGGTGTAATAGGTGCCGTCGGCGCATCGTAGGATGTAGACGTGGAACATCGACGGCTTCCTCTGCTGGCCCGGGTTCTCGACTTCGCATCTCGACAGGCTCGATGCGGCTCGAACCAAACGGAGGTATAAACGTCAACGGGGCGACGGGAGAGCGCTACTCCCGCCCCACCTCGGCCACGTTCCCCGCGAACTCCTCGAAGTCCCGCGCCTCGCGGAAGTCCTTGTAGACGCTCGCGAACCGGATGTACGCGACCGAGTCGAGGCCCTTGAGCGCCTCCATCACCATCTCGCCGATGCGCTGGGCGGGCACTTCGCCGTCGCCGGTGGTTTCCAGCTGGCGTTGGATGCCTGAGACCAGCCGTTCGATCTGCGCCTGTTCGACCGGGCGCTTGCGGGTCGCGATCGCGACTGAACGAAGCAGCTTCTCGCGATCGAAGGGTTCGCGACGGCTCTCGCTTTTCAGCACCCACAGCTCGCGCAATTGGATGCGCTCGAAGGTGGTGAAGCGTGCGGCACAGGCCTCGCACTGGCGGCGCCGCCGGATAGCCGCCCCATCTTCGGTGGGGCGGCTATCCTTTACCTGGCTCGCATCATTTCCACAAAAGGGGCAGCGCATTCAGATCCGCTTCTTGCCCTTGAGATAGGCGTAGCCGGCGCCGGCCGCGGCGCCGATCACCGGGCCGATGAAGGGCAGGGGGATTGCGACGACGGCGCCGAGTGCGCCCCACTTCGCCATGCTCTTGCCGAGCGCCTTCTTCTGCGTGTCGGTCGAATAGTCGGTCATGATCAGCCTCCGTAGATCGGGAACCGAGCACACAACGCGCGAACCCGCTCGCGGACCCCCGCTTCGACCGCGGGATCGCCCGCCTCGCCCTTGGCGGCCAGGCCGTCGAGCACGTCGGCGACCATGTTGCCGATCTCGCGGAACTCGGCGGTGCCGAAGCCGCGGGTGGTCCCCGCCGGCGAACCGACGCGGATGCCGCTGGTCTTGACCGGGGGCAGCGGGTCGAAAGGGATGCCGTTCTTGTTGCAGGTGATGCCCGAACGCTCCAGCGCCTCGTCCGCATCGCGGCCGGTCACGCCCAGCGGGGTGAGGTCGATCAGCGCCAGATGGGTGTCGGTGCCGCCCGACACGACGTCGCTGCCGCGCTCCTTGAGGGTCGCGGCCAGCACCTTGGCGTTTTCCACCACCGCGGCGATGTAGCTCTTGTACTCCGGCCGCAGCGCCTCACCGAAGGCTACCGCCTTGGCGGCGATCACGTGCATCAGCGGCCCGCCCTGGAGCCCCGGGAACACCGCCGAGTTGATCTTCTTCGCGATCGCCTCGTCGTCGGTCATCACCATGCCGCCGCGCGGGCCGCGCAGCGTCTTGTGGGTGGTGGTGGTGACGACATGGGCGTGGCCGAACGGGGTCGGGTGCAGCCCGGCCGCGACGATGCCCGCGAAGTGCGCCATGTCGACCATGAACTTCGCGCCCACCTCGTCCGCAATCGCGCGGAAGCGGGCGAAGTCGATGTGGCGCGGATAGGCGGAGCCGCCCGCGATGATCAGCGTCGGCTTGTGTTCCTTGGCGAGCCGCTCGACCTGGTCATAATCGATGAGGTGGTCTTCCTGGCGCACGCCGTACTGGACCGCGTTGAACCACTTGCCCGACATCGCTGCCTTGGCGCCGTGGGTCAGGTGGCCGCCGGCATCCAGGCTCATGCCCAGGATGGTGTCGCCGGGCTTGGTCAGCGCCAGCATCACCGCGCCGTTCGCCTGCGCGCCCGAATGCGGCTGGACGTTGGCGAAGCCGCAGCCGAAGATCTGCTTTGCGCGCTCGATCGCCAGCGTCTCGACCTCGTCGGACGGCGCGCAGCCCTGGTAGTAGCGCTTGCCGGGATAGCCCTCGGCGTACTTGTTGGTAAATACCGAGCCCTGCGCCTCGAGCACCGCCTTCGAGACGATGTTCTCGCTGGCGATCAGCTCGATCTGGGTCTGCTCGCGGTTGAGCTCATGCTCGACGCCGGCGAACACGGCCGGGTCGACCTCGGCCAGGCTGCGGGTGAAGAAACCGTCGGGCTGGACCTGGTGGGTCTGCGGATTGCTGCTCATGAATGCGCCTCCTGGGGCTCGGGCTGGCCGGTCGCGCGAGCCTTTAGGATGCCGCGCGCGCGAAGGCTACCCGTTGTTGCCCCAAATAGGCGCGCGTCAGCCCAGGGTAGGCTTGCTCAGCTTGTCGACGCGACGCTGGTGGCGCTCGCCGCCGAAGGGTGTGGCCAGGAACGCCTCGATGCACGCCTTGGCCATCTCGACGCCGACCAGCCGTGCGCCCATCGCCAGCACGTTGGCGTTGTTGTGTTCGCGTGCGAGCCGCGCCGACAGCGGCTCGTTCACCAGCGCGCAGCGGCAGCCCACATGCCGGTTCACCGCGATCGAGATGCCGATGCCGGATCCGCACAGTGCGATCCCGAAGTCCGCTTCCCCGCCGCTCACCGTGCGGGCCAGCGCAAAGCCGTAATCGGGATAATCGACGCTGGCCTCGCCCTCCGGTCCCAGGTCCACGACCGCATGGCCGGCATCGCGCAGCCAGGCGACGAGCGACGCCTTCAACGCCACGGCAGCGTGATCGGAGGCGAGGGCGATGCGGTACGTCATGGGACAGGCCTTGAAGATCGGTGGTCGCTGCTGCCTAGCCGTGCGGCCGCGTGAAGGCTAGACAGGCCGCCCAACGCGGGAGGAACGCGATGCGCCGAACGATCTGCTTGTCGATGCTGGTGTTGCTGGCCGGATGCGAACAGCGCGCGGAGCGCCGCGCCGAAGGGGAAGCCGTCGAACGCGCGGTCCACAACAGCGGCCATGTCGCGCCGCAGGAAGCGCCCTCGGAAACGCCGACGCCTACACCCACGCCCACGCCGGCCCCGACGGTGGCGGATGCCGCGGCGACAGACGCATGGATCGGGCGCTGGCGTGGCGTCGAGGGGCTGAACCTGGTGATTTCCGCCGACAGCCAAGCAGGCCCCGGCCACTACACGCTGGAGATGCAATATTCGCTGGACGACAAGGGTGTGTTCCAGGGAGTGGCCGCCGGGGACACGATCCGCTTCACCCGGCCGGACGGGCCGCAGACGCTACGCGCCAGCGACGGCGAGGCGACCGGACTCAAGTGGCTGGCCGACAAGAAGGACTGCCTGACGGTGAAGACGGGCGAGGGCTATTGCCGCGACTGACGCCGCTCTGAGCGCCGTCCACCACTTCGCGCTTCACCCCCGGCCCCGCATCCTCTAATCGGCGCGGTTCCATGACCGACGAACCGAACGCGAAGCGCGACTGGCGCGACACCGTCTTCCTGCCGAAGACCGACTTCCCGATGAAGGCGGGGCTTGCCGCCAAGGAGCCGGCGATCCTCGATCGCTGGGCGCGCATCGGGCTGTACGATCGCCTGCGCCGCGAGCGTGCCGGCCGCGAGCGGTTCATCCTCCACGACGGCCCGCCCTACGCCAACGGCGACATCCACATGGGCCATGCGATGAACAAGGTCCTGAAGGACATCATCGTCCGATCGCAGACGCTGATGGGCAAGGACGCGCCCTATGTGCCGGGCTGGGACTGCCACGGTCTTCCGATCGAGTGGAAGATAGAGGAGCAGTATCGTGCCAAGAAGCGGTCGAAGGACGAGGTCCCGCCGGCCGAGTTCCGGGCGGAATGCCGCGCCTATGCCGCGCATTGGGTCGACGTGCAGAAGGGCCAGTTCCAGCGGCTGGGCGTGCTCGGCGACTGGGAAGACCCGTACCTCACCATGAAGTTCGAGGCCGAGGCGACGATCGCGGGCGAGCTGCTGAAGTTCGCCGAATCGGGCCAGCTCTATCGCGGCGCCAAGCCGGTGATGTGGAGCCCGGTGGAAAAGACCGCGCTCGCCGAGGCCGAGGTCGAGTATGAGGACATCACCTCGACCCAGATCGATGTTGCGTTCGAGATCGTCGAGGCGCCGAACGCGCCCGAGCTGGTCGGCGCGCATGCGGTGATCTGGACGACGACGCCGTGGACGATCCCGGTGAACCAGGCTTTGGCGTACGGGCCGGAGATTGAGTACGGCGCATACTGGATGGCTGGCGAGGAGCGCACCATTCTAGTGCTCATCGCGACGGCGCTGAAAGACGACTTCGAACGTCGTACAGGCCTGCGCAATGAAGACCGCGACGATAAGCCGCACTGGACCTTCAAAGGCTCCCAGCTCGCCGACGCCATCGTCCGCCACCCGATGCACGCGCTTGGCGGCTTCTTCGCAAAGCCCCGCCCGATGCTGCCGGGCGATTTCGTCACCACCGACGCAGGTACCGGCCTCGTCCACATGGCGCCGGACCATGGCGAGGACGACTTCGCGCTGTGCAAGGCCTATGGCATCGACCCCGTGTTCGCGGTCACCGGCGACGGCAAGTATCGCGACGACTGGGCCTGGCTCGGCGGCCAGGGCAGCGTCATCAACCCCAAGTTCACCGCCTCGGGCAACGGCGCCAAGCTGGAGGAAGGCCCGATCTGCCGCGGCCTGCGCGAAGCGGGCGCGCTGCTCGCCGCGTCGGACGACTTCCGCCACAGCTATCCGCATAGCTGGCGCTCCAAGGCCAAGGTGATCTTCCGCGCGACGCCGCAGTGGTTCATCCCAATGGACGCGGCGGCAGGCGACGCGGTGGAACAGGGCGCGGAAACCGCGTCCGGCAACGGCGCAACCCTGCGTGAACTCGCCCTCGACGCGATCGAACAGACCCGCTTCGTGCCGGAAAAGGGCCGCAACCGCATCGCCTCCATGGTGTCGGGCCGCCCGGACTGGGTCATCAGCCGTCAGCGCGCCTGGGGCGTGCCGATCGCGCTCTACGTCCACCGCCAGACCGGCGCCTATCTGCGCGATCCGGCGGTGAACGCGCGCATCCTTGATGCCTTCCGTGCAGGGGGCGCCGATGCCTGGTTCCAGGCCGACCACCAGGCGCTGCTCGGCGCGGACTATCGCCTCGAGGACTATGAAGTCGTCACCGACATCCTCGACGTGTGGTTCGACTCGGGCTCGACCCACGCCTTCGTGGTCGAGGCGCGCTATGGCGCCGGCACCCGCGCGAACCTCTATCTCGAAGGGTCGGACCAGCATCGCGGCTGGTTCCAGTCGTCGCTGCTGGAAAGCTGCGGCACCCGCGGCCGCGCGCCCTATGAGGCGGTGCTGACCCACGGCTTCGCGCTCGACGGCAACGGCCGCAAGATGTCGAAGAGCCTGGGCAACGTCGTCGATCCGCTGAAGGTGATCGGCGAGTCGGGTGCGGACATCCTGCGCCTGTGGATCGCGCAGACCGACTATTTCGAGGACGTCCGCATCGGCAAGGAGGTGCTGGCGGGCACCGGCGACACCTATCGCAAGCTACGCAACACCTTCCGCTACCTGCTGGGCGCGCTCGATGGCTTCACCGACGAAGAGCGAGTCGCGGTGGCCGACATGCCCGAGCTGGAGCGCTACGTGCTCCACCTGCTCGGCAAGCTCGACGTCGAGCTGCGTGCCGCGGCCGAAGCGTACGAGTTCAACCGCTACGCGCGTGCGCTGACCGACTTCGCCAACGAGGATCTGTCGGCGTTCTTCTTCGATATCCGCAAGGATTCGCTCTACTGCGACGCCGCGGACGATCCCAAGCGTCGCGCCTATCGCACCGTGCTCGACCTGCTGTTCCACGCGCTGGTCCGCTACGCGGCGCCGATCCTGGCCTTCACCGCCGAGGAAGTGTGGCAGGCGCGCTTCCCCAGCGAGGACGGCTCGGTCCACCTGCTCGAATGGCCCGAACTGCCGCCGCTGCCTGCCGACGACGCGGTCTCGACCAACTGGGACGACGTCCGGCGCCTGCGCGAGCGGGTGACCGAGGCGATCGAGCCGCTTCGGCGCGAGAAAATCGTGCGCTCCAGCCTGGAGGCCGAAGTCACCGTTCCCGAACTGCCGCTTCCCGAGGACGCGCTCGCCGAGGCGTTCATCGTCGCTTCAGTGGCGAAGGGGGAGGGTGACAATGACGGCGTGGGCGTGGTCCGCACCCATCGCCACAAATGCGGTCGCTGCTGGCGCCACCTGCCGGAAGTTGCAGTGGACGATGCGCTGTGCCACCGCTGTACCGAGGTAGTATCCTGATGCAACGCACCCGCCTTCACGGCTTCCTGCTCGCAGGGCTGATCTTCATCGTCGACCAGGCGGTGAAGTTCGTCGTCACCGGTCCCTTGGGCGTGTCCCGGCCGGGCGACGAACGCATCCTGCTGCCGATCTTCGACCTGCGCTTCGTGCCCAACGTCGGCGTCTCCCTGGGCCTGTTGCCCGCCGACAGCAGCGTGATGCGCTGGCTGCTGGTGCTGCTCACCGCCGCGATCGCGAGCGGCGTCGCCTGGTGGATGCTGCGCGAAAAGAGCCGGCCGGACCTGTTCGCGCTCGGCCTGGTGCTGGGTGGAGCGCTCGGCAACATTCTGGACCGGGTGCGCTTCGGCTATGTGGTCGACTTCCTCGACCTGCACTTCGGGACGTGGCGCCCGTTCCTGATCTTCAACGTCGCCGATGCCGCCATCACCATCGGCGTGCTGATCCTGCTTGTCCGCGCGGTGCTGGTGCGCGACAAGCCCGCCGAAACGCCCGCTGGGGAGAAGGTAAATGCGTAAACTTCATGCCGCCGCGAGCGTCGCGCTCGCCCTTGTTCTCGCGGGCTGCGGCTCGTCGGGGCTCAACCGCGCGCGTCCGGACGAGTTCGCGGTGGCGCGCCAGGCGCCGCTGGTGATCCCGCCCGACTATGCGCTGGTGCCGCCGCAGCCCGGCGCGCCGCGTCCGCAGGAAGTCGGTGCTTCGACTCAGGCGCTGCAGGCGATGTTCGGCGGCCAGGCGCAGCGTAGCGCGAGCGAGCGCGCGGCCCTAACCCAGGCGGGCGGCAACGACGCGGCCGATGCCGGCATCCGCTCCGGCCTGGCCGATCCGGACACCGCCGTGGTGGACAAGGGCTCGACGACCCAGGACATCATCGCGGCACCGGAAGGTGACGGTCAGGCAGCGCGCACCACGCCCTGATCCGGTAGCCACCGTTGGTGACATAAAAGGGCCGCGACGTGAGTCGCGGCCCTTCTTTTTTGACCCGTCCTGGTGAGAGCTGAGCGATCAGAAAGCAGCGGTCAGCGAAACCACCACGGTGCTCGCCGCGATCGGGCTGCCGTCCTTGGTCTTGGAAAAGCCGGAGCCCAGATACGCCGACTCGCGACGGGTGATGTCGGTGTCGACATAGGCCACGCCCAGCGTCAGCTGGTTCCAGGTGGCGTCCACCCCCAGCAGCCAGTCGAAATACTCACCCGTCGGCGACAGGCTGGTGCCGTTCGGGCCCAGGCCCGGGTTGCCGTTCGAATAGCCGATGTGCGCCTTGGCCGTCAGCGGCGTGTTGGGAATGCCGACGGTCCCGTCGCCAGACAGGTAGAGGTTGTCGTCGCGATCGCCATCGGGATGCGCCATGAAGTTGCCGAGCGAGGTCTGCTTGGGTGCGTAGAAGACGCCCGCCGTCAGGTTCGCCGGGCCGGCGGTGCCGGAGACCTTGCCATAGAGCTCGACTACGTCGGTCTCGTCCGCCCCACCGGGGTAGGTGTACCAGGTGACGCCCACGTCATAGGCCGCGTTGCCGACCTCTCCCTTATAGCCGGCGACCAGGTCCAGCTCGATATTGGCCCCGCCAAAGGTGCCCCAGCCCGCAAGGTTGGAGCCCCAGGTGGCGATGTAGAACCCGCTCTCATGCGCGATGGTGATGCCACCCTGGAGCGCGACTTCCTTGTCGCTCTGCGAGACACCGCGGAAGCGATAGTCGGACGCGACGCTGGCGCTGCCGCTGACCGTGATCGGCTGGGGAGGGTCGGTTTCCTGCGCCCAGGCAGGCGCGATGCTGCCGACAGCGGCGAAGATCGAAACAAGTATGTTGGAGAAGCGCATCGTGACCCCCTTGAGGTGATGGTTCTCCTCCTGCTTGCGCCCTGGGGTGTCGTCCGCACCCCCTGTGACGCGACACGAAGGTGCCGATCAGAGGGTGCGGACACAACGCTTGTTTCGTCAATGTCGCGTTTTGGGACCGGAATGTTGCGTTGCAGCAACAGGCAGTGATCAGCGTAGTTCCAGGATCGCGTCCACTTCCACGACTGCACCGAGCGGAAGCACCGGGACACCGACCGCACTGCGCGCGTGCTTGCCGGCCTCGCCGAATACCGCGACCATCAACTCGGAGGCGCCGTTGGCGACCTTCGGCTGGTCCGTGAAGCTGCCCGCGCTGTTCACGAACACGCCGAGCTTCACCACCCGCGAAACGCGATCGAGGCTGCCCAGCGCCTTTTCAGCCTGGGCCAGCAGCATCAGGGCGCAGCGCCGCGCCGCTTCGACGCCATAGTCCAAATCCCGGTCCTCACCGAGCCGGCCGGTCATCAGCGCGCCGTCCAGGAACGGCAGCTGCCCGGAGATGTGGAGCAGCCCGCCGGCCTCGACCGCCGGCACATAGGCGGCGACGGGCGCGGCCGCTTCAGGGAGGGTGAGGCCGAGTTCGGCCAGCTTCGCGGGGATGTCGGTTGCCATGGCGTGGGTCATCCCGCGGGGCCGGGCGGGGGTCAAGCCTCCGCCGGCGATCCCGCGTCGAAGCGTGCCGTGATCCACGCCGCGGCGTCCCGCCAGTCGTCGATCCGGGCGTGCGCAGCCGGGGCAGGGGGCACGTGCGGGGCAAGGCTGGGCTCCGACACCATGTGCAGCCGGTGGACGCCCGGGGCATGCTGCGCGACCGAATCATGGTGTGTCGGCAGGTCGTCGACGAAGACCGTGACCGGGCTGCCGTGCTCCGCCACCAGTCGCGCCACCGGCTCGCCCTTCGGCCCCTGGTTGCATTCGACACGGTGGACGATGCCATGGGTGGAGAGCTGGGTGATCCGCGACTCGCGGCAATGATCGCGCAGGTTGGTGAGGATGACGATCTCCGCGCGCTGCCCGAGCGCCTCCAGCGCCTCCGCAGCGTGCGGCACCAGGGTCTGGCGGTCCATCTCGGCGGGGAAGAAGCCGTCGATCAGCGACCACATCCGCTCCCGCGTGACGAGTTCGCCGTCCGCGCGGTGGCGCATCGCCTTTTCGAAGCTGCCCTCCGCCAGCTGCAGGTCAATGTCGTGGTCGGTGTCGAGCCAGTCCCGGAAGTGACGCACCATGTGGAGCAGCACTTCGTCGCAGTCGCAGATCAGCAATCGCTTCATGGTCGCTCCAGCACGCGCCTCGCGCGGGTCAGTTCCTCGGGCCCCACCTGCAAGCTCTCGGCACAGGCGATCAGGTCGGGTTCGTGATTCTCGAGATAGCCGATCACCGCCGCCAGAAAGGCAGGGGTGTCGGCCCGCGCCCGCAGGACGTCCGGCGTGATCCCCGTCACGTCCAGGAAGCGACGCGCCCGCTCCGGATCGGCCAGCACCCAGCTCAGCGCGCCGAGCGACAGCGTCGCCGCCGCTTCGGCGTTTGTCTCATGGGGCGCCATGCCGTAGTACCTCGGGGATCAACAATCGGGTCTTGGACGTGACAAAAAGGGTACTCGTTGTCGAGGACAACGAACTCAATCTGAAGCTGTTTTGCGACCTGCTGCGGGCGCACGGGTTCGTGACCGAGCCGGTGCGCGACGGACGTGAAGCGGTGGCGCGCGCGCGCGTCTTCGCGCCGGACCTGATCATCACCGACATCCAGCTGCCGCACATGACGGGCCTGGAGCTGATCGGGCGCCTGAAGCTGGACGCGAAGCTGCGCAACATCCCGATCATGGCGGTGACCGCCTATGTGGGGCGCGAGGACGAAGAGCGTATCCGCGCGGCGGGCGCGAACGCGTATGTCACCAAGCCGATTTCGGTGGTGCGCTTCGTCGGGGAGGTGCGGGCACTGCTGCCGCGTCAGGCCGACGAATCGGCGGACGCGGCGCTGGCCGGCTGAGACCGCTCCGCTGGCGCGGAGCGGCAACCGATTACTTGATCTTGGCTTCCTTGAACTCGACGTGCTTGCGCACGATCGGGTCGTACTTGCGGAAGCTGAACTTCTCGGTCTGCGTGCGCGGGTTCTTCTTGGTGACATAGAAGAAGCCGGTGTCGGCCGTGCTGACGAGCTTGATCTTGACGGTGGTCGGCTTTGCCATGACCCTGAAATCCTTCGGTTCGCGGTACCGGACAGCGTTGAAAAACAAAAAGCGGCGCGCGCAAATCGCGGCCGCCCACAGGCTGGGCCGCATGCGTCACCTGCCCGCGGTTGTCAAGGCAAACACGCTGCTTGCCTGCTCCACCCTTGCTGTTTCATCGTTCCTTCACGTGAGGATGGCACCATCCCGCGGCAAGCCAAGGAGAGGGCCCAAGCGATGATCGAGGCAGTTGTAGGCGCCCCCGTGGAGTTCGAAAGCGGTCTTGCCGCGCTGCGCCGCGCCAGCGGCCGCGGGCCGGTGCGGCACCTGGCGGCAGAGGTCGAGGGGATTCGCCGCCTGGCGGCGGCGCAGGGGCTCGTCGCGGCGGCGCCGGTGATCCGGGCGATCGACTCGGCGCTGGCGCGCGGCGAGCGCGGTGCGTTGTTGCAGGGGCTCGTCGTCATCCTCGAGGACGCACTGGCGCAGCGGGAACCGGGCGACTCAAGCTCGGTCTACGCCGCCGCCTGTTCGGTGCGCCTCGCCGGCTGAGCGCCGGGCTGCGGATGGAGACACTGGTTCCTGCCTTTGTCGCGGTGCTGCTCGCGCAGCTCTTCGATCCGCCCGCACGCCTTGCGGCCGTCCTCGCGGACCGCTTTGGGAGGGCGGGCGTAACGGCCGGACTGATCCTCGCCCATGTGGCCGGTTTCCTCGCGGCAGCGGCCGGAGGCGCGCTGATCGCGCCGGGAATGAGCCCCAACGCCCGGGTGCTGCTCCTCGCCCTCGCCCTGATATTCGCGGGTGCGGGCGGTCTGGCCCGGACGAAGCTCGCCGATCGACTGACGAACTGGCGCATCGGAAGTTTCGCAACCGCATTCCTGGGGATCTTCATCCTCGCGTTCGGGGACCGCAGCCAGTTTCTGGCCCTTGCCCTTGCCGCCTGGAGCGGGAGTCCCGTGCTGGCGGCGATCGGGAGCACGGTCGCGGGGGTTGCGGTCGGCGCGATCGCGGCGACGGTCGGAGAGCGCGCCTGGTGCCGCTGGCCGGGGCGGCGGGCGGCCGGCCTTGGGGTATCGGCGCTGCTGGTGGTGGCCGGCGCGGTGCTCGCCGTGCGGGCTTTGCGCCTCGGCTAGAGAAGCTCTTTCGCCTTTCCCCTTGAACGGGAGCGATTCAGGGCAAAGTTCGTTTCCCTCGCGAATCATCATCCGGAGAACCCCATGGCCGACACCAACCCGGCGCTCGACACGCCGACCGACCTGAACAGCAACAAGGTCCGCTCCGTTGCGGACGCGCTGAACGGTACGCTTGCGGACTGTTTCGCGCTGTATCTGAAGACGAAGAACTTCCACTGGCACGTCTCGGGCCCGCACTTCCGCGACTATCACCTGATGCTCGACGATCAGGCCACCCAGATCCTCGCCATCACCGACGTCATCGCCGAGCGGGTGCGCAAGACGGGCGGCACCACCCTGCGCTCGATCGGTGACATCGCGCGTCGCCAGCAACTCACCGACGACGACCGCGACTTCGTGGCGCCGGGCGAGATGCTGACGATCCTGCGCGACGACAATCTGAAGCTGGTCGAATCGATGCGTGCCGCGCGCGAAGCGGCCGAGACCGCGGGCGACACCGCCACCAGCAGCCTGGCCGACGAGTGGATCGATCAGGCCGAAGAGCGCGCCTGGTTCCTGTTCGAGGCTGGCCGCAGGAGCTGAGCCGTTCGGGGCGGCCGATGGAACGATCGGCTGCCCCGCTCGGTTGACCCGCGAAGCTAATGGAGGAACTGCCATGCTGCGTTGGGCCATCATCTTTCTGATCGCGGGACTGGTGCTCGGGGTGCTGGGCTTTGGTGGAATCGGCGGGGCGTTCGTCGACATCGCCAAGATCCTGTTCTTCATCGCCGTGGCGATCTTCGTCGTGCTGCTCGTGCTGGGCCTGCTCGCAGGTCGCGGCATCAAGAATGCGATAGACTAGTCACCTGGAACTGAAGTAAGTCGCATTGTATGCTGGCTCCGCTGATGAGGAGCTTGGCATGGCGAACGCGGGCGGCCGACCGACGATGCCTCTGGTGTTGGAGGCGGAGGAGCGGGACTATCTGGAGCGGCAGGTTCGCCGGCGGCGGGTGTCTCGCTCGATGTCGGAGCGGTGCCGTATTATCCTTCGCTGTGCGGACGGTATTCAGAGCAAGGTTGTCGCTGCTGAGTTGGGCGTGCACGAGCACACAGTCGGTAAGTGGCGACGGCGCTTCCTGAAGGACCGAGTTGAGGGACTGATGGACGAGGCTCGGCCCGGACGACCGAGAACGATCGACGATGATCAGGTTGCTGCCGTGATCGAGCGCACACTCCGCTCCACGCCAACTGACGCGACCCACTGGTCGATACGCTCGATGGCGGGTGCGACCGGCTTCTCCCACACGACGATCCGGCGCATCTGGTCGGCCTTTGGGCTGCAACCGCATCGGTCGGAGACGTTCAAGCTGTCGAGCGATCCCCTGTTCGTGGAAAAGGTCCGCGACATTGTCGGGCTCTATCTCTCCCCGCCTAACCGCGCGTTGGTGCTCAGCGTCGACGAGAAGAGCCAGATCCAGGCGCTCGATCGAGAGCAGCCGGTCCTGCCGATGATGCCAGGAGTACCCGAGCGGCGCACTCACAGTTACGTCCGTCACGGCACGACCTCGCTGTTCGCAGCGCTCGACATCGCTTCGGGGTTCGTGATCGGCAAATGCTACAAGCGTCATCGCGCCGCCGAGTTTCTGGACTTCCTTAAGCAGATCGACGCCCAGGTGCCGCCCGATCTCGATGTCCACATCATCATGGACAATTACGCGACCCACAAAACCGCGCTCGTCCGGGCCTGGCTCGCCCGCAGGCCGCACTATCATGTGCATTTCACGCCGACTTCGGCTTCGTGGATCAACCAGGTCGAGCGCTGGTTTGCCGAACTTACCCGCAAGCAACTGCGCCGCGGCGTCCATACCTCCACCAATCAGCTCGAGCAGGACATCCGTGCCTTCATCGAGCGCCACAACGAGAACCCGAAGCCCTACCGATGGACCAAGTCCGCCGACGAGATACTCGCCTCCGTAAAGCGCTTCTGCCAAGCCGCAGACCGTACGTTATGCGGCGAACTTTAGATTCAGGTGACTAGCGGTTCGGCGCGACTATCCTCCCTGTCGGCTGGGCTGGCGGGGAGAGTCGCTGTGGCGCTGACGAGCATGGTTGCGGGGCTGCTGCTGGCCCTCGCCGGCGAGGCGCAGACGCGGACCGCGACTCCTGGCGCTCCGCCGCCGCAGGCGCAGATCACAGACCTGTCCTGGCTGACCGGGCAATGGCACGGCGAGGGCTATGGAGGACCGGCGACTGAGGTCTACTCGGCGCCGCAGGCAGGCGGCATCGCCGGTCACTTCCTGCAGGAAGACGGAAAGGGCGGGGTGCTCTTCTATGAGCTGCTGCAGATCGTGCCGCGTGGCCGATCGCTGATCTATCGACTCCGCCACTTCAATGCCGATCTGACCGGGTGGGAAGATGCCAAGGGCGGCAAGGCGGTGGAGTTCCCGCTGATCGCGGTGGAGGGCAGTCGCTTCTTCTTCGACGGGCTGACGCTGGTACGCGAAGGGCCGGACGCACTTACCGTGTGGGTGCGGATCGCCGAGGACGGCGCACCGGCGCGCGATGTACCGTTCCGCTATCGGCGGGTCCGCTGAGGCCCACGCAACCAAGCGTGCCGCCGGCGGGTTGATCGGGCATGCGTGCGTTCGCCGACCTGCTCGACCGGTTGATCTATACCCGGTCGCGCAATGCCAAGCTCCGCCTGATCGGCGATTATCTGCGGACCACGCCGGACCCCGACCGCGGCTGGGCGATCGCGGCGCTGACCGGCGACCTCGATCTTCCGGCGGTGAAGCCCGCCATCATCCGGCAGATGATCGAGACCCGGGTGGACCCGGTGCTGTTCGGGATGAGCCGCGACTTCGTCGGCGACACGGCCGAGACGGTCGCGCTGCTGTGGCCGGAGCCACCTGCCGGCTCACCCGCGGCGCGTGAGGCGGAGCCACTGTCGCTGGCGCAGGTGGTGGATACGCTCGCCGCCCTGTCGCGAAGCGATGCGCCTGCCGTCCTCGCTGCGATGCTCGACCAACTCGATTCGGACGAGCGCTTCGCCCTGCTCAAGCTGGCCACCGGCGGGCTCCGTGCAGGCGTGTCGGCGCGGCTCGCGAAGACGGCGCTCGCGCAAGCCTTCGGCCTCGACGTCGAGGCGGTGGAGGAGGTGTGGCACGGCCTCGCGCCGCCCTACGCGCCGCTGTTCGCCTGGGCCGAGGGGCAGGCGCCGCAGCCTGACAGCGCGAACCTACCGGTGTTCCGCCCCTTCATGCTCGCCCACCCACTGGAGGACGGTCGCGTCGATCTCGCGGACTATGCCGCGGAGTGGAAGTGGGACGGGATCCGGGTGCAGCTGGTCCACGCCGGTGGGGAGACCCGCCTCTACAGTCGCGCCGGGGACGACATCACCGCCAGCTTCCCGGAGGTCGCGGCCGCCTATGCAACCCCCGGGGTGCTCGACGGCGAACTGCTGGTGAAGGGGGAGGCGCAGGGCCATGCGCTGGGCGAGGCGGAGGGCGCGGCCAGCTTCAATGCGCTCCAGCAGCGACTGGGGCGCAAGACGGTGTCGAAGCGGATGCTGGCCGAGTTTCCCGCCTTTGTCCGCCTCTATGACATCCTGTTCGACGGCTCCCGCGACCTGCGGGCGCTTTCCTGGAGCGAGCGCCGCGCAGCTCTGGAGCGGTTCGCCAAGGACCTGGACCCGGAACGGTTCGACGTTTCCCGCCTGATCGAAGCGCCGGACTTCTCGGCACTGGAGGCGATCCGCGAGGGTGCGCGGGACGCGGCGATCGAGGGCGTGATGCTCAAGCGGCGGGACAGCCCCTATGTCGCCGGGCGCCGGGTTGGCCTTTGGTACAAGTGGAAGCGCGATCCCCTCACCGCGGACTGCGTGATGATGTATGCCCAGCGGGGCAACGGAAAGCGCTCGTCCTTCTATTCGGATTACACCTTCGGCTGCTGGACCGGTGACCCGGCCGAGGGCGGTGAGCTGCTGCCGGTCGGCAAGGCCTATTCGGGGTTCACCGACGAGGAGCTGAAGTGGCTCGACCGGTTCGTGCGCACCAACACCGTCCAGCGCTTCGGCCCGGTCCGCGAGGTCGAGAAGACGCTGGTGCTGGAGGTGGCGTTCGATTCGATCCACGCGTCGCGCCGCCACAAGTCGGGGCTCGCGATGCGGTTCCCGCGCATCGCCCGGATCCGGCGCGACAAGCCGGCTGCGGAAGCGGACCGGATCGAGACCCTGCTCCGTATGGCGACCTAAGGAGGCCCCGCTAAGGCGCCGGATCGAGCGCGATTTCGAACAGGGTCGGCCAGAGCTTGCCGGTCACGAACAGCCGGCGCTTCGCCGGGTCCCAGGCGATGCCGTTCGGAACCGCCTCCGGATCGGTTGCGGCGACCTCCGTCGCGAGGGCCGACAAGTCCATCAGGCCGGTCACCGCGCCGTTGGCCGGATCGATGCGGACTAGATAGTTGCGATGCCACACATTGGCAAAGATCGCGCCGTCGATCACCTCGAGCTCGTTGAGGTTGCGCACAGGGCGGCCGTTTGCGGTGACCGTCAGCTCGCGCTGGACCGCGAAACTCTTCGGGTCCCGAAAACGCAGGGTCGCCGAGCCGTCCGACTGGATCAGCGCCTTTCCGTCGCTTGCCAGCCCCCAGCCTTCGCCGGTGTAGCGGAAACTGCCGGTGCGCTTGAGCGTCTTCGCGTCCCAGCGATGCGCGAGGCCCGTCTTCCAGGTAAGGCTGACGAGGCTATTCT
The DNA here is from genome assembly GCF_004341505.2 of Sphingomonas sp. JUb134. Taxonomy (NCBI): domain Bacteria; kingdom Pseudomonadati; phylum Pseudomonadota; class Alphaproteobacteria; order Sphingomonadales; family Sphingomonadaceae; genus Sphingomonas; species Sphingomonas sp. JUb134. The sequence continues at coordinate 1,134,391 of NZ_SLYP02000001.1, forward strand.
CCCACAACGCCAGGCCTTCGCCGAACTGATCGGCAGGCAGCACCGCGCGGGCGAGCACCTGCCCATCCTCCAGCCGCACGTGCCGGACTTCCGAGCGGCCTTCCAGCCCGATGCTCTCGAACAGGGCGCCATCGTGCCACAGCAGGCCTTCGGTAAAGGCGCCGGGATCATGGGGATAGCGCGCGACGATGCGCGCGGTGATCGGATAAACGGGTGCCGGAGACGGTGCAGTCGCCGGAGGGGCGACCTGCCCGGTCGCGGCAACGGGGGCAGGGGCGCCCGAAACCAGCGTCGCCGCGACGGCAAGGACCATCGCGGCGACATGGTTGCGGAACCGCCTGGCCGACGTGCGGCCGGACGGCATCCGGAATCAGCCCTTGGGCTGGAGGTTCACCGCGGCGTACTTGCCGCGCCGATCCACCTCAAGCTCGAACTCGAGCTTGTCGCCCTCGTTCAGCGTGGGCATGCCCGCGCGCTCGACGGCCGAGATGTGCACGAATGCGTCCGGCTGGCCGTCGTCGCGCTGGATGAAGCCGAAGCCCTTCATTGCGTTGAAGAACTTGACCGTGCCCGACGCACGCTCGCCGGTCAGCTGACGCTGCGGGCCGCCCATGCCGCCGCCACGCGGAGCGGCATCACGGTCGCGCGGTGCACCGCCGCCACCTTCGGTGACCGGCATCGGCTCGCCGTCGATCTTCAGCTCGGTGGCCGAGACGCGGCCGCCGCGATCCACCAGGGTGAAGCCGAGCGGCTGACCCTCGGCCAGACCGGCGAGGCCCGCCTGCTCGACTGCGGAGATATGCACGAACACGTCCTCGCCGCCATCGTCACGGACGATGAAGCCGAAGCCCTTCTGTCCGTTGAAGAACTTCACGACGCCCGTGGCTTCGCCGACGACCTGCGGGGGCATGCCGCGGCCACCGCCACCGCCGCCACCACGGAAGCCGCCGCCGCCGCCACCGCCGAAGCGATCGCCGCCGCCGCCGAAGCCGCCGCCACCGCCGAAGCGATCGCCGCCGCCGCCGCCGTAGCCGCCGCCACCGCCGAAGCGATCACCACCGCCGAAGCCGCCGCCACCGCCGAAACCGCGGTCGCTGTAGCCACCGTAGCTCTCGTCACCGAAACTGTCGCGCTTGTCCTTGCCGCGCCCGCCGCGATCCCCGCGGCGCCCTCGATCGAAACTCATTGCCCTGTTCGTCTTCCCGGCTCGCCCAAATCACCATCAGAACCCAAGCGCCGGACGAATGACGCAAGTCTCTGGGCGCACAGGCAGATGCGCCACGACGCCACCATAGCCGAAACGCCTCCAGCCGGAAATGTTTTCGACAATTTTGCGGCAGGTAACGCGCGATCGTGCCACAACCGTGGCGGAGACGGCACAGCTTCGGCATTTTTTTGCAGCATCCGGAGCCGATGGAGGGGCGTGCATGGCGACCCTGTCCTGCAAGCGTGCCGGTCTCAGGTGATTCGCGGCGCCACAGCGCCGACTCGGAAGAGCGCGATGCCCCAGGGAGTTCGGCCGGGCCATTGAGCCCGATCCCCGAAGCGTCTAGGCGTTCGGCATGGCTGTTTACCTGCACGAAGAAGATCTGCCCGCCGACCTGTTCGCGCCGGGCGCCGACCTCGCCGTCGATACCGAGACCATGGGCTTGCACACCCACCGAGACCGGCTGTGCGTCGTGCAGATTTCGGATGGGGGCGGCAACGAGCACCTCGTCCGCTTTTCGCCCGGTAGCGACTATGCCGCGCCGAACCTGCGTGCCGTCCTGGGCGATCCGGATCGCGTCAAGCTCTACCACTTCGCCCGCTTCGATCTCGCGGCGATCCGCCACTATCTCGAGACCGTGGCCGCGCCGGTCTATTGCACCAAGACCGCCTCGCGCCTGGTGCGGACCTACACCGATCGCCATGGCCTGAAGGAACTGGTGCGCGAGCTGCTCGGCCAGGAAATCTCCAAGGCGCAGCAGTCGTCGGACTGGGGCGCTCCGGTGCTGAGCGACGCGCAGAAGGAATATGCCGCGTCCGACGTGCGCTATCTCCACGCGATGCGCGAGGAGCTCGACCGCCGCCTCGCCCGGGAGGGGCGTAGCGCCCTTGCCAAGGCCTGTTTCGATTTCCTGCCGCACCGGGCCGATCTGGACCTGGCCGGGTGGCCGGAAGTCGACATCTTCGCGCACATGTAAGCGACACGATGTCGGAGATCGCCCGCCGCGAACGAACGCAGCGCCAGCATTGGGCGCTCCCCGGAAGTCGCCACGACCGGCTGATCCGCCTGTCGCTGGTCGCGCTGCCGGTCGCGATCGGCGTGCTGGCGGCATTCCTGGTGCTCGCCCCGCTGTTCATGCGCGGCGACGTCAGCTTCGTGCTCGACAAGAACAAGGTGGAGGTCGCCAAGGAGCGGCTGCGCATCCAGGCGGCCCGCTACACGGGGGCCGACGCCAAGGGGCAGCCGTTCGCGCTGACCGCGGGGTCGGCTGTGCAGAAGAGCTCGTCCGAACCGATCGTCCAGCTCGACAAGCTTGCCGCCGAGATCCAGCTGAAGGACGGCCCGGCAAGGTTGAACGCCAACCACGGGCGCTACGATCTGGATACCGAGCAGGTCGCGATCGACGGGCCGATCGCCTTTCGCGCAGCCGACGGATACCGGCTCGACACCCGCGATGCGACCGTGGACCTGAAGACGCGCAAGCTGCGCAGCGGCGGTGCGGCGGACGGTACCACGCCGCTCGGTACCTTCAGCGGCGATCGGCTTTCGGCCGACCTGGAGGCGCGCACCGTGCGCCTCGACGGCAATGCCCGCTTGCGCATCCAGCCCGGGCGAACGAAGTAGGCGCTATGATACGTGTCCCGCACCTTCTGCTCGTCGCCGCGCCCCTCGGACTGCTCGCCGCGCACGCTGCCTTCGGGCAGGTACGCCACGACTCGAACGCGCCGATCGATTTCAGCGCCCAGTCGATCGAGCTGCAGGATCGCGCCAATCGCGCGATCCTGACCGGTGGCGTGACGATCCGGCAGGCGACGATGACGCTGACCGCGGACCGCGTGACGGTGAACTACACCGGCCAGGTGGCTTCGGGGTCGCCGCAGGCCTCGCGGCTCGACGCGGCCGGCGGGGTCACGGTGACGCGCCCGGACCAGACCGCCAAGTCGAACTACGCCGTTTATGACGTCAACCGGCGCGTGGTGACGATGATCGGCAACGTCTCGCTGACGCAGGGCACCAACCGGCTCAACGGCGGGCGGCTCTCGATCGATCTCGACACCGGGCGTGCCACCATCGACGGCTCGGGCGTGGCGAGCACCACGGCACCGGGAGGCGGCGTGACGCAGCAAGGCGGACGGGTGAGCGGACGCTTCTCGGTACCCAAGCGCAACTGACGCACCGTCCGGCGGACCAGGGGGCGCCGATCGACGGTACCCCCTTTCCCTCCGGGCGCGAATCATGCACGAATCTTGCCAGCTGCATGCGCGTTTCGAGGCGATGACCTTCGACGCGCCAGCACGGAGCCCCAGATGGACGATGTGACCACCCTAGCCAGCCCGACCACGGCACCCCATGCGGAGCCGACGATGGCGCACGGCCTGTCGGTGGTGTCGATCGCCAAGTCCTACGACAAGCGGGTGGTGCTGTCCGACGTCTCCATGTCGGTCGGCCGCGGGGAGGTCGTCGGGCTGCTCGGTCCCAATGGCGCGGGCAAGACGACCAGCTTCTACTCGGTCATGGGCCTGGTGAAGCCGGACGCCGGGCGCATCATGCTCGACGGCGACGACATCACCAGCCTGCCGATGTACCGCCGCGCGATCCTGGGGCTCGGCTACCTGCCGCAGGAAACCTCCATCTTCCGCGGCCTGACCGTCGAGAAGAACATTCTCGCGGTGCTCGAGCTTGCCGAGCCGGATCCCAAGGCGCGCGGCCAACGGCTCGACCAGTTGCTCGACGAGTTCGGCCTCACGCGCCTGCGGGACGCACCGGCGATGGCACTGTCGGGCGGCGAGCGGCGGCGGGCGGAGATCGCGCGGGCGCTGGCGGCCGACCCCTCGATCATGCTGCTCGACGAGCCGTTCGCGGGTATCGACCCGATCTCGATCGCCGACATCCGCGATCTGGTCGGCCAGCTCAAGCAGCGGGGGATCGGGGTGCTGATCACCGACCACAATGTCCGCGAAACGCTCGACATCGTCGACCGTGCGTACATCATCTACGATGGCCGGGTGCTGTTCACCGGCTCGCCCGAGGAACTGGTGGCCGACGCCAACGTCCGCCGCCTGTACCTGGGCGAGAGCTTCTCGCTCTGACCCATGGCACGCGCCGGTCGCCTCCCGCAACGCGAAGGGCACCGGCACGCTGAGGGCGTCTGCGGGAGGCGCGGCTGATGTCGCTCGGCCCGCGCCTCGATCTCCGCCAGTCGCAGTCGCTGGTGATGACGCCGCAGCTCCAGCAGGCGATCCGCCTGCTCGCGCTGTCGAACCTGGAGGTTGAAGGCGTCATCGCCGAGGAGATCGAGCGCAACCCCTTGCTCGAATCGGGCGGCAGCGACGATCCGGGTGGCGAGGATATGTCGCCGGGCGACACGCCTCTCGTGCGCGACGAGCCCGCGGGTGCCGACGAACTGGTGCTGATGGGAGAGGCAAGCGGAGAGGCGCTCGACATCGACTTGGCGGCCGATGCATTCATCGACGACGGCCCTGGCGACGCCATCGGGGGGCTGGACGGAGGCCTGAGTTCCAGCGGGGGCGGCGCGGCCACCCTGCCCGAAGACGGCCTGGACTTCGATGGGTTGGAGGCGGACGGGCCCTCGCTCGCCGACCACCTTCTCGCGCAGGCGGGTGCGGTGCTTTCCGGGCCGGCCCTGTTCGTGGCGCAGCAACTGATCGACCGGATCGACGAGTGCGGCTATCTCACCGGCTCGCTGCTCGACGTCGCCAACCGGCTGGGCGTGCCGCTGGCGGAGGTCGAGGCGGTGCTCGCCACGATCCAGACCTTCGATCCCACCGGCGTGGGCGCGCGCAACCTGGCCGAGTGCCTCGCGCTCCAGGCGAAGGAGGCGGATCGCTACGATCCCTGCATGGCCCGGTTGATCGACAATCTGGATCTGGTCGCCCGCGGCGCGCTGCCGCAACTGCGCCGGCTCTGCGAGGTCGACGACGAGGATCTGGCCGACATGATCCGCGAACTGCGCGGCTATGATCCCAAGCCCGGCTGCCGGTTCGGCGGAGAACGTGCGCCCGCGGTGGTGCCCGATCTGTTCGTGGCGCCGCGGGGCGCGGGCTGGGCCGTGGAGATCAACGGGGCCACGCTGCCACGGCTGCTCGTCAATCGCGCCTATTATGTCGAGCTTTCGGGCGGGCGACAGGACAAGACCTCCCGCGCCTGGCTCTCCGAATGCCTCGCCAGCGCCAACTGGCTGGTCAAGGCGCTCGACCAGCGGCAGCGCACCATCATCAAGGTCGCGGCCGAGATCGTGAAGCAGCAGGAGGGCTTCTTCCGCAAGGGCGTGGCCCACCTGCGGCCGCTCACCTTGCGGCAGGTGGCCGAGGCGATCGAGATGCACGAATCGACGGTCAGCCGGGTCACCTCCAACAAATACCTCAGTTGCGCACGCGGGCTGTTTGAGCTGAAGTACTTCTTCACCTCCGCGATCCAGGCCGCCGACGGCGGCGAAGCGGTGTCGGCCGCAGCGGTCAAGAACGCGATCAAGACGCTCATCACCGCCGAGGATCCGCGCAAGATCCTGTCCGACGACACGCTGGTCGAGCTGTTGAATGCCAAGGGCTTCGACATCGCCCGGCGCACCGTCGCCAAATACCGCGAGGCGATGGGGATCGGCTCCTCGGTGCAGCGGCGTCGGCAAAAAGCGTTGCAGGGGACCTGATATCGGCTTCGGCCCGGGTTCGTGGTTCCCGCCGCGCCCGATTCGGCCCAAAGAGCGCGGCATGCCCTTTTTCTCAGACCGTGCGCGGCATCTGCTGCGCCTGCACGCGCAGCGGAATGCCTCCGATCAGTGGCCGATCCTGAAGCGGCGGGTCGCGACTGCTGCGGGCGCGGTCCTGCTCGGGCTGGTGGCGCTTGCCTTTGCCCGCGCGAGCGATCTCGCGCAGGAACTGTTCGGGCATGCGGTGGCGCGCTGGCCCTATGCCCCGCTGGTGGCGACGCCGCTCGCCTTTGCCGCGGTTGTGTGGGCTACGCGGCGCTGGGCCAGGGACGCGCGCGGCTCCGGCATCCCCCAGGTGATCGCGGCCGGCAGGTCGGGGGACGAGCAGGTCGCGACGCGCCTCCTTTCGCTCGGCACCGCCGCCAAGAAGCTGGTGCTGACGGTCACCATGCTGTTGTTCGGGGCCTCGGTCGGTCGTGAGGGGCCGAGCGTCCAGGTGAGTGCGGCGATCATGGTCGCGCTGCACCGCCTGCTGCGCGTGCCGATCACTGCCGGCGTGCTGATCGCCGGTGGCGCCGCGGGCGTCGCCGCGGCGTTCAACACGCCGCTGGCCGGGGTCGCCTTCGCGATCGAGGAACTCGCCGCCGCCTATGAGCAGCGGGTTGCCGTCCTGGTGATGGGGGCGGTGATGATCGCCGGCATGGTCAGCCTGGGGATCGCCGGCGACTATGTCTATTTTGGCGCGGTGCACCAGACGCTGAAGCTGCATCGCGTGCTGCTACTGGCGCCGCTCGCCGGTCTGCTGGGTGGTGTCGCGGGCGGGCTGTTCACCCGCGTCGTGCTGGGGTTCAGTGACGGGCGCACCGGATGGGCCCGGGCGCTGAAGGCCCGGCCCGTGCTGTTCGCCGGCCTGTGCGGACTGGTCGTCGCGGTGCTGGGCGTCGGGACGGGCGGTGCCACCTGGGGAACCGGCTATGGCGCCACGCGCGCGCTGGTCGAGGGCGGCGAGGTGTCGGGCTGGTTCGGTCCCGCCAAGCTGATGGCGACACTCGCGACGACCTTGACCGGGGCGCCCGGCGGGATCTTCGCGCCCTCGCTTGCCATCGGCGCGGGCTTCGGGAACCTGCTGACGGCCCTCTTCCCCTATTCGCCGCCGGGCGCGGTGGTGGTGATCGGCATGGTCGCCTATTTCGTCGGCGTCGTGCGCGCGCCCTTCACCGCGGTTATCATCGTCAGCGAAACGACGGCGGCGCGCGGGCTGATCCTGCCGATGTTCGCGGCGGCGCTGATCGCCGACTGGATCAGCGCGCGAGTCTGCCAGGAACGGCTGTACCACGGGCTCGCGCGCCCGTTCGTCGCCGAGACAGAGGGGGCGCCCCGGCCCGCCGGGGCTCAGTCGTCCTCGTCCTCATAGCCGACCAGGTCGAGCGCCCGCGCGCGGATCTGGCGCATGCTGCACCAGTGAACCAGCGCGTCTTCGCGCCCGTGCGTCACCCACACTTCCTGCGGGGCGATCTCCTCGATCGTACGGGTCAGCTCGTCCCAGTCGGCGTGATCGGAAAGGATCAGCGGCAGCTCGACGTTGCGCTGACGGGCGCGTTGCCGCACGCGCATCCAGCCCGAGGCCATGGCCGAGATCGGGTCCGGAAGCCGCCGCGACCAGCGGTCGTTGAGCGCCGAGGGCGGGGCCAGGATGATCCGCCCGGCGAGTTCCGCCTTGCTGGCGCCGGTAGCGGGGCGCAGCTCGCCCAATTCGACGCCGTGCGCGACATAAAGATCGCATAATCGCTGAAGCGCGCCGTGAACGTAGATCGGATCGTCGAAGCCCATCGCGCGTGCCTCGGCGATCACGCGCTGCGCCTTGCCGAGCGCATAGGCGCCCACCAGCACGCACCGCTCCGGCTCCGCGCGCAGCGCCGCAAGCAGCTTGTCGATCTCGTCACGAGTCTCGGGGTGGCGGAAAACCGGCAGTCCGAACGTCGCCTCCGTCACGAACACGTCGCAGGCGACCGGCTCGAACGGCGCGCAGGTCGGGTCCGGGCGGCGCTTATAGTCGCCCGACACCACCACCCGCTCGCCGCGATGCTCCAGCAGGATCTGCGCCGACCCCAGCACATGGCCTGCGGGGACATAGGACACCTGGATGTCGCCCAGCCGGACGGTCTCGCCATAGGCGACCGGGCGGCCGTTCTGGGTGCCATAGCGCGCGTCCATGATCGCCAGCGTCTCGGGGGTCGCCCACACCGTCTCGTGCTCGCCGCGGGCATGGTCGGCGTGCCCATGAGTCACCAGCGCGCGCGGCACCGGCACCGACGGGTCGATCCAGGCATCGGCGTGGGGCAGGTAGATGCCTTGCGGCTTGGGTTCGATCCAGTCGGCGAGACGCGGCATGGGGAGGCTAACGCACGAACTCCCTTTCGGGCCGCATCGTAGGCGATGGATCGAACCGCAGGCTCCTGTCGTTGATGGCTGGTTCTTCGGGAGAGGAGGTCGAGCGATGGCGGACGAAGTCAGTCTGTGGGGCCTGTTGACGATCATCGGGCCGATCGTGCTGCTGGCCGTGATCATCTGGGCGGTGCTCAACAACCGCGTCTCGCGTCGCCGGCACCAGGAGAGCGAGCGCGCGACCGCCGATCTCTATGACGAGCAGGACCGGATCGACCGCGAAAAGCGCATGCGCTGAGCCGATCCCTTCCGTTGGGGCTGCCGGATCGCCACATCGGCGATGTGCCCGCTGCCATCCCCGAACTTCCCGACTCAATCTCCCGTTGGTTTGCCGATCGTGGATGGTCGCCCCGCCGGCACCAGGCGGAGATGCTCGCGGCGGCAAGGGCCGGGCGCCACGCATTGCTGGTCGCGCCCACCGGCGCGGGCAAGACGCTCGCGGGTTTCCTGCCCACGCTTGCCGAGCTCGCCGATGCCCCGCGCGAGGGGCTGCACACGCTTTACATCTCGCCGCTGAAGGCGCTGGCCGTCGACGTACAGCGCAACCTGCTCAATCCCATCTCGGAGATGGGGCTCGACATTCGTGTCGAGACGCGGACCGGCGACACCCCCTCCGACCGCAAGGCGCGGCAGCGGGTGAAGCCGCCGCATATCCTGCTGACGACGCCCGAATCGCTCAGCCTGCTCCTGTCCTATCCAGACGCAGATCGGCTGCTGGGCGGTCTCAAGACGATCGTCATCGATGAGGTGCACGCCTTTGCCGCGGGCAAGCGCGGCGACCTGCTGGCGCTTTGCTTGGCGCGCCTCCAGCGGTTGAGCCCCGGCCTTCGGCGTGTGGCGCTCTCCGCCACCGTCGCCGACCCGGACGATTATCGCGCCTGGCTCGCTCCCGATGGCGACATCGACGCCGTCACGCTCGTGCAAGGCGATCCCGGTGCCGATCCCCGCATCGAAATCCTGCTGCCGGAGGGGCGCATTCCCTGGTCCGGCCACTCCGGGCGCTATGCCGCGCCGCAGGTGATGGCGCAGATCGAGGCGCATGCCACCACGATCGTCTTCTGCAACACCCGCAGCCTTGCCGAGCTGATCTTCCAGGACCTGTGGAAGTCCAACGAGCGGAGCCTGCCGATCGGTGTCCATCACGGCAGCCTCGCGGTGGAGGCGCGGCGCAAGGTCGAGCAGGCGATGGCGGACGGGCGGCTGCGCGCGCTGGTGGCGACCGCCAGCCTCGACCTGGGCGTGGACTGGGGCAACGTCGACTGCGTGATCCAGATGGGAGCGCCCAAGGGCTCGTCGCGCCTGCTCCAGCGCATCGGCCGCGCGAACCACCGCCTCGACGAGCCTTCCGAGGCCATTGTCGTGCCGGGCAACCGATTCGAATATCTGGAGGCGCGCGCGGCACTGGATGCGGTGGAGGCGGGCGAACTCGACACCGAGTTGTTCCGCCCGGGTGCACTCGATGTGCTCGCCCAGCATCTGATGGCCTGCGCCTGTGCCGAACCCTTCGATGCTGCGGATATGCTGCAGGAGGTTCGCGCAGCATTGCCCTATTCCGCGCTCGATGCGGAGACGTTCGATCGCGTGCTCCACTATATTGCCGAGGGCGGCTACGCGCTGCGTGCCTACGACCGGTTCAAGCGGCTGACCCAGGGGACGGACGGGCTCTGGCGCGTCAGCCATCCGCGCTTCGTGCAGCAGCATCGGCTGAACGCCGGCATCATCGTCGATGCGCCGACACTCGACGTGCGCTTCCGAAATGGCCGCAAGCTTGGGACGGTGGAGGAGTATTTCGCCTCCACCCTCTCGACTGGCGACACTTTCTTCTTCGCCGGGCTCAGCCTCGAGGTGGAGCGGATCGAACTGACCGATCTGATCGTGCGCGCCTCCAGCCGGCCTGCGCGCATCCCCACCTATGTGGGCACCCGCATGGCGCTCTCCACCAACCTCGCGCAGCGCGTACGGACCTTTCTGCACGACCGCGCGCAATGGCCCCGGTTCCCGGCGGACGTGCGCGAATGGCTGGAGATCCAGGGCCGGCGCTCGCGCCTGCCGGAGCCGGGGCAATTGCTGATCGAGACCTTCCCGCACGAGGGAAGGCACTACATGGTCGCCTACAGCTTCGAAGGCTGGAACGCGCACCAGTCGCTCGGCATGCTCATCACTCGCCGGATGGAAGCGCTGGGGCTGAAACCCATCGGCTTCGTCTCCAACGACTATGCGCTCGCCTGCTATGGCCTGGAGCCGATCACCGATCCGGCAGCGCTCTTCTCGCCCGACATCCTGGAGCATGAGTTCGTCGAGTGGGTGCAGGGCTCGAACCTGCTCAAGCGCGCCTTCCGGGAAGTGGCAGTGATTGGCGGGTTGGTCGAGCGCCAGCATCCCGGCAAGCGTAAGTCCGGCAAGCAGGTGACCTTCTCCACCGACCTCATCTACGACGTGCTGCGCAAGTACGAGCCCACCCACTTGCTGCTTCAGGCCGCGTGGGAGGATGCGCGCGCGCGAATGACAGACGTCGGCCGCCTGGCGACGCTGCTGGAGACCGCACAGGCGCGCATGCTGCATGTGACGCTGGAGCGGATCAGCCCGCTTGCCGTGCCCGTCATGGTGCTGATCGGCCGCGAGCATGTGCCGCAGGGAAGTGCGGACGACGCGCTGCTGACGGAGGCGGAGGCGATGGCCGCCGAGGCGATGCGGCTTGATTGAAGGGGCGTGCTTTCCGACCCGTCCTCCTTCCTCTCCGTTTGTTTCGAGTAGCCGTCGAGCTTGCCGAGACGGCGTATCGAGAAACGGGCAGCGGCTCTCTCGATACGGGCTTTCGACAGGCTCGATCCCTACTCAAGACAAACGGTATGGGGACGACAACCAGCCCTTGGAAGGGCTTGCCGTGCCCCTCCCCGCACGGCATAGCGGCGCCATGGTTCGCTTTTCGTTCGCGGGGCACGACCTGGTCGCGCTGGCCGCGGGCGCGCTCTACTGGCCTTCGCGCGAGGCCCTGCTGGTCGCCGATCTCCACTTCGAGAAGGCGAGCTGGTTCGCACAGTTCGGCCAGATGCTGCCGCCCTATGACAGCCTTGCGACGCTGGACGCGCTGGAGGCGGTGGTCGCGCGGGTGAAGCCCGCCGAGCTCTGGTGCCTGGGCGACAGCTTCCACGATCCAAAGGGCTGTGCGCGCCTGCCGAAAGCGGCGCAGGAACGGCTCAAGGCGCTGACGTCCGGCTGCCGCTGGACCTGGATCACCGGCAACCATGACGCCGGCTTCGCGACCTCCTGCGGCGGCGCGGTGCTGGAGGAGGCGGTGGTCGACGGGCTGGTGCTGCGGCACGAGGCCGATCCTCGCGAAGCGCGGCCCGAGCTTTCGGGCCACTTCCACCCCAAGCTGCGGGTGACGGTGCGGGGCCGGACGATCGCGCGCCGCTGCTTCGTCGCGACGCCAAGCAAGCTGGTGCTGCCCGCGTTCGGCTCATTGACCGGTGGGCTGGAGCCGCATCACCCTGAGATCGTGCGGGCCGTAGGCCGGGGTGCGGAAGCGCTGGTGGCGCTGGAGGATCGGCTTTTGCGGTTTCCGGTCGCCGCCTGAGGGTCAGGGGCGGGCGCCACACTGCACGGACGATGTGCCGCGCACCTGACACTTGGCGCTGCCCGCTACTTCAATGGTGCCGACGCCATTTGCCGTGACGACGGCGGTGAGGGCAGCGCGGAACCGGGCGGTACCCGCGCCGTCGCTGCGCACCACCAGCTCGCGGGTATCGAGCGAAGCCGCGTCGAGACTGCCCGAGCCCGAGGCTACGAACCGCGCCTGTCGTGCTGCGCCGGCCAGGGAGAGCGTCCCGTTCCCGGTCAGGGTGCCCAGCAGTTGGTCGGCCGCCACGCTCGCGATCGACAGCGTGCCGGTCCCGTTCAACACCACTTCCGATCGGGTGCCGGCGAGGCGGTCGACCGTCATGCGTCCGCCGCCAGTGAGCGTCACCGCTTGCAACGGCGCCGTCGTCCGCACCCGGATGGTGACGGGGCGCTGCGGCACGGCGAAACCGTCCTGCGTGGTGCCGATGGGGCGGATGGTCAGGACGCCGGCTTCCACCTGCACGGCCACGCGCTCCGCCGAGGCGCGATCGCCGAGCAGTTCGGCGCCCGTGCGCCCGCCGGTGACCACTTCCACGACATAGGAGCCGCTGACGCGCAACCGGCCGAAGCGCGTGAGCATCACCGTGCGGACAGGCGGCTCCGGGCTCTCCGACGCCGCCGTTAGCGCCAGAAGGATCGGCAGCAACAGCATAAGGCGAGCATCGCACCGCGGCTGCCGCAATGGCAAGCCGCCGTCGGTGTCAGGACGCGCAGCGGATCGAGCCGGAGCCCGCCAGCGTGCTGGTGCACAGCGCCATGTCGCCGAGATCCACGGTGCCCGACCCGTCGAGGGCCACGCGGGCGGGACCTGCGACGCTCGCCTGGGCCGCGCCCGATCCCTGCAGGATGACCGAGGCTTCTTCGGCACGAAGCTGCGGCGCGGCGATGTCACCCGAACCCTTCAGTTCGGCCGAAAGCATGTCGACGGCGCCGGCGGCCGCGATCGTGCCGGAGCCGGTGTTCGCAAGCCGGACGGTGCGGCCGCCGAGCATGCCGATGGTGAGGTCGGCCGATCCGGAGACGCTGCCCGAGAAGTCGTCGGCCCGGTCCAGCGTCACTGCGCCCGATCCGGTGGCGGAGGCGGCGCGGATCTCCGGCATCTGCACGGTGATGCTGCCCGTGCTGCGCAGCGGCCACTCCCAGCTCTGCCGGGCCTTGCGCCCGATCCGGAGCGTGCCGCCCTCGCTCTTCACGAGGAGCTGGTCGAGCACCGCGGGCTCCCCGCTAGCCTCGACCGCGAAGTCGCCGCCGGTGCGGATCTCGACGGTGTCGGGACCTTCCAGGGAGATGGCGGTGAAGTCGCGGGCAGCGAAGCTGCGCTGCGCCGTGTTGGCGAGTTGGGGATCGGACTCACCGCTGCCGGAGCAGGCGGCGAGGGAAAGGCAGGCCAAAGTGCCTAGCGTACGCATAACAACCCTTTTCGTGGCTCACGCCGAAGACCCCGCCGCCAGCGCAAAGCCGTAAAGAAAAAGGGCGGCCGTGGGGCCGCCCTCGTTCGGGTGCTTGAGGAAAGCCCGCAGCCTCAGGCGGCGGTCTTCTCCTTGTTGTAGATCGCGGCCGACGCCCGCAGGATGTCGAGGATCTTGTCGAGCGCCTTGGGCTCCTCGACCTCTTCCATCGCTGCCAGTTCGCGCGCGAGGCGGCTGGCTGCGGCTTCGAAGATCTGGCGCTCGGAATAGCTCTGCTCGGGCTGGTCGTCGGCGCGGAACAGGTCCCGGACCACCTCGGCGATCGACACCAGGTCGCCCGAGTTGATCTTCGCCTCATACTCCTGGGCACGGCGCGACCACATGGTGCGCTTGACCTTGGGCTTGCCCTTCAGCGTGTCGAGCGCCTCGCGCAGCGTCTTGTCCGACGACAGCTTGCGCATGCCGACGCTCTCGGCCTTGTTGGTCGGCACGCGGAGCGTCATGCGCTCCTTTTCGAAGCGGAGCACATACAGCTCGAGCTGCATGCCCGCGATTTCCTGCTTCTGAAGCTCGATGACACGGCCAACGCCATGCTTGGGGTAAACGACATAATCGCCGACATCAAAGGACAGCGCCTTGGCAGCCATTGGTAGCCTTTCGTGACCGGTTCGCCCCAGAGTCGCGCCTGGACGGGGAGGGGCTCAGGCCGATCCGCGTCGGGCTGGGGCTTTTCTTTAGGGTGCGTCTCCACGCGGCGGGCAACGAAATGCCGCCGTCGCGCAACTATATAGCGCGTCCGGAGCAAAAATGCCAGCGGCGAGTTGCAGTTCCCGCGAAAACGGGCCGGAAATCCGCGCTTTTTTCCGCGTACGGGGCCGCGTACGGGCCCTGCCGGGTCAGTCGCCCTTGCCGGGTTCGGGGGAGAAGAACTGCTCGTACTTGTTCTCGACGCCCTTCATCGCGTCCGCGTCCGGCGGCGTCTGGTCGAGCTTGCGCGTGACGTTGGGCCACTGGGCCGAGAAGGTGTTGTTGAGCTCCAGCCACTGTTCCAGCCCGGACTCGGTGTCGGGCAGGATCGCCTCGGCCGGGCATTCCGGCTCGCACACGCCGCAGTCGATGCATTCCGAGGGATTGATGACGAGCATGTTCTCGCCCTCGTAGAAGCAATCCACCGGACAGACCTCGACGCAGTCCATGTACTTGCAGCGGATGCAGGCGTCGGTGACGACGTAGGTCATTGGGGAAAAGGCTCCAGGGGTTCGAACGGGGACGCGTTATGCGGGCTGTCCCGCCCCGTCAACGGGCTCGGTCCGGGCGGGTTCCAGCAACTCGTAGGTTGCGAGCGCCTCGGCGGGCGGTCCGCGGCGCCTGGGAAGGGCGAGCACGCGCAGCACCCGCACCTGTCCGTTGCGGGGGAAGGCGACCACGACCCCCGGCCGCACGGGACAGTGCGCGCGGTCGATGCGGCGGCCGTCGATGCGCAGCAACCCGCCCTCGGCGAGGCTCTGGGCGGCGCTGCGGGTCTTCACCAGCCGGGCGAACCACAGGAAGCGGTCGAGCCGCATCGATTCGGCGCCGTGCGGGGTCGGATCAGCCACGTGAAAGGTCCAGGCCAGCCAGCGCGGCAAAGGCATTGCCCGGACGCGGTGCCGCCGGCGTGCGCGGCGCCGGCGCGCGCGGACGGCCGCGCCAGGCCCAGCGGGGCTGCTCGCCCTCGGGCTTGGCGCTGCGGAAGCCCAGGCGCGCCATCAGCTTGGCGATCGTCTCGGCCTGGAGCCCGATCGAGGTCGCGAGCGCCGGGTCCGGGGCGAACGGCTTGTGCCCCTCCCGCGCGTCGTGCGCGGCGCGAGCGATGCGTTCGACCAGGTCGACGCGTACCGCCTGGCCGCCCAGCCGGCGGAAGCCCCAGGCGCGGGTGTCGCCGGGCAGTACGGTGGCGCCGGCGGGGGGCAGCGGCTCGATCGGGCGGCCGTCGCGTGCCGCCAGCAGCGCCGCCCGCCAGCGCGCGGGGGCGGGACGGAACAGGCGCGCGTCGAACAGGTCGAGCGTGCCGACCGTCACGCCGGCCTGGCGCAGCCGGCGGCGATCCTCGGGCGCGAGCACGTCCAAGGCGGGATCGGCGGTTTCGCGCGGGCTGATGCCGCCGACCTCTGTGAGGGCCGCGGCGACCGCACGCAGGGGTGCGCTGGCGTTCGGGTCGCGCGACAGTGCGGCGAGCCGGGCGAGGACCGGCGCGCGGCGGGCGATCTCCGCCCCCACCCATGCGACGATCCGCTCGCGCACCGCCGTATGGCCGGGGCGGTCGAGGCAGTCGAGGCTGCGGTCGAGCTTCACCGCCGGGCGATCAAGCGTGGGCCCGCTCGCAAGCGTGGCGACAGGGATGCCGTTCCAGCGGATACCGGGTCGTTCGCCGGGTTCGGCATCGAGCACGAAGGCCTCGTCCGTCGCACCGGCGAGCGCGGCACCGCGGCGGCGCAGCTCGCCCGCGAGGCCCTTTTCGGCGGCGGAGATCAGCAGCCGCTTGTCGGCGACGCGCGCGTCGGGCGCGACATGGAAGCGGAAGCCTTCGAGGCGGCCGAGCACATGCGCGTCGACGCTGACTTCGCCGTCCTCGGAGACCTCAACCGGCAGGTTGCTCGCGTCCGCACCGATGCGGCGGAGCAGCACGGTGGTGCGCTGATCGACGAAGCGCTGGCGCAGGCGGTCGTGGAGCGCGTCCGACAGCCGCTCCTCGATCGCGCGGGTGCGATCGGCCCAGTGCGCGGGTTCGGCGAGCCAGTCGGCACGATGGGCGATATAGGCCCAGCTGCGCGCGGCAGCGATGCGCCCGGCGATGGTCTCGACATCGCCGCCGACATTGTCGAGCCGCGCGATCTCGTCGGCGAACCACTGGTGGGGCAGGTGGCCCTTGCCCTCGCTCAGATGCTGGAAGATGCGGCCGACGAAGCGCGCATGCGGATCGGCGCCCAGCTTGCGGAAATCGGGCAGGCCGCAGGCCGACCACAGCCGCGCGACCATGGCGGGGCTGCGCGCGCGGGCGCGCACCCAATCTTCCTCGGCCAGCCGCTTAAGCACGGCCAGGTCGATCGCCTGGGGTGCGGCGCGCAGCGCGGGGTGGCTTGGCTTGCGCTCCAAGCTCTCGATCAGCGCGTCGATGCTGGCGTAGCTGGGGCTGCCCTCGCGCCAGTAGAGCTGTTCGAGCGGCGGGATGACGTGCCCCTCGATCGCCAGCACTTCCTCGGGCGTGAAGGCGCTCGGGCCTTCCTCGACCAGTCCGCCGAAGGTGCCATCGCGCTGGTGGCGCCCGGCGCGCCCGGCGATCTGCGCCATTTCCGAGATGGTGAGGCGGCGCTGGCGGCGGCCGTCGAACTTGCGCAGCGAGGCGAAGGCGACGTGGGCCACGTCCATGTTCAAGCCCATGCCGATCGCGTCGGTGGCGACGAGATAGTCAACCTCGCCCGACTGGAACATCTGCACCTGGGCGTTGCGGGTGCGGGGGGAAAGCGCGCCCATCACCACTGCGGCGCCGCCGCGCATGCGGCGGATCGTCTCGGCGACGGCGTAGACCTCCTCGGCCGAGAAGGCGACGATCGCGCAACGGCGCGGCAGGCGGGAGAGCTTGCGCGCGCCGGCGTAGGAGAGGGTGGAAAAGCGCGGGCGGTTGATGATCTCCGCATCGGGCACCAGCGCGCGCACCATCGGGCGTAGCGCTTCGGAGCCGAGGATCATCGTCTCCTCACGCCCGCGGGCGCGCAGCAGCCGGTCGGTGAAGACATGGCCGCGCTCGGGATCGGCGCCCAATTGCGCCTCGTCGAGCGCCACGAAGGCGACCTCGCGGTCGAGCGGCATGCTTTCGGCGGTGCACAGGAACCAGCGCGCGCCGGGGGGCACGATGCGCTCCTCGCCGGTGATGAGCGCCACCTGGTGCGCGCCCTTGATCGCCACCACGCGGTCATAGACCTCGCGCGCGAGCAGGCGCAGCGGGAAGCCGATCATGCCCGAGGCATGGCCGCACATCCGCTCGATCGCGAGGTGGGTCTTGCCGGTGTTGGTGGGGCCCAGCACGGCGGTGAGCGGGCTACGCGCGAACTGGCTCATATCACCGCGAAACATCGGGCGTGGCGCCGCGAAGTGCAAGGGCGCAGAAGGACTTGGCGGCTTCTGCTGCGCAGCATGGCGCGTTCGCGGGTGCGGAAGGTTAGTCGAAAGTTAGTCCAAGAACGGCGCTGGTGCGGTCTTTCGGAAGCGAGCGGCAGGAGGATGTGGGGAGCAGGGGTGACCATCGTTGCATCCTTTCGCGCGCGCCGGGTCCGGGTTGTGGCAGGTGGGCGGACGGTAGGACAGCCTGGTTGCGGTGACCGCGAGGTGTTTCGGCATATGAGGGAGGTCGGCCCTTGACCTGCGCGTCCGCCTTCGCCTTCGCCTAGATGCGAAGAGCGCGTCCGCCTTTGGCCACCCGTATTCCTGCGCAGGCAGGAATACAGGGCCAAGCCGACCAACGCCTTGCGGTGCTTGGGACCCTGAGCTCCTGCCTTCGCAGGAGCACGGTCGGGGGCTACCAGAGGTTTTCCCTTTTGTGGGATCAGGGCGCCGTTAGCGGCTGGCGCGCATCTCACCGCCGCCTTCCCGACTGGGCCCCGGCCTTCGCCGGGGTGCGGGTCGGTTATAGGGCGATGGTTCCCTTCTGCTGGCCGGTTCTTCTGCTGCTGGCCGTTTCCTCGCAACGGTTGGCCGCGCGTATCGGCAGCCGAGTCGGCCGTTAGTTTGACTTTAAGGGTCTGGTTGCACAGGGGAATGGCTCGACCGGGTCGGGCGGTCGACACAAGGGGCGCGCCTTTCTTGTTCTTGCGCAGCGATCACGAACTGCAATTCGCCGGCGGCGCCAGCGCGCGCTCGTTCGGTCGCATGGAGGCGCCGGCGCGCGCCGCGACGCTGGGCGACCGGCTGCAACTGCGCTTCCCCCATTTCGAACTGGCGCCGGACCTGGGATCCCAGATCGGCTCGCGCGAATGGTGGCGGGGCGCTGCCACCTGCGCCGCGCTGCTGGCGGTCGGCTGGATGCTGTCGCCGGGGATCGGGCGGCCGATCCGGGCGGCGGTTCCCGCAGCACTCGACGGCCGCGACTGGGAAGAAGCGCGGGCGCAGGCCTTCGGCGCGCGGGCGCTGGGCGCGACCAGCGGCATGCGGATGGCGGCCACCGCAGGCGTGCGGCCACTCGCCGATACGCCGGAGCGGCCGATCCTGGAACTGACCGCGACGCTCGGCAACGGCGGCGGGCTTGCGGGCGTGCTCAAGCGATCGGGCGTCGGGGCCGAGGATGCGGCGCGCGCGGTAGCGCTGATCGGCAGCCGGGTGAGCCCGGGCGAGCTCAACCCGGGCACGCGCCTCGACATCACGCTCGGCCGGCGCGAGACCAAGGCGCAGCCGCGGCCGCTGGAGAAACTGGCGTTCCGGGCGCGCTTCGACCTGGCGCTGGAGCTGGCGCGGGCCGAGGGCGGGCTTGCGCTCAAGCCCATTCCGATCGCGATCGACCACACGCCGCTGCGCGTCCAGGGGCGGGTGGGGAGCAGCCTCTACCACGCCGCCCGTGCCGCCGGCGCGCCGGCCAAGGCGGTCGAGGCCTATATCAAGTCGCTGTCCACGCGCGTGCCGATGGGCCGGGTGGGGGGCAACGACCGGTTCGACATCATCATCGAGCGCCAGCGCGCGGAGACCGGCGAGGTCCAGCTGGGCAAGCTGCTCTACGCCGGGCTGGACCAGGGCAAGCGATCGGTGCGGCTGCTGCGCTGGGAAGAGGGCAGCAAGGTCCAGTGGTACGACCCCAAGGGGATCGGCCAGCGCCGCGGCGGCATGACCATGCCGATCAACGGCCGGCTGACCTCCAACTTCGGCTGGCGCGTGCACCCGCTGCTGCGCTTCCGCCGGCTGCACAAGGGGCTCGACATCGCCGCACCGACCGGCACGCCGATCCGGGCGGCCGCGGACGGCGTGGTGGCGCGCGCCGGACGGGCCGGCGGCTACGGCAATTTCGTGAAGCTCAACCACAATGGCGGGCTGGCGACCGGCTATGGCCACATGAGCCGGATCGCGGTGCGCGCGGGCCAGCGCGTGCGGCAGGGCTCGGTGATCGGCTATGTCGGATCGACCGGCATCTCGACGGGGCCGCACCTTCATTACGAGCTGTGGAAGAACGGCGCGGCGGTGAACCCGCGCTCCGTGTCGCTGGCGAGCGTGCAGCAGCTGAGCGGCGAGGACCTGCGGCGGTTCAAGGCGACCTATGCGCGGCTGATGGCGGTGCCGACGGGGGCCGCGAAGGCGGACTGACGCCGCCGCCGGTGAGTGCCGTGCTCCTGCGTAGGCAGGAGCCCAGAGCCGAACACGCCATCACTTGGAACCCTGGGCTCCTGCCTGCGCAGGAGCACGAGGAGGAGAGCGGTGCGGGTTAGCTGCCGTTACCTCCCCGCGCGCCAGCGGCGGATGGTGCGTTCCAGGATCGCCTCCTCGCCACCCGTTTCGCGCCAGAGCTGGGAGAAGAGCGGGTCACCCGAGGCGGGGCGCTGGGCCTCGTCGAGCGAGTCGAAGCGGACGCGCACGGGGGTGGTGACGCCCTCGCCCGAGATGATGCACTCGCGGTTGCGCAGCGCCGGGATGGTGTCGAGGAAGCCGCGGGCCCCCTCCGGCATCGCGGCACGGACGAACGCCTGGTCGCGATCGTTGTTGAGGCGCATCGAGAGGATGGTGCCGCATTGCGACAGCACGCCTTCGGCCAAGTCCGATGGCCGCTGGGTGATGAGGCCGAGCGACACGCCGTACTTGCGGCCTTCCTTGGCAATACGGCTGAGGATGCGGCCGACCGAGGAGGCGTCGGCGTTGCGCTCGTTGGGGACGTAGCGGTGCGCTTCCTCGCAGACGAGTAGGATCGGGCGCTGCGGTTCGTTGCGCGACCAGATGGCAAAGTCGAACACCATGCGGCTGAGGACCGCGACCACCACCGAGGTGATCTCGCTCGGCACGCCCGAGACGTCGATGATCGAGATCGGCTTGCCGCCCGAGGGAAGGCGGAACACGCGCGACAGGAACGACGCCATCGTGTCCGCCACCAGCATGCCGGAGAACATGAAGGCGTAGCGGGGATCGGCCTTGATCTCGTCGATCTTGCCCTTGAGCCGCAGATAGGGCGCGGTGTCGCCCGCGCGGTCCATCTTGCCCATTTCCTGGGCGAGGATGTTGGTGAGGTCCGACAAGAGGTACGGGATCGGCGCGTCGACGGTGAGCTTGCCGATCTCCTGCGCCAGCCGGTTCTTGGAACGGGCGGCGAGCAGGCATTTGGCGAGGATGTCGGCATCCACCTGCCGCTCGGAGCCGGAGGTGGTGAGCAGCACCTCGCAATGCTCCTCGAAGTTCATCAGCCAATAGGGCATCTGCAGGTTGGACACGTCGTAGAGCGCCCCGATCCCCTCGAACGCGGCGGAATATTCGCCGTGGGGGTCGATCATCACGATGTGCCCTTCCGGGCTGAGATCGCAGATGCGGTGGAGGATCAGCGCGGCGGCGGTCGACTTGCCGGTGCCGGTGGAGCCCAGCAGCGCGAAATGCTTGCCGAGCATGGCGTCGACCTGGAGCGCGGCGCGGATGTTGTCGGTGGGATAGACGGTGCCGATCTCGATGTGCGCGCGCTCGTCGGCGGCGTACATCTGGTGGAGGTCGGCGGTGGCGAGCGGATAGACGGGCGTGCCCGGCATCGGATAGCGGGTGACGCCGCGGCGAAAGCCGTGGAGGCCGCCGGTGGCGCGGTCCTCGTCCGCTTCGCCCAGGAAGTCGATGGTGGCGAGCGCCTGGCGCTCCTCTTCGGGTGCGGCGCGGATCGCGCGGACGTTGGCGATCAGCCAGTTGCCGCCCGCGCGGATCTTCACCTGGCTGCCGATCTGGCCCGCGGCGGCGATCGCGGGATCGGGATCGTTGGTGAGGGTGTTCACCGTTTCCAGGTTGAGCAGGATCTGGCTGGCCGATCCGGCGATCTCCGTCACCGCACCGATCGCGCGCAGCGGCGCCGCCCGTGCGGCGGCATCATGGAAGGATCGCGCGCCCGTCGCTTCTGTCACCTGCAACTCCTCGGTCTTTGGGTCGAGCGATGCGCGGGCGATGGTAAAGAATGCGTTCCCTTGGGCGCGCAGTGCGCCGTCAGAAGCGCCGCCACAAGGAGCCGGCGGCCCAGCCGAACAACACCGACAGCGCGACCGCGACCAGGCCGTAGGCGAGCGAGTCGTGCTCGGCGGCCTGCTCGACGAAGCGTTCGAAGCCGGACTTGCGGATGTCGATCTCCCGCACCGCGGCTGCCAGCACGCGGCCGTCGCGGATCAGGAAGGTCTCGGCGGTGAAGCGGCCGACCGGCACGCGCGCAGGGATGTCGACCGCGGCGCGATAGAGGACGCCGTCGGTGATCTCCACCGCACCCGGCGCCTCGTAATAGAGGCCCTGGCGGCGCTGGAGGTCGACCAGGCCGGCGGCGAAGCGCGCCTGTTCCTCCGCCGTGGCGCCCGAGGCGGGGGAAAGCTGGAGGCTGTCGAGGCCGAGTTCGTAGATGGCGCGGGTGCGGTCGTCGACCAGCTGGCTAATCGGCTTGGACGAGGCGATCGCATAGAAGGAGGGGGCCGAGCGGAAGCGGGTGCGCGCGGCGTTGACCCAGATACCGGCGACCTTTTCCTTTTCCCGCATGACGATCGACTGGGCGGGGCCCTTCACCACCACCACGACATCGGCAGGGTGATCGGCGTCGGGCTCGCGGCCGCCGGGATAGAGGATCGCTCCGAACAGCAGCAGTTCGGCACCGGTGAAGCTGTAGGCGATCTGGATGTCGCGGCGCGACACGTCGGGGACGAGCACGGGCTTCGCCGCGGTGGCGCCCAGCAGCAGCGGGACCAGCAGCAGGGCGAGCGCGCGCCTCACGACAGTTCGATCGTGTAGATCTCGTCGGGCCGCCAGCCGAGCCCGAGCGCCATGCGGAAGGCGACCGCCAGCACCATCAGCGCCAGGATCAGGCGCAGATATTCGGGCTTCATCACCTGGGCGAACCGGGCGCCGATCTGGGCACCGGTGACGGAGCCGATCAGCAGCAGCACGGCGAGCACGATGTCGACCGCCTTGGTGGTCATCGCATGGACCAGCGTTGCGGCGGCGGTGACGAACAGGATCTGGAACAGCGAGGTGCCGACCACCACCCGCGTGCCCATGCCGAGCAGGTAGAGCATGGCGGGCACCAGCACGAAGCCGCCGCCGACGCCCAGCAGCACCGTCAGGATGCCGACGGCGAAGCCCAGCAGCAGCGGCGCGAGCGGCGAGATGTAGAGGCCCGAGGCATAGAAGCGCCAGCGCAAGGGGAGCGCGGCCACGAACGGGTGGTGGCGGCGACGGGCGGCGGGCGGAGCCTTTGCACCGCGCAGCACGCGGATGCTGCCGACCGCCTCCTTCAGCATCAGCCCGCCGATCGAGCCCAAGAGCAGCACATAGATGAGCGCGATCACCGTATCGATCTGGCCGCTCGCCTGGAGCAGCCGGAAGATGCCGGCGCCCGCGATCGAGCCCATGACGCCGCCGACCGTCAGCACCGCGCCCATGCGCACGTCGACGCCGCCGCGGCGGAAGTGCGCGAAGACGCCCGACACGCTGGCGCCCGTCACCTGGCTGGCGGCCGAGGCGGCGGCGACCGTGGGCGGGATGCCGTAGAAGATCAGCAGCGGCGTGGTCAGAAACCCGCCGCCGACCCCGAACATGCCGGAGAGGAACCCCACGCCGCCGCCGAGCAGCACGATCACGAGCGCGTTGACCGACAGGTTCGCGACGGGGAGGTAGAGGTCCATTGTCCTGTCGATAGCCGTTTGGCCGGGCGGGACAAAGCCTTCAGAAATCGGTGCCGAGGGTGAGCGCCGGGCCGGAGCCGGGGGCGGCGTTGCCGGCGACCCGCTGGCGCCATTCGGCGGCGAGCCGCAGCTTCGGCCCGCCGGTGGGCACGGTGGCGACGAGCGAGGGGCCGATGTCGAGCCGGCTCGCGCCGCGCTGGGCGCCGCCCCAGGCGCCGGCGCCGAGCGCCAGCTGGAGGCGCTTGCCGCTTGAAACCGGGTGAAGCAGCCGGACGGCACCGTCGGCATAAGGCTCCCGCCGCGCGCGCAGGACGACGCCGGCCTGGCCATAGCCCTCCACCTGCAGCCTGCCGACGACCGGGGTGGGGTTGATGCCCGCGATCGCGCCGAGGCCGGTTCCGTCCGGGCCGGAGTCGAGCGCGATCCGCCGTTCGAGCAGGATCGAGACCGGGAGCGGAAGCTTGAGCGGTTGCCACTCGACGCCGAGCCCGGCCTCCTTGCCGACGCCGCGCAACGGGCTGGAGAGGCGGCCGGAAAGCGCGAGCGTGCGGCTGAGCGCATAGCGGATGCGCGCGCCGGCCTGGCTGCCGCCGAGCTGGGCCGGGCCGAACGCGCCGTCGCCGGCCATGCTGCCGCCGCGCGCGACCAGCCAGGCGCTCGCCGACCAGCGGCGCGGCGCCTGGGGCTGGGTAACCAGGGCCAGGGCGGGTTCGGGCGAGGTGGCGACCTGCGGCGTGCGCGTCCCGCCCGGAGCCGACTCGGGGATGGACGAGATCGTGGCCGCAGCCGAGTGGAAGACGGGCGAGACGCCGGGTTCGCGCAGACCGGGAAGCACGCGCTCCGGCGACATCGCGTCGACGAAGCGCGGGTGCGCGGCCGGCTGGGGAAAGGCGAACAGCGGCGCTGCGGGCATGGGGCTGAGCCCGGCCGGCGTCTCGGACGCTTCCGCGACCGCGGCGAGTTCGGCGCCCGGCCACAGCAGTGTCGCACGCGCGCCGGTCCAGCCGACCAGCACGAGCAGCAGGAACTTGATCGGCCTTCCCGCGCCCGTCATGCCGCGGCTTCGCCGGCAAAGGTGGGGAAATGATGCGCGGTCTTGTCCCAGCGCAGCTCGGCGCCGCGCAGCATGGCGAGATAGCGAAAGATCGCGCGGCGGGCGGCGAGCAGCGCCACCAGATTGGCGATGATGGCGCGCGGGACGGAGCGGGCCCCCTCCTTCCAGCCGCAGCGCCTGCCGACGAAATGGGCGCGCATCGCGATCCGCCAGAGCAGCAGCGCGCTGTTGAGCATCAGCAGCAGCCGCATCGCGGGCGTGGCGTCGGCGCGGCTGGTGCCGATCAGCCAGTGGATGCTCTCCGAGATGCCCCAGCAGACCAGTGCCACATAGGCGGCGGCGAGCACGGGCACGGCCAGGATGGTGCGCCGGTCGCGCATCCGCATCCAGTGATCGGTCGCGCGGCCGCGCGCCGCCCAGCCGATCCGGTCCCAGCCGGCGAGCGCGATGCCGATCATCCACCGCGCTTTCTGCCGGACGGCGGCGTCGAGCGTGGCGGGGAAATAGGCGCGCACCCCCACCGGCTGGTCGCCGCCGGTTTCCCGCACGTTCAGGAACAGCCCGCGCCCGCCGAGCATGGCGATGGTGAGGCCGAGCTCATAATCCTCGGTGAGGCTCGCCTCGTCGAACGGCACGCCGCCGCGGGCGATGGCGATGCGCGCCAGCATCGGCACGGCGATCGCGCACCCGGTGCCGGCAAGCGGCAGCCCGGCGCCGAGTGCCTGGCGCACCGGCATCAGCTTGCCATGCGCCTCCGCGAATTCGTCGATGTAGTGGCCCGAGATCCAGCGCGAGCGGGGATCGGCGAGCGGCAGCACCGGCAGCTGCACGGTGGTGGCATGGTCTAATCCCTGGTCGAGCAGCCGAAGCTCCTCGGGGTGGACGAGATCCTCGGCATCGTGGAGCACCACGCCCTTGAACGGATGGCCTTCCGCCCGCTGGTCCGCGAGCAGCGCATGCCACAGGGCGTTCAGGCAATCGGCCTTGGTGGTCGGGCCGGCACGCGGGCAGACGACCAGGCGGACGCGCGGGTCCTCCTGCGCGACGGCCTGCACGGCGGAGACGGTCGCCGGGTCGTTGGAATAGGTGCCGGCGTAGATGCGATAGTCGGGATGGTCGAAGCGGGCGAGCGCGCTGCGCAGCATCAGCCCGATGACGGCTGCCTCGTCCCAGGCCGGGACGAACACCGCCAGGCGTCCGGGAGTGTAGGCACCTGGAGGCGTGGGCTCGGCAGCCTTGCGCCTAGGGCGCAGGCGACGCCCGAAATGGACCAGATCGGTCGCCAGATCGTCGGCACCGCCGATGAGAAAGCCGAACGCCGCGAACAGCACGACTTCGTGCAGCACGCCATCGAGCACTCCGATTGCCGTCGCCAGGCCCCCCACAGCGAACTCCCCCGATTCGGATGCGGTGACTATGTAGTAAACACGACGTTAGGCAAGTTGGTACGTAGTAGTAGGTGTTTGGGTACTTCGTATCTGTGGAAAACTACGTGCTGCATTCGACGTGCGACTTGGAGGGACGTGGTAAAAACAGGTCGCGCATCTTTGGAGTTCGCCCGCACCTGGACCCCGGCCTCGGCCCGGGTACGGGGAGCGCGCCGTCTCTTGGGGGCGGTGTTCGGCGGGGCGCAGGGGGGCGTCCAGGCTGCGCGTCGGGCGCCCGCAAAGGCGCGGACGCCGGGCCGGGGCAGGCGGCGCGGCCTGCCCCGAGGACGGTGCGCCTTACCAGTAGAAGTTGCGGATCACGTCCACCACGCGGCCGCGGCGGTAATCGACCAGCAGCACGTCGTCATAGTGGCGGACCCAGCGCAGGCCCGGACGGGCCGGCGGCAGGCGGTAGCGCCACGGATCGGCGATCACATAGCGGCCGCCGTAATAGGGCGGGGCGATGCGGCCGCCGACGCGGAAGCTGGAATAGCGGAACGGCGCCTGCCAGGGGCCGCGGGCGTAGAGCCGCCGGTTGCCGTTGCGGTACGCGCGCCAGTCGTCGCGGCCCCAGCGATGATCGCGGGCATAGCGGGGCGGCGCCGGCCGCACGCCCGGACGAACGTCGTGGCGGTCGTAGCGGCCGCGGGTCTCGTGGCGGCGATCGTCGCGATGATCCCGGCGATCCCAGTGCTCGCTGCGGGGCTGGGCGCTCGCGGCAGCCGGGGCGACCACGCCGGACAGGACGGTCGTGGCGGCAAGGGCTGCAAGGATAAGGCTACGCATGGGGGCTCCTCTACACTGCGGGCATTGCCCGATGTGGAGGGGATAGCGCCCCGTCGCTGAACGGCCCGCAAACCGGTTCGTCAGGGAAACGAAAGCTGCGCGTCCGCCGCGCAGCCCCCGAAAGCTTACTGGTTCGGGTTGCCGCCGCCCGGGCCGCCGCCCATGCCGGCCGCGCCCACGCTGCCGATGTTGCCGAACAGATCCTGGAAGAAGCTCTGATGGCGGCCGAGCGTCGGCGTCTTCTTGCCCGACGGGCTGATCGAGGCGACCTGTTCGATGCCGGTGCGGTCGATCGACTGGACGGTGCCGTTCTGGTCGAAGCGGACGCGGATCGTGGTCTGCTCCTTCGGGTTCGGGCGATTGAAGGCCAGGTTGCGGCTGTCGCGCGACAGATAATACCATTCGGTGTTGCCGCTGCCGAACTGGCCGGTGAAGGTCGGGTGGCCGAGCGTGCTGGTCACCGACTCGCGATTGTCGACGCCCGGCTGGACGGCGTTCACGAGATCGGCGTCGATCACATAGCCCTGGTGCGTGCGCACGCGCGTGCAGCCCCCCAGGCCCAGCGCGGCCAGCGCCACGGCGGCAACGGCAATGCCGTGGTGCGCAAACAGCTTCATCGACTTCCTCCAGCAAACCCGGCGGGCGATTGCATCACGCGCCGATCGCCTCAATATGCGGGCCGGCGGTGCGCGACAAGGCCGCCCTCCGTTTCCGTCTTTCGAAAGCCGTCATGCGCCTGCTCGACCTGTTCCGTTCCCCGCCGCCCGATCCGCTCGCCCCCCTGTACGACGCCGTGATCGCGCGGGCGCGCCAACCGCACTGGTATGTCGAGGGCGCGGTGCCCGATACCACCGATGGCCGGTTCGACATGCTGGCGGCGGTGCTGTCGATGGTGCTGCTGCGGCTGGAGGACACGCCCGAGGGGGCGATGCCGGCGGTGCGGCTGGCCGAGCGGTTCGTCGACGACATGGACGGGCAGCTGCGCCAGTCCGGCATCGGCGACATCGTGGTCGGCAAGCACATCGGGAAGATGATGGCGATGCTGGGCGGAAGGCTGGGCGCCTATCGCGAGGGGCTGGCGACGGGTGCGCTCGCGCCGGCAGTGCTGCGCAACCTCTATCGCGGCGAAGACCCGGGTGCTGCCCCGCTCGCGCATGTGGCGGGCGGGCTGGAGGCGCTGCACCGCGCGCTCGGAGAGACGGCGATCGACACATTGCTTGCTGGAAGGCTTCCCGAATGACCCCGACCCCTGAATTCAGCCGGCCGCACCGGCTCGACCGCATCGGCACGGGCGACAGCGACGTGCGGGTCGAGGCGAGCCCGGAGGAGCGGGCGGCGCTGGCCAAGCGCTTCCGCCTCGTGTCGATCGACGTGCTGGCGGCGGACTTCACGCTGCGCCGGGATGCGGCAGGCGTGGTGGCGCGCGGCACGCTCAAGGGCGCGGTGGTGCAGAGCTGCGTCGCGACCGCCGAGCCGGTGCCGGCGACGATCGACGAGAGTTTCGCGCTGCGCTTTCTTCCGGAACGCACGCCCGAGGGCGACGAGATCGAGCTGTCGTCCGAGGAATGCGACACCATGTTCTTCGAGGGCGGCGCGATCGACCTGGGCGAGGCGGCGGCGGAGACGCTGGCGCTGGCGCTCGATCCGTTCCCGCGCGCGCCCAACGCCGACGCGATCCTGCGCGAGGCGGGCGTGGTTGGCGAGGACGAGGTGCAGCCGTTCACGGCCTTTTCGGTGCTCAAGGACAAGCTGAAATAAGGTGCCCGTGACCGCCGGTTCGTCGCCCCGCCGCCCGGGCGTGGTGCTGGCGATGCTGCTGCTCGTCTACAGCTTCAACTTCCTGGACCGGCAGATCCTGAGCATCCTGGCGATGCCGGTGAAGGCAGACCTGAAGCTTTCCGATTCGCAGCTGGGGATGCTGGGCGGGCTGGCGTTCGCCACGCTCTACTGCACGCTCGCCATTCCGCTGGCGATGCTGGCAGACCGGACGAGCCGCAGCTGGGTCATCACCGTCAGCCTGGCGGTGTGGAGCGGGTTCACGGCGCTGTGCGGGACGGCGCAGGGCTTTGCGCAGATGTTCCTGTTCCGGGTCGGCCTGGGGGTCGGCGAGGCGGGGGGCGTCGCCCCCTCCTACGCGCTGATCGCCGACACCTTTCCGCCCGGCAGGCGGGCGCGGGCACTGGCGATCTATGGGCTGGGCATCCCGATCGGATCGGCGGTCGGCGTGCTGCTGGGCGGGGCGATCGCGGCGGCGGTCGAATGGCGCACGGCGTTCGTGGTGATGGGGGTGGCGGGGCTGCTCACCGCGCCCGTGTTCCGGTTGCTGGTGCGCGATCCGCCGCGTACGCGGACCGGGCAGGCGCCGCTGCTGCCGGTGTTCGGGATGCTGGCACGCAAGCCGAGCTTCTGGCTGCTGTCGCTGGGCGGCGCCGCCGGATCGACCGCGGGGTACGGCATCGCCTTCTGGCTGCCGAGCCTGATGATGCGCAGCTTCGGGCTGGACTTGGCGCAGACGGGGCGGTTCGTGGGCGCCTTGCTGCTCACCGGCGGGGTTGCGGGCATCCTGCTGGGCGGGGTGATCGCCGATCGCTGGGGGCGGCGGACCAGGCGCGCCTATGCCCTGGTGCCGGCGATCGCCTATGCGGCGGGGGTGCCGTTGCTGGCGGCGGGGCTGCTGGCGGGGTCCTGGGTCGCGGCGTTCGCGCTGTTCCTGGTGCCGCAGGCGCTGGTCTATGCCTGGCCCGGGCCGCTGCTGACGGCGGTGCAGCAGCTGGTGCCGGCGGCGATGCGCAGCACCGCGAGCGCATGCTTCCTGCTCATCAACAACCTGATCGGGCTGGGGCTCGGATCATGGCTGGTGGGGGCGCTGTCGAAGGCGCTGACGCCGCAGCTGGGCGACGAGGCGCTGCGCTATGCGCTGGTGGCGGCGCTGGTGTTCTACCTGGTCGCGGGCGCGCTGATGGCGGCGGCGGCGCGGGTGCTGCCGCGCGACTGGGTCGACGAGTAGCGACAGCGGGGGCGGGGCGCCCTATATCGGCCGGGCCGGCGCAACGACGCCGTGCACGCAGGAGAGATATATGACCGCCGCCGACCCGACCGTGATCCTGTCCTATGCCCGCACGCCGATGGGCGGGTTCCAGGGGGCGCTCGCGGCGGTGCCCGCTACCCGCCTGGGCGCTACCGCGATCCGCGCGGCCGTGGAGCGCGCAGGCGTCGCCCCGGAGGATATCGAGCGCGCCTATATGGGTTGCGTGCTGTCGGCGGGACTCGGCCAGGCGCCGGCGCGGCAGGCGGCGCTCCATGCCGGGCTGCCGCAGTCGGTCGAGGCGACCACGGTCAACAAGATGTGCGGATCGGGGATGAAGGCGGCGATGATGGCCGCCGATGCGCTGGCGGCGGGATCCTGCGACCTGATCGTGGCGGGCGGCATGGAGAGCATGTCCAACGCGCCGTACCTGATGACCAAGCACCGCGCCGGCGCGCGCATCGGCCACGACACGATCTACGACCACATGATGCTCGATGGGCTGGAAGACGCCTATGAGCCCGGCCGCGCGATGGGTACCTTTGCCGAGGACAGTGCCCGCGAATACCAGTTCACGCGGGAAGCGCAGGACGCGTTCGCGATCGAATCGCTGACCCGCGCGCAGGCGGCGCAGGCCTCGGGCGCGTTCGACCGGGAGATCGTCCCCGTCGAGGTGGTGGGCCGCAAGGGCAGCGTTACCGTCGCCGCCGACGAGCAGCCGGCGAAGGGCGACGTCGCGCGCATCCCCACGCTGAAGGCCGCGTTCGCCAAGGAGGGCACGATCACCGCCGCCAATGCCTCCTCGATCTCGGACGGGGCGGCGGCGCTGGTGCTGGCGCGCCAGTCGGTGGCGGAGGCGCGCGGGCTCAAGCCGATCGCGCGGATCGTCGCCCATGCCGCGCATGCCCGCGCGCCTGCGCAGTTCACCACTGCGCCGGTGGGGGCGGTGCAGCGCGTGCTCGACAAGGCGGGCTGGTCGGTCGGCGACGTCGACCTGTTCGAGATCAACGAGGCGTTCGCCTGCGTGGCGATGATCGCGATGCAGGACCTGGGGATCGCGCATGACCGGGTGAACGTCCACGGCGGCGCCACCGCACTGGGGCACCCGATCGGCGCCTCGGGCGCGCGGGTGCTGGCGACGCTGTTGTCGGCGATGGAAGCGCGCGGCGCCCGGCGCGGCGTCGCCACGCTGTGCATCGGTGGGGGCGAGGCGACCGCCATGGCGGTCGAGCGGATCGATTCATGATTATTGGGGGGAGGAACTGCCGATGCGTCGTCGTGACCTGTTGGGGGCCGGCATGGCCCTGCCGCTAGCTTCCAGCGCGCTTGCCGCGCCTGCACCGGCGCTCCCCAGGGGCATCCGGCGGCTGTCGCCGAAACTCGACGCGATCCTGGATGCCAACGCGCCGGTGGAGATACTGGGCGGCGGCTATCAGTGGTCGGAGGGGCCGGTGTGGGTGCCGCGCGGCGGCGGCATGCTGCTGTTCTCCGACGTGCCGGCCAACCGCATGTGGCGCTGGCGGCGGGACAAGGGCTTCGACCTGTTCCTGGAGCCGTCTGGCCTCGTAGGACCGATCCCCAAGTCGATTCGGGAGGCGGGATCGAACGGGCTGGCGCTCGACGGGCGCGGGCGGCTGCTGATCGCAGACAGCGGCAGCCGCGTGGTGGCGCGCCTCGACTTCGCCACCAAGCGCAAGACGACGGTGGTGGACCGGTTCGAGGGCAAGCGCTTCAACAGCCCCAACGACGTGATCTGCGCCAGCGACGGCGCGCTCTATTTCACCGATCCGCCCTATGGACTGGCGGACGAGGGCGAGTCGCCATTGCGCGAGCTCGACTTCTGCGGCGTGTATCGGCTGGCGCCGGACGGGCGGCTGGAGGTGGTGGACCGCAGCCTCACCCGGCCGAACGGCATCGCCCTCTCGCCCGATGAGGGCACGCTCTACGTCGCGGTGTCGGACCCCAAGGGGCCGGTGCTGGTCGCCTATACGCTCGACGCGCGCGGCATGCCGACGGGCAAGCGCGTGCTGGTGGACTTCGCCGCCGACGTGGCGGCGGGCCTGCCGGGGCTGCCGGATGGCATGAAGGTCGCGGCGGAGGGGCATCTGTTCGCGAGCGGCCCCGGCGGCATGCACGTGCTGAGCCCCGAGGGCGAGCGGCTGGGCCTGATCCAGAGCGGCGACGTCATCTCCAACTGCACGATCGGCGAGGGCGGGGCGGCGCTGTACATGTCGTCGAACCATGCGATCGCGCGGGTTTCGTTGAAGCCGCAGGGGTAGGCTGCGTTACCACCCGTACCCCGGCGGAGGCCGGGGCCCAGTTGGCGTGGTCTCCGAGGTTCGGCGCTCCCCTCTGCCGCTATCCCACCTGGGCCCCGGCCTTCGCCGGGGTACGCAAGAAGGGGGGATGGGAAGGCGTCATTCCCTATCCGTGCTCCCGCGCAGGCGGGAGCCCAGGGTTTTTATCGCTGACGGTGGTTTGCTTGGCCCTGGATCCCCGCCTTCGCGGGGATACGGTGGGAGCGCGTCGTCCGCCCAAAGGCGGGGAGGGGGACCGGGCCCTCGCCGCGAGTCAGAGAATGCCCGGGAAGGTGCCGCCGTCGATCAACAGGCTCTGCCCGGTGATGTAGCCGGCGTGGGCCGAGCAGAGAAAGGCGCAGGTAGCGCCGAATTCGGCCGGGGTGCCGAGCCGCCTGGCGGGGATCGAGGCTTCGCGCTTGGCGCGCTCCTCGGCCTCGCTCGCGCCGGACTTCGCCGCCGCTTGCGCGACGATGCTGGCGATGCGGTCGGTGTCGAAGGCGCCCGGCAGCAGGTTGTTGATCGTCACATTGGCGTGGGCGACCGAGCGGGCGACGCCGGCGACCAGGCCGGTGAGCCCGGCACGCGCGCCGCTCGACAGGTCCAGGCCGGGGAGCGGCATCTTCACCGATCCCGAAGTGATGTTGACGATCCGCCCGAAGCGCCGCTCGACCATGCCCGGCAGCAGCGCGTGGATCAGCAGCGTCGGGGTGACGAGGTTGTTCTCCAGTCCGGCGCGGATCTTGTCGGCGTCGAGGTCCTCGAACGGGCGGAGCGGCGGCCCGGCGTTGTTGTTGACCAGGATGTCGGCATCCGGCGCGGCGGCGAGCAGCGCCTGGCGTCCCGCCTCGGTGCCGACGTCGGCAGCCACTGCGATCACCTCCGCGCCGGTCGATTGCCGGATCGCCGCGGCCGTCGCCTCGAGCTTTTCGGCGTTGCGGCCGTTGAGGATGATGCGTGCGCCCGCCTCAGCCAGCGCCTCTGCACAGCCGCGGCCGAGCCCGGCGCTGGAGGCACAAAGGATGGCGGTGCGGCCGGCGATGCCCAGGTCCATGGTCTTGCTCCTTTTTTTGCGCGCCTGTCCGTTCCCGTTGGCGGCGGATTTGCGTTGAAACCGCGCATGGTCCATTTTGGGGCCCGGACAAAGAGTTGAGTGGCGCGTGACGACGGTAGAGCAACTGCAGGAAAGCGCGCCGGTCGGCCATGACCTTTCGGCCTGCGATCGGGAAGCCATCCACCTCTCCGGGGCGATCCAGCCGCACGGGCTGCTGCTGATCGTCGATGCGGCGACGCTCAGGACCGTCGCCGGTGCGGGCGACCTGGAGGCGCGGCTTGCGCCCGACTGGCTCGACCGCCCGATCGCGGAGCTGATCGGCCAGGACATCGCCGCGCTGCTGCGATCGGCCGACATGGGACCTGGCGGCACGCTGCGCCTGGCGCCGGTGGCCGGCACCGAGGGACCGCTGGAGGCGAGCCTCCACCGTTCGGGCGACATGCTGATCGTCGAGCTGGAGCCGCAGCCGGAGCCGGTGCGACCGGCGATCGAGGTGCTGGTCGGCCTGGAGCGCGCGGCCGCGACCTTCGAGCGGGCGGCCGACCTGGTCCAGCTGTGCGAGCGGGCGGCGGTGGCCTTTCGCCAGCTCACCGGCTTCGACCGGGTGATGCTCTATCGCTTCCTGGACGATGGCGCGGGTGTCGTGCTGGCGGAGGACCGGGCGCCGGGGCTCGACAGCTTCCTCAACCATCATTTTCCCGCCTCCGACATCCCGCGCCAGGCGCGCGCGCTCTATGTGCGCAACCGCGTCCGCGTGATCCCGGACGCGCACTATACGCCCGCGCCGATCCGGCCGGAATCGGCGAACCAGGGCGGGATCGACCTGTCGGACGTGGCGCTGCGCAGCGTCTCGCCGATCCACCTCCAGTATCTGCGCAACATGGGGGTGGAGGCGTCGGCGTCGATCTCGATCGTGCGCGACGGCGTGCTGTGGGGGCTGGTCGCCTGCCATCACGACAGCCCGCGCCGGATGGATCCGGAACTGCGCGCCGCCGCCCGCGCGCTGGCGAGCGGCCTCGCCCGCCAGATCCGCGCGCAGGAGGAAGCCGAAAGCTATCGCGAGCGGCTGCGGCTGCATGCGGGCGAGGACCTGGTCACCGCGCGGCTGGGCGGCGAGCAGCCGATCCGGGTGCAGCTGGCCCAGTGCGGCAAGGAGCTGGCGGAGCTGCTGGATGCCGACGGCTTTGCGCTGGTGTGCGGCGATAGCGTGTCGCGCGAGGGGCATTGCCCCGAGGACGCGGACCTGCTGCGGCTGGCCGAGTGGGTCGACGGGCAGGGCGGCGGGCTGGTGGTCAGCCGGGAGCTTTCGACGCTGTTCCCGCCGGCCGAGGGCTATGCCGGCGTCGGCAGCGGGCTGCTGGGCATGCCGATCGACGGCACCGAGTGCATGGCGCTGTGGTTCCGGATGGAGGAGGTCGAGCGCGTCAACTGGGCCGGCAATCCGCACAAGGCGGTGGAGGTGGAGCCCGGCGCGGTGCTGACGCCGCGCGCCTCGTTCGAAAGCTGGTCGCAGATCGTGCGCGGACGCGCGCGCCGCTGGACGCTGGAGGAGGTCAAGGCCGCCCACCGGCTGCGCGGCGTGCTGCACGACCTGCGCCAGCGGGTGCGGCTGCGCGAGCTCAACGGCCAGCTGTCGGCGGCGAACCGCGAGCAGGAGCTGCTGCTGCGCCAGAAGGACGTGCTGATGCACGAGGTGAACCACCGCGTGCAGAACAGCCTGCAGCTGGTTTCCGCCTTTTTGGGCATGCAGGCGCGCGCGGTTGGCGATGCCGACCTGACGAGCCACCTGACCGAGGCGCAGGCGCGGCTGTCCGCGGTCGCGCTGGTCCATCGCCGCCTCTATCGCGACGACCAGGTCGAGGCGGTGGAGCTCAGCCGATACCTGGACGAGCTGATGACCGACATGCGGGCGTCGCTTGGGGCGGACTGGGGATCGGCGCTGCGCGTCTATCTCGCGCCGGTGCTGGTGCCGACGGGCCGCGCGGTGGACATCGGGCTGATCACGACCGAGCTGGTCATCAACGCGACCAAATACGCTTATCCGGGCACCACCGGCCCGATCACGGTGATGCTGGAGCAGCACCGCGCCAACCTGCGGCTGATCGTCGAGGATCAGGGACGCGGCAAGAGCGGCGCCGGCGAGGGCTTCGGCAGCCGGATGATGAAGGCGCTCGTCGGCCGGCTGGGCGGCGAACTGGCGTTTGAGGACAATGCGCCCGGACTGCGCGTGATCCTGACCGCGCCGATCGAGGAAAGCGGTCGCTAGGCGGCTTCGGCCGCCTGCTGGTAGAGCGCGAAGCTGGCGGCGGCGCCGGCAAGCGCGGCCTCGATCCAGCCAGGGCCACCGGCCTCGCCCGCCTGGTCGAGCCAGGCGAGAAAGGCGCGCCATTCGCCCTTCTCATGCGCGGCGGAGAGGTAGCGCGCGGGGAGCCCCGCGCCGACCTGCCGCGCGAGATAGACGCCGCCCAGGCGCGATCCCTCGACCACATAGGCGAGGCCGGCGATCGCCGCGCCACCTTCCGGCAGCGCGAGCGGCAGTTCGGGCGGAAGCGGCCGGCCGAGGTCTGCGAGGTCCTGGACCAGCAGCGGGGTGCGCGGGCGCCAGCGGGGAAGCGCCGGGGCCGCTGCCATCGCCGCCTCCGCCACCGGCAGCGCGCGCGCGTGCGCGACCAGCATCGCGGCATAGCTGTCGCGATCGGCGAGATCGAAGCGTGCGAAGGCGGCGTCGACGCGCTCGTGCGCGGCGCGGGTGGTCTCGCGGAGAAGGGCGCTGGCGTGCATCGCGGCGGCTGTAGCGCCGGGGCCGTGCGGGGTCGAGCCTGCGGGTCGCGTGGCCCAGTGCGTGCGCTTGCGGCCTACGGCTTCGTGCTCCCGCGTAGGCGGGAGCCCAGGGTAGCGGGAGCAGGCGGGGGTTGTTTTGCTTGGCCCTGGGTCCTCGCCTGCGCGGGGACACGGGGTGCGCTTTGCTTCTGGGGACGTTCCAACTGGGCCCCGGCCTTCGCCGGGGTACGGAGGAGAAGGGGCTCCGGCCCTAGCCCAGGCGGGCGGCGGCGGTGCGGAGGTCTTCGACGAAGCGGGCGTATTCGTCTTCGGCCTTGGCCCGGTCGGGGATGCGCAGCAGGTAGCTGGGGTGGACGGTGATCCAGCCCTCGCCGCCGCTGGGAAGCGCGATCGCCTGGCCGCGCTCGCGGCTGATGGTGACAGTGCGGCCCAACAGCGAGCGCGCGGCGGTGGCGCCGAGGGCTACCGTCACCTGCGGCTTCACCAGCGCGGTTTCCTGTTCGATCCACCAGCGACAGGCGTCGATCTCGCCCGCATCCGGCTTGCTGTGGATGCGGCGCTTGCCGCGCGGCTCGAACTTGAAGTGCTTGACCGAATTGGTGACGTAGACCGTCGAGCGATCGACGCCGGCTTGGGCGAGCGCGCGGTCGAACATCTGGCCGGCGGGGCCGACGAAGGGCTTGCCGGCCAAGTCCTCCTGGTCGCCGGGCTGCTCGCCGACGAACATCAGCCGCGCGTCGACCGGGCCTTCGCCGAACACCGTCTGGGTGGCGGGCTTCCACAGGTGGCAGCGCTTGCAGCCCATCGCCTCTTCGCGCAGCGCCTCCCATGCGGCCTGGATGTTGCCGCCGATCTGGGTGCGGGCCTTGTCGATCATGCCTGCCTCTCGTGCCTGGGCGCCCGCGATCAGCTGTCCCACCAGCGCGGTCTCGGGCATGTTCTTCCAATATTTGCGCGGCATTTCCTTGAGCATCGCGCCCTTCTTGAGCCGCGCCGGGTTGAAGATGGAGGCATAGTAGGTCTTCCACACCTCCTCGACCGGATCGCCCTCGGGCGCGTCGGCGCGGGTGGCGCCCGGGCCTTCGGTGAGCAACTCGCCGTCCCAGTGTAGCGACACCTCCGGCGTCAGGATCGACCAGCGCATGCTGGCGAAGCGGTTGACGAAGAAGGCGGCGTTGGCGCGCACGATGTGATGCTCGGGCTCGAACCAAGCGACATAGCGGCTGGTGCCGTCGTCCTCCGCCACTTCGCGGAAGCGCAGGAAGGCGCGCATCTTGTGGATGTCGCGGCGGACTTCCTTGGCGAGCCCTTCCAGCTTGCGAATGAGCGGGTCGGCGCGATCCTCGATCAGCCGGGGCTGGGTGCGGAGGCGACACAGCAGCGTGTAGAGCAGCGCGAACCGGTCGGGCGCCGCGGACATGACGACGTCGCGGGCGAGGTCGAGAAAGGCGCGCGGGACCGAGAAGCCAGGACCTGCGGGAGAGGCTGTCGGCGGAGCTTCGGGCGCACCTTGCGCGAACAGGTCCGCGACCGCGTCGCCGGTGCGCCACACCACCTGGTCGGGCGCCACCCCCTCGGCCGCGAGCCCGCGCGCGGCGTCGCGCCACGCGTCGAAGTCGTCGGGGGCCGGGAGGGTGACGCCGCGCACGTTACTCGCGCTCGTCACTGCCGGGCGGGTTGTCGCGGGCTTCCTCCAGCTCCTTGGGCTTGCGGTCTTCGTAGATGTCGGCGAGCTTTTCCTCGGTGGCGTCGTCGAGCTCCTCGGCGGCGGCGGGGAACATCTCTTCCTCCTCCTCGTCGATGTGGTGCTCGTAGCGGCGGCGCATGTGGAAGAACTTCTCCTTCCATTCGTCGGAGTCGAACTCGAGGTTCATGAGCTCGCCGAGCACATCGTCGACTTCCTTGTGCTCGGAGACGGAGTGGCGGGCGTCGTCGCGAAGCTCGGGGTCGCCGAGCATGGTTGCGTAGAGCGACTCCTCCTCGGCCGCGGCGTGGCTCTGCAGTTCGAGACGGAACTCCTCGAACAGCTGCTGGCGCTCCTCGGCAGGCGTGGAGAAATCGGCGAGCCGCGCGAGCATGCCGCGCTGCTTGTCGTGGTCGCGCTTCAGGTCCTGGTAGATGCGGGCGTCCGCCATGATGTTCCTCCCTGGGTTCGAGGGGACAACCGGCGGCGGGGCGCGGCGTTTCACCCGCGAATCACTCTCAGGCGGCGAACAGCTCGAGCTGCTGCTTCTTGGGCGCGACCAGTGGCTTCAGCTCGGCGCGGTCGGCGAGCGCGAGCGGGCGCCAGTCGTCGGCGATCAGGAAGGGGCGGAGCTTCTTGATCGAGACGGTGAGGCGAGCAACGTCGTCAAGGCGCAGGCGGCGCCAGCGGCGGGCGGAGAGGATGGCGTTCACCGCCTTCACCCCCAGCCCAGGCACGCGCAGCAGCGCCTCACGCGGCGCGCGGTTGACGTCGACGGGGAAGTTGTCGCGGAACTTCAATGCCCAGGCGAGCTTGGGATCGATGTCGAGCGGCAGCATGCCGGTGGCGTCGTCGGCGGCGGCGCGGACTTCGTCGGGCTTGTAGTCGTAGAAGCGCATCAGCCAGTCTGACTGGTAGAGCCGGTGCTCGCGCATCAGCGGCGGGCGCTGGAGCGGCAACACCGCCGACGCCTCCGGGATGGGGCTGAAGGCCGAGTAATAGACCCGGCGCAGCTCGAACCGGTCGTAGAGGGTGGCGGCGCGGCCGACGATGTCGCGATCGGTCGCGGCATCGGCGCCGACGATCATCTGGGTGGACTGGCCGGCGGGCGCGAAGCGGGGGGCGCTGCGGTAGCGCTTGCGCGCATCGGTGCCGTCGGTGATCGCGGTGCGCATCCCGTCCATCGCGCCCTCGATCTGGGTCTCCGACTTTTCGGGGGCGAGGCGCTTGAGGCCGCTGGTGGTCGGCAACTCGACGTTGATCGAGACGCGATCGGCGTGGAGCCCGGCCTGGTGGATCAGCTCGGGGTCCGCGTCGGGGATGGTCTTGAGGTGGATATAGCCGCGGAAGTCGTGGTCTTCGCGCAAGCTGCGGGCGACCTCGACCATCTGCTCCATGGTGTAGTTGGACGAGCGGATGATGCCGGAGGAGAGAAACAGCCCCTCGATATAGTTGCGGCGGTAGAAGCTGAGGGTCAGGCGCACGACTTCCTCGGCGGTGAAGCGCGCGCGCCGCACGTTCGAGCTCTTGCGGTTGATGCAATAATGGCAGTCGAAGATGCAGCTGTTGGTCAGCAGGATCTTGAGCAGCGAGATGCAGCGACCATCGGGCGCATAGGCGTGGCAGATGCCCATCCCCTCCGTCGAGCCCAGCCCCTTGCCGTCGCGCGAATTGCGCTTGGCCGTGCCGGACGAGGCGCAGGAGGCGTCGTACTTCGCAGCGTCCGCGAGGATCGCCAGCTTTTCGCGGGTGTCGAGCTGCGCCATCTGTTCTATCTATGTTCGAACGGGCGGCGGTGCAAGGCTGGAAGATCAGCGGGTTACGGCACAATTTTTCCGAGCCGTTCGCCCTGAGTAGCCATTGAGCGAAGTCGAAAGGGCGTATCGAAGGGCGGGTGCTTCGATACGGGTCTTCGACAAGCTCAGCCCCTACTCAGCACGAACGGGGGTGGGGGCACGGTGCTGTGCGACAGAACCGTCGTCCGCCCGCCATGCCAGCCACGCCACAACCCCCAGCAGCGGCAGTGCGACCAGTGCCCAGATGCCCAGCCCCTCCCAGGGGGTGAAGCCGAGCCATTCGTCGGCGACGGTGCGCAGATAGCCGGGTGCGAACCGCTCCAGCAGGACTGCGCGCCAGACCGCGTAGTCGAAGAAATCGGGGGCGGCGATTTCGGCCGAGGCGATCATCAGGTTGATGGCCATGGAGATCGCCAGCAGCTGCGCGGCAAGGAGCTTGCCGACCGGCGTGCGCAGCAAGGTCCAGAAGCCGGCGAGGCCGAGCCCCAGGAAGCCCAGGGCGGGAACGGCATGGCGGGGGCCGGTCGAGTGGCCGCCGTCCCAATAGTAATAGGCGGCGTTGTAGAGGAAGGGCAGGATGCTCAGCACGATCGCGAGCACGGCGAGGTCGCGGTGGCGGCGATCCCAGAGCAGCCAGGCGAGGCCGATCGGCGCCAGCACCAGCACCGGCGAGACCCACAGGATCCCCCGCCGCGGGCCGAACACGATCTCCCACAGCACGTGCGGCTTGGGATAGGTGAGGCCGAAGAAGCCCTGCTGCATGCCGGCGAAGTCGGTGACGCCGGCATAGCCCGACTGGAACGGCGATCCGAACGCAAAGGCATTGTAGGCGAACAGCGGCAGCACCGCGACGAGCGCGACGCCAGCGGCGGCGAGCATCACCGGGAGCCGCTGCGCCCAGGCCCAGCGCCGCATTCGCCACAGCGCCCACAGGCCGATCGGCAGCGCCTCCAGCACCGAAGGCGGCTCGATCACCGCGCCCCAGCCGAGTGCCAGGCCGGCGATCGCGGCATAGCCGATGCTGGCGCGGGTGCCGCCGGGCGTGCGGGTGCCCCGCCACACCGCCCAGACGGCGATCACCAGCATCGCGCCCGAGGCGGCATGGCCGAAGATGGTGGTGGCCCAGCCCCAGGCGATCGAGCCCAGCGCATAGCCGAGCGCCCCGAACAGGCCGGCCGCAGGGCTGCCGGTCACGCCGCGGCCAAGGTCGAACAGCAGCATCGCAGCGATGGCGACGAACAGCGCCGAGGTGAAGACGGCGGTGAGGCGGACCCGGATCTTGATGAAGCGGTTGAAGCCGGGGTCCTCGTTGCGGATGCGGTGGAACTCGGCATCGTCGCCGGTGACGGCGTCGGCGAGCGCGACGAAGGGCACCGCCATCAGCGTCATGCCCGGTGCCTTGTCGGTGTAGAAATGGTCGCCGAACTGCGCGCGATCGATCGTCAGCGCGGCATATTCATCGATGGTGGCATTACCCTGCTCGACCAGCGAGACGGCGGCGTACATGCGGGTCGCGTTGTTGGGGTTGAACTCCCAGGAGCCGAACCAGCCGCAGGAGAACCAGACGAGCGCGAACAGCAACCAGGCGATCGGATCGCGTCTCAGTCCCGTCTGTGCCGTCATGCCGCCGCCGCCGTTCCCCGTTCAAAGAGGCGTGCGGCTACGACGGCAGGGACTTGGACGCAACGTCCGGCGCGATCAGGGAACGCTGCGTTCGGCCTCTGCCTTGGCGGCGCGGCGTTCCGCCTTCCAGCGGTTGGCGTTCTGGACGAAGCAGCCCGACTGGCCGCTGGCACCCACGGTGCTGCAGCTGCCGACGCCGGTGGCGCCTGCCTCCAGCCCGGACTGCTGGCGCACGGCCCAGCTCTGCTGGTCGGGCGACGCCTCGGTGGTGCGCAGCTCCTTGGGGATGCGGAAGCGCTCTTCCTCGCCCCGACGCACGCACACCACGATTTCCTCGCCATTGGCGTTGGTGGGGCATTTGTCGTTGCCGTAGATCACCAGCACGCCGTTCTGTGCGGCATTCTGGGCGACCGCGGGGGCGGAGAGGCCCAGCACCGGTGCAGCCAGCCCGATCGCTGCCATCAGCATCCACTTTGCCATCGGTCGTCCTCCTGTTGCCGCCATCCTAACGCGGCAAGCCTCATATGCGTTTCGATGCGGCGATTGCCACCCGGCAGCCGAGCCGGATCACGGCGGACAGCACCGGATAGCCGATCGCC
The DNA here is from genome assembly GCF_004341505.2 of Sphingomonas sp. JUb134. Taxonomy (NCBI): domain Bacteria; kingdom Pseudomonadati; phylum Pseudomonadota; class Alphaproteobacteria; order Sphingomonadales; family Sphingomonadaceae; genus Sphingomonas; species Sphingomonas sp. JUb134. The sequence goes on from NZ_SLYP02000001.1 coordinate 1,175,722, forward strand.
TGTTCGGCGCCGTGGGCGATCGCGGCTTCCTTGTGCTCCAGCTCCTCGGCCTGGAACTCCAGCACCGCGGCCGAAAGCTCCGGCTCCTCGTCGCGAAGCTCGGCGAGCTGCTGGTCGTAATGCTTGTCGATCTCGGTCTCGACGGCCGCGGTGCAGGCCATCGCCGCCTCCGGTCCGATCGCGGCGGTGACGGCGCCGAGCGCGAAACCGGCGACGCTCCAGAAGGGCTGGAGCAGGGTCGGGCGGACGCCGCGTTCGGCGATCATGGCGTCGAACCAGGCGCGGTGGCGTTCCTCCTGCTTGGCCATGCCGACGATCTCGCGCGCGAGCGGGACGCGATCGCCCATCACCGCAAGCTGCCCCGCATAGATGCGGGTCGCGCCATATTCGCCCGCCTGATCCACCCGGATCATCTGGGAGACCGGTTCCCGCCGATCGCCGGGTCGCCACCGCTTCATGCGCGTTTTCCTGCCAGCACAAAGATCCCCAACGCGCCGGCGAGCGAAAAGATCGCATTGAAGCCGGCGAGCGAAATGCCGGCCAGCGTCCATTGCGGCACGTCGCAGCGGATCACCGGCGCCTTCATGATCGCGTCGAGCATGTTGCCGCCGCCGCCCGAGAAGGGCGTCGCGCAGCCGGTGATGCCCTGCCACCAGCCATATTCGACGCCCGCGTGGAACACGCCGATCGCCCCGCTGGCGGCGATCGCGACGCCGGCGAGCAGCACCAGCGCGACGCGGGCGGAGGTGCGCGCCACCAGGAAGCTGAGCATCGCGAGCACGATGGCGGCGTAATGCGGCCAGCGCTGCCAATGGCACATCTCGCACGGGTAGAGCCCGCCCAGATATTGCGATCCGAGCGCGCCGAGCATCAGCACTGCGGGGACGAGCAGCGCGAGCCAGCGCGCCGCCTGGAGATTGCCGCCGCGCATGTCAGCGCTTCTTTGCCGGGGCCGCCGTCGCCACCGCGCGCGGCGCAGGACCCAGGCGGCCGAGCGTCTGCAGCGCATAGTGGAGCTGGAAATCCTCGATGCCGCGCTTCTTGAGCGCCTCGGCACTCTCGGTGAAGCGCGGATCTGGCTTGCCGTCGTCCTCCAGGACCGAATTGTCGACCTTGGCCTCGTTGATCAGGTGGCGGCGCAGGTCCGCCTCGCGGAACACCGGGCGATCCTTATAGTCGGGATCGGAGATCTGCGGCACCTTGAGGTCGGGCTCGATGCCGCCTTCCTGCACCGAGCGGCCCGAGGGCGTGTAGTAGCGCGCGGTGGTGAGGCGCAGCGCCGTCTCCGGCCCGAGCGGCAGCAGCGTCTGCACCGATCCCTTGCCGAAGGTCCGCTCGCCCATGACGATCGCGCGGTGATGGTCCTGGAGCGCGCCGGCGACGATTTCCGAGGCGGAGGCGGTGCCGGCGTCGACCAGCACGATGATGGGCAGGCCCTGGGTCAGGTCGCCGGCCTCGGCATAATAGCGTTCGATGTCGGTCTTCTCGCGGCCGCGCTGGGAGACGATCTCGCCGTGGTCGAGGAAGACGTCCGACACTTCGATCGCTTCGTTCAGCAGGCCGCCGCCGTTCTCGCGCAGGTCGACGATGTAGCCGAGCGGCTTGTGGCCGAGCGCCTTTTCGATCGCGGCGACCGCGGCGCGGGTGTCGGCGCCGGTCTGGGCGGAGAAGGTGTTGATGTTGATGATGCCGATGCCGTCCTTCACCTCCCACTTCACAGGCTTCTGGACGATGATCTCGCGCGTCATGGTGGCGGTGATCGGCTTTTCCTGGCCCGGGCGGACCAGCGTCAGCGTGACCTTGGTGTTGGCGGGCCCGCGCATTTGCGAGATCGCCTCGTCCAGCGAGCCGCCGTAGATCAGCTTGCCGTCGATGTGGGTGATGTAGTCGCCCGCCTTGATGCCGGCGCGTGCCGCCGGCGTGTCCTCGGTCGGGGCGATGACCTTGATCGCGCCGTCGATCATGGTGACGGTGAGGCCGAGGCCGCCGTAATTGCCCTCGGTCGCGATGCGCATGTTGTCGAAATCGAGCGCGTCGACGTACGAGCTGTGCGGGTCGAGCGCCGCCAGCATGCCCTGGATCGCGCCCTTCACCAGCACCTTGTCATCGACCTTGTCGACGTAGGAGGCGCGGACGCGGTTGTAGACGTCCATGAAGGTGTCGAGCTCGCGATAGCTGTCGCTATCGACCTGCGCCATCGCGCCGTTGGCGATCGGGACCAGCGCCAGCGCGCCCACGATCGCAGTGGCCTGGAGGAGCGGGCGAACCATGCGGGGAACCTTATGAACGGACATGCCGCACCGGAATAGCGCCAAAGCGTGGCCGCGTAAAAGGAACTCTGGCGGACCGCCTCAGCCGAGCATCGTCGCGAGGTCGATGGCGGCGCCGTGACGGCGCAGCTCGACGGTGACCTGGGGCGCGTCGCCGCCGGGGGCGAGGCCGAGCGGCGTGCCGGCGGCCACCTCGGTCCCGCGGCGCACCGTGGCGCGGCCGAGCCCCGTGACGAGCGTCGTCCAGCCGTTGCCGTGATCGAGCAGGATGATGGTGCCGTAGCTGCGGAAGGGGCGGGCGAGCAGGACTCTGCCGGCAAGCGGCGCGACCACGCGCGTGCCGGGCGCCACCGCGAGCGTCAGGCCGCGCGACCGTACGCCCGCGTCCGAAATCTCGCCGAAGCCGGTCACCACCGCGCCGGTGACCGGCAGGCGATAGGGCGAGCGGTGGACGGGCGTGCCGTCCGAGCCTGGGCGCAGCAGCGGCCCGGACAGGGTGGTGAGCTCGCCCAGCGTCACCGCGGCGAGCTGCGTCTCCTGCATCTGGTCGACGATGTCGCGCGCCCGTTCGCCGAGCGCGATCGCGCGGTCCGATTCGACCAGTGCGGTGCGGCCGAGATCCTGCGAGCGCAGCCGCTGTGCCGCCTCCAGCCGCACCAGCTGGAGGCGCTCGTCCTCCAGTCGCCGGCGGCTGCTGCCGAGCGCCTGCACCGCGAGTGCCGCCTGGCGCCGCGTGCGCTGCACCTCTGCGACTTCCGCGCGGACGGCGCTGGTGCGCTGGCGGACGGCGGGAAGCACGGTGGCGAGCACGGCGCGGACGTGGACGGCATCGGCGGTGGAGCCGGGCTGGGCGACGGCCGCCACCGCCGGCCGGCGCGCGAGCGACTGGAGCGCGGCCATCAGCCGCACGATCGGGTCGCGGCGGCGGGCAAGCTCGTCGCGGCGTTCGGCGAGCAGGCGGCCGACGACCGCCACGCGCGTTTCGGCGGCGCGGTGCTCCGCCTCGGCCGCGGCGATGCGGGCGGCCATGCTGCGCTGCCGGGCGGCGGCGCGATCGGCGGCGGTCTGGGCGGCGGCGGCCTGTCGCTCCAGCGCCTGGGCGCGCGCCTGGGCACGATCCGCCTCGATCCGGGCGGTGCGCAGCCGCTCGCGCTGCTGGTCGAGGGGGGAGGGGGCGGCGGTGCCGATGGTGACGGCGCCGAGTGCGGCGCTACCGGCGGCCAGCACCAGCAGGGCGGCCGCGACTTTCCCGCCGCGGCGCATCAGCCCTCGCGATGGTAGGGGTGGTTGGAAAGGATGCTGGCGGCGCGCCACAGCTGCTCGGCAAGCATCGCGCGGGCCATCATGTGCGGCCAGGTGAGGCGGCCGAACGAGATCAGCAGGTCCGCCTCCCGCCGGTCGGCATCGTCGAAGCCGTCGGCGGCGCCGATCAGGAACCGCGCCTCGCGCACCCCGTCGTCGCGCCAGTTCCCCAGGATCTGTGCGAACTGGCGGGACGGCATGTCGCGGCCGGTTTCGTCGAGCATCACGATGCGGGTGCCGGGTTCGCGCGGCGGCACCTTGCCGCCCTTGTCGGGCAGCTCGGTGACGCGGGTCGGCCAGGTGACGCGCTTGAGATAGCGATCGACCAGCTCGGCCTCGGGACTGCGCCCGATGCGCCCGCGCGCGACGATATGCAGCAGCACGGGCGCGAAGGGTCAGGCGGAGGCGGGCGGGTTGCCGGTCGACCCCATCGTCGGCGTGTCGCCGAACGCCCACATCCGCTCCAGGTTGTAGAAGGTGCGGACCTCCGGGCGGAACAGGTGGACGATCACGTCGCCCGCGTCGATCAGCACCCAGTCGGCGGTCGGCAGACCCTCGACCCGGGGGCTGCGGCCGAACTCGGCCTTCACCTTCTCGGCGATCTTGGTGGCCATGGAGGCGACCTGGCGGCTCGAACGGCCGGAGGCGACGACCATATAGTCGGCGATGCTGGACTTGCCGGCGAGCGGGATCGAGACGGTTTCGACCGCCTGATCGTCATCCAGCGAGGTGAGGACGAGGCGGTGCAGCGCCTCGACGTCGTCGGTACCGCCTTCGCGTGCGGAAGAGGGGTTGGGCAACTTGTCTCCTAGCCTTTCATGGCCGTGCGCGTGGGGATTTGGTTCGGCCTGCTGTGCCGGTGCCAGGCGGGATCGGCGGCTCGAATGCCGGTCGCCGAGGTCGGATCGGGGCGGAAGCGCAGCAACACGAGTGCCGGCAAACTCCAATTCGTCCATCGTTTCGCCTGGCCTGCGGGCCGCGCATGGCGCCGCAGCCAGCCCATCGCGACACTTGCGCGGGCCCGTCGATCATACCCCGGACGCGCGATAACCGCAATCGGCATGGTGCGCGCGATTTCGCGCCACCCGCGCCAGCGGTGGAACTGCGCGAGATTGTCGGCGCCCATCACCCAGATGAAGTCGTGATCGGGGAAGCGCGCGACGAGCTTTCGCAGCGTGTCGAGGGTGTAGCGGGTGCCCAGCCGCCGCTCGATGTCGGTGGCGCGGATGCGCGAGTGGCGCGCCATGCGGGTGGCGGAGGCGAGGCGCGCGGCGAAGGGCGCCATGTCGGATGCGTGGTCCTTGAGCGGATTGCCGGGCGAAACCAGCCACCAGAGCTCGTCGAGCTCCAATGCGCGGATCGCCTGGAGCGAAATGCCGCGGTGGCCGCGGTGCGCCGGATTGAAGGAGCCGCCGAGGAGGCCGATGCGGGACATGGGGGCGCGATGCCAGTGTTGCGCGGCGGGTGCAACGGCGTGGGGGGCTCCCGACGCCAGCCGTGCTCCTGCGCAGGCAGGAGCCCAGGGTTCCGCGCGATACCGGTCGTTGCTCTGCTTGGCCCTGGATCCCTGCCTGCGCAGGGATACGGTTTTGCTTGGGGCGGAGGTTAGCGCTTGCGGACCGCAGCGAGCGCCGGGGCGCGGTATTCGGATTGGCGTTCGATCATCCAGCCGGGGTATTCGGGGGCAAGCTTGCTGGCGGCATCGAGGGACGCGAGCTGCTCCGCGGTCAGCTCCACGTCGACCGCAGCGAGATTGTCCTCCAGCTGGTCGACCCGCTTGGCGCCGACGATGACGCTGGTCACCACCTTCTGGTGAAGCAGCCAGGCGAGCGCGACGCGGGCGACCGACACGCCATGCGCCTCGGCGATCGGATCCATGGCCGAGAGCACCGCTTCGCCGCGGGTCTGGTCGACAGGCGGGAAGTTGAAGTTGGTGCGGCGCCCGTCGCTGTCACCCGCCCGGTACTTGCCCGACAGATAGCCGCCGGCAAGCGGGCTCCACACCATCAGGCCGAGCCCCTCGGATTCCATCATCGGCGCCAGCTCGCGCTCCAGGTCGCGGCCGGCCAGGGTGTAGTAGGACTGCACCGTCTCGAACCGGGCGAAGCCGCGGCGTTCGGAGATGCCGAGCGCCTTGGCGATCTGCCACGCCGCCCAGTTGGACACGCCCACGTAGCGGACATGGCCCTGGGTCACGAGATCGTCGAGCGCGCGCAGCGTTTCCTCGATCGGCGTCACCGAGTCCCAGCCATGGATCTGGTAGAGGTCGATATGGTCGGTGCCGAGCCGCGTGAGGCTGGCCTTGACCTGATCGAGCAGGTGCCCGCGCGAGGCGCCACGATCATTGCGGCCCGGCCCCATCGGCCCGAATGCCTTGGTGGCGAGCACCACCTCCTCACGCCGCAGCCCCAGGTTGCGGATCGCCTGGCCGGTGATCTCCTCCGACAGGCCGTTGGAATAGACGTTGGCGGTGTCGATGAAGTTGACCCCGGCATCGACCGCGGTGCGCAGCAGCGCGTCGGCATCCGCCTGCTGCACCTGGCCCACCGCCTTGAACATGCCCTCTCCGCCGAAGGTCATGGTGCCGAGGCAGAGTTCGGACACGAACAGGCCGGTTCGGCCAAGCTGGTTGTAGTGCATGGGGGATGCGCCTCCTGAGCGATGGGCGGCCCGGCAGATGGGGAGGCATTTTGCTCGTGCAACCGATCGGTGCGAAAAAGCTCCGCGTCAGGGGCGGGTCTGGCCGGTGCCGGTGACGGTCCATTTGTACGTGGTGAGGCCTTCGAGCGCGACGGGGCCGCGGGCGTGGAGGCGGCCGGTGGAGATGCCGATCTCCCCGCCCAGCCCGAACTCGCCGCCGTCGGCGAACTGGGTGGAGGCGTTCCACATCACGATCGCCGAATCGACCCCGTTGAGGAAGCGCTCGGCGATAGCCGCGTCTTCCGTCACGATCGCGTCGGTGTGACCGGAGCTGTGACGGGCGATATGGGCCAGTGCGCCTTCCACGCCGTCGACCCGCTTCACCGACAGGATCGCGTCGAGATATTCGGTGTCCCAGTCCTCTGCCGCGGCGGGGCGCACGCGCGGATCGATCGCCTGCACGTCCGCGTCGCCGCGCAACTCGCAGCCGCCGTCGATCAGGGCGGCGAGCAGCGGCGCGGGATCGGCAAAGGCGCGGTCGATCAGCAGCGTCTCGGTCGCGCCGCAGATGCCGGTGCGGCGGAGCTTGGCGTTGACCACCAGGGTGCGGGCCATGTCCGGGTAGGCGGCGCCATCGACATAGCTGTGGTTGATGCCGTCGAGATGCGCGAGCACGGGCACGCGCGCCTCCGCCTGGACGCGGGCGACCAGGCTCTTGCCGCCGCGCGGCACGACCATGTCGATCAGGCCCTCGGCCGCGAGCATGGCGCCCACGGCGGCGCGATCGGTGGTGGGGACCAGCTGGATCGCATCGGCGGGTACGCCCCCGGCGACGAACCCGCGCTGCATGGCGGCGTGGAGCGCGCGGTTGCTCTCGATCGCTTCCGACCCGCCGCGCAGGATGGCGGCGTTGCCGGCCATGACGCAGAGCGCGCCGGCGTCCGCGGTGACGTTGGGGCGGCTCTCGTAGATGATGCCGATGACGCCGATCGGCACGCGAACGCGGCGCAGCACCAGCCCGTTGGGGCGGCGATCCTCCGATACCAGCGCGCCGACCGGATCGGGCAGGCCGGCGATCGCCTCCACACCGGCAGCGGCGCCTTCCAGGCGGGCGGGATCGAGGCGGAGGCGGTCGAGCAGCGCCGCGCTCAGGCCGCGCGCCTCGCCGGCGGCGACGTCGCGCGCGTTGGCGGCGAGGATCGCGGACGCATCGGCGCGGATCGCGGCGGCGGCGGCGCGCAGGGCTGCAGCCTTGGTGGCGGTCGGAAGCGCAGCCAAGGCGCGGGCAGCAGTGCGGGCGCGAGTACCCATCGCGCGCACGAGGGCGACGGGATCTTCGGGCAGGGCGGCGAAGGCGAGATCGGCGGGCATAGGGTGCCACGCTAGCATGGCCGCGCTCGCCTCCCAAAGCCCCTCGACAGCTTGCAGGGACGTGATAGCTTTCGGCCATGGGGGAAGTGGAAACAGGGGGCGACATCGTCGCCGGGGGGCTGTTCGCGCGCGCGATCGAGCCGAGCGCAGGTGAGGGCCGGGGGCACCGGTCCGGGCATGGGGCGGGCCACGCGCATGGCCTGTGCCTCAACTGCGGGACCGCGCTGATCGGGGCGCATTGCCACCGCTGCGGGCAGGCGGGGCACATCCACCGCACGCTCCATTCGGTCGGCCACGACCTGCTGCACGGGGTGTTCCATTTCGAGGGCAAGATCTGGGACACGCTGCCGATGCTGGCGATGCGGCCCGGCACTCTCACCCGCCGCTATGTCGAGGGGGAGCGGGCACGCTTCGTATCGCCGCTGGCGCTGTTCCTCTTCACGATGTTCCTGATGTTCGCGGTGTTCGGCTGGGCCGGGGTCGGCAGCTGGATGCAGGAGGAGACGTTTCCGGAGCACATCGTCAAGGTGGATGCCGGGGATGCCGAGCGCCTGCAGGCCCGCATTGCGGCGCTCGATCGCGAGATCGCCCGCGGCGATACCAAGGGGCAGGCGGCGCGTGGGCTGCAGATCGAACGCTATGCGGTGGAGCAGGAGCTTGCGGTCGTGCAGGGGCACAGCGGCATCCCCGCGATGCTGCGCCGGCTGGGCGTGCAACTGGAGGGCAACGGCTACAAGAAGCTCGGCCACAAGCTCCAGAACCCGGAGCTGCTGCTCTACAAGATCAAGTCGAGCAGCTACAAATACAGCTGGGCGCTGATCCCCCTGTCGCTGCCGTTCATGTGGATGCTGTTCGCCTGGCGGCGGCAGTATCGCATGTACGACCACGCGATCTTCGTGATCTACTCGATCAGCTTCATGAACCTGCTGTTCGTGGTCATGGCGCTGTTCAGTCTCTCGCCCTTGCTGTCGTGGCTCGACGCATGGCTGCTGCTGGTGCCGCCGATCCACATGTTCGCGCAGCTGAAGGGCGCGTACCGGCTGCGGACGTTCAGCGCCGCCTGGCGGACGCTGGCGCTGCTGTTCGTGACGGCGGTGGTGCTGTCGATCTTCGTGTCGCTGCTGGTGGTGCTGGGGGTGATGGGGTGAGCGGTGCCGCCGCGAGGGTGGCAGGGGGTGGGGAGTACGACAAAGCTAGCGGTCGAGGCCTTGGGCTCCTGCCTGCGCAGGAGCACAGCTAAATCCTAGACGTTAAAGCTACTGTCGGAAACGCCTGACGGCGGAGGTTTAACTTGATTTGGGCCGTGATTAAGAGGCGGCATTCGCTAGGCCTGGGGCGATTGGCGCCGGTGACTGAGTAGACGTCTTCGGAATGTGGAGGATCCTTTGGCAGCTGATGCTTTCACCAAGCGCTGGATAATCGCTCTTTCCTGCCTAGTAGCGCTCGGGTTTGCGTTCCCGTTCATCATAGGCCCAATCACCTATGCTACTGGTTGCCAGAGCGTTGGGGGGGCGTGCGGGGCCGTGGCGCTAATGTTGGGCGTGTTCTTGCGCCTTCCAGCCGTCTTCGGTGTCGGCCTGTATCTTTCTCGTCTAGCGTGGGAAAGATCAGTCACTTTGCAAATCAGGCCGTGGGGCTTCCCTTTTGTAGTGATGTCCTACCTTGCTTCGATCAGCGTTCTATTTGGCTTCGGCAACTTCTGGGCAGCAAACTTCACTCTAGGGGTGCGAACGCCAGGCGGGTTGTTGGCGCTTGGTTTTCTGATAGCTGCTTTGACTGGACTCAGCTTGTTGCCGAATCCTGTAGTCGTAGCGCCGCAAGCTAAACCACGGTAAACAACCTTTGCAGTCGGTGGTTTATCGATGCTTCTTCTTTTACCGGGTGCGCTCGGGGGATTGACCGTCGTACCGTTCTTGAACAGATTGGTTTTTCCGGTCCGTCTAGCCCTGGTAGAATTGACTGCACCGTTTCTGCGGTACGTTGATCCATATCTCACCTTCCCGATGTTGCTAGCGTTCGTTGCTTCATTGGCCTGGTGGATCGAAAGCAGCAAAGCTAGTCGCGAAGACATCATCTGAACTGTGAGCATCGCAACCGGGCCCGGGTGCGAACCCCTCTTGGCGCGACGATGTGGTCAGTTCCACAGTACCGCAGGCAAAGAAAAACCCCTCCGCGAGGTCGTCGCGGAGGGGTTTTCTGTTCGTACCGGACCGGATCAGGCGCCGGCGGGGCTGGGGTTGCCGAAGGGACCCTGGGGGCGCCGCGTGCGCGGGATCGAGGTGCCGGCGGCGGCGACCGGGCGGGTCGGGCCGTCGGTCGGGCGGCCGAGGTCCTCGCCGGCGATCAGGCGCTTGATCTCGTCGCCGCTCAGCGTCTCATACTCGAGCAGGGCGCCGGCCAGCGTGTGGAGCTGGTCGACATGCTCGGTCAGCACGTCGCGCGCGCGGGTGAGGCCGCCTTCGACGATGCGCTTGATCTCGCTGTCGATCAGTTCCGCCGTCTTGTTCGACATACGCGCCGGGGCCGACTGCGAATAGCCGAGGAAGCTCTCGCCCTGCGGCTCGGCGTATTCGACCGGGCCGACGGCATCGGACATGCCCCAGCGAGTAACCATGTCGCGCGCGAGGCTCGTCGCCTGCTGGATGTCGCCCGAGGCGCCCGAAGACACCTTGTCGTAGCCGAAGATGATCTCCTCGGCGACGCGACCGCCCATCGCCACCGCCAGGTTCGCGTACATCTTGTCGCGATGATAGCTGTAGCTGTCGCGCTCCGGCAGGCGCATCACCATGCCAAGTGCCCGGCCGCGCGGGATGATCGTCGCCTTGTGGATCGGGTCCGACGCGGGCTCGTGGATCGAGACGATGGCGTGGCCGGCCTCGTGATAGGCGGTCATCCGCTTTTCGTCGTCGGTCATCACCATCGAGCGCCGCTCGGCGCCCATCATGACCTTGTCCTTGGCCTCTTCGAACTCGAGGTTCGCGACCAGCCGCTTGCCCTTGCGCGCCGCCATCAGCGCCGCCTCGTTGACGAGGTTGGCGAGGTCCGCGCCCGAGAAGCCGGGCGTGCCGCGCGCGATGGTGCGGGCATCGACGTCGGGTGCCAGCGGCACCTTCTTCATGTGGACCTGCAGGATCTTGATGCGGCCCTCGATGTCGGGGCGGGGCACCACGACCTGGCGATCGAAGCGGCCCGGACGCAGCAGCGCCGGATCGAGCACGTCGGGGCGGTTGGTCGCCGCGATGATGATGATGCCCTCGTTCGCCTCGAAGCCGTCCATCTCGACCAGCAGCTGGTTGAGCGTCTGCTCGCGCTCGTCGTTGCCGTTGCCGAGACCCGCGCCGCGATGGCGGCCGACCGCGTCGATCTCGTCGATGAAGACGATGCACGGCGCCGACTTCTTAGCCTGTTCGAACATGTCGCGCACGCGGCTGGCGCCGACGCCCACGAACATCTCGACGAAGTCCGAGCCGGAGATGGTGAAGAAGGGCACGCCCGCCTCACCCGCGATCGCGCGGGCGAGCAGCGTCTTGCCGGTGCCGGGCGAGCCGACCAGCAGTGCGCCCTTGGGGATCTTGCCGCCCAGGCGCGCGAACTTGGTTGGGTCCTTCAGGAACTCGACGATCTCCTGCAGTTCCTCGCGCGCCTCGTCGATGCCGGCGACGTCGTCGAAGGTGACCTTGCCTTCCTTCTGGGTCAGCATGCGGGCGCGCGACTTGCCGAAGCCCATCGCGCCGTTCGCGCCGCCGCCCTTCTGCATCTGGCGCACCACGAAGAAGGCGATGCCGAGGAACAGCAGGAACGGAAGCGCCTGGACCAGCATATACTGCCAGATCGACGGGCCTTCCTCCGGACGCGCGGTGATGCTGACGCCGGCCTTGCGCAGGCGCTCGGTCAGCTGCGGGTCGTCCATCGCATAGGTGCGGAACTTCTCGCCGTTCGACTGGGTGCCGGTGATGACGTTCTTGGTGACGTTGACGTCCTTGACCGACCCTTCCTCGACCCGGTCGAGGAACGCGGAATAGGGGATCGACGTACCGGCGTTCTGCGCCCCGCCGCTGGGGAACAGCGACACGAACAGCGCCAGGGCCATGAGGATGCCCACCCAGATGAGCAGGCTCTTCATCCAGGGGTTGCCGTTGCCGCCGTTCTCGGGGCCGGGCTGCTTGTCGTTGTCGTTCATGAAAGCGCGTACCTCTTCGTCCCTGCAAGATAGGCTGCGGGGGATGAATGGCAATGGAACAACATCGATCAGGCTGATCGACGCGGCGGTGCGGGCCGGAAATGCCACCGGTCCCCGTGCGCCGAGGCAGCGACGCCTGCCTGAGTGGCGCCGTTGCCGGCTTCGAGCGCGTCCAGCAGCGGCTCGACGTTGGCGGAGTCGGACCAGCTTCCCTCGGCCGCGGGCGCGTGCTGGCGGACATGGTGGATGGCGCGGCGGACGAGGCGGCGACGCAGTTCGCGGGGCAGGCCGGCCATGTCCAGCGCGCGTTCCCCGGCGGGCGCCGGGCACAGCCGCTCGCGCTCGATCCAGGTGACGGTCTCCGCAATTGCTGCATCCGTTTCGGCGCAATGCTGCGCAGCACGGGCGAGCCCCTCGACATCAAGCGGGGGCGAGCCGGCCAGCAACGCGCGGACCCCGGTGCGGTCGTGGCGGGGATCGGTGTTGGAGGGATCGTCGACGAAGGGGAGGGCGGCTGCCTCCGCCAGCGCGCGCAGGGTCGCGCGCCGCCAGCCGAGCAGCGGGCGGACGACCGGGAGGCCGCTCGCCTCGCCGGCGCCGGTGCCGTCCCAGCGTTCGGGGTGCCAGGTCCAATAGCGGCGGATGCCGGCAAGCCCGGCGGGGCCCGAGCCGCGTACGGCGCGCATCAGGAAGGTCTCGGCCTGGTCGTCGGCGTGATGGGCCGTGAGCAGCGCGGCCGCTCCCGCGCCGAGCGCCCATCGGCCGAGCAGCTGGTAGCGAAGCTGCCGCGCCTGTGCCTGGATGCTGGCGCCCTGGGGCGGCCGTTCGGGGGCGAGCGTGGCGTGCGGGATGCCGGCGTCACGGCACCAGCGGGCGACGATTGCGGCTTCGTCGGCGGCATCGGGGCGGAGGCGGTGGTCGACGGTGGCGGCGATCACCCGGCCGGGGTGCGCGGCATGCGCCAGCGCCAGCATCGCCATGGAATCGGGGCCGCCCGAGACGGCGAGCGCGATCGGGCCCGCGGGTGGGGCGCCGATCGCGGCGGCGAGGTCGTGCGCGAACCGCGCGACCGCCGCCGGATCGGGGATCACCGGATCAGCTGCACTTGGCGGCGGTGCGTCCACGCTGGATATCCGCCTTCATCGTCGCCGAGATGCGATCGGCATAGACGTCGGACAGCTCGGCATAGACCTCGCACGCGTCCTTCGGCTTCTTCAGCTGCACCAGCGCGTCGGCGAGGTAGAAGAGGCTGTCGGGCGCACGCTCGCCGTCCGGCATCTTCTTGTAATTGTCGTAAAAGGCGATCGAGGCGAGGCTGGGCTTGCCGTCGTCGAGATAGGACCGGCCGATCAGGTTCTGGGCCCAGCTGGCGCGGCGGTGCTTGGGGTATTTGTCGACCACGGTCTTGAGCTGGGCCGCGGCCTCCGAATAACGCTTCGCTGACCACAGGCGATAACCGTAGACATAGGCGTCCTCGGCCGGATCGCCGCTGGGCGCGGGCTTTTCCACGGCAGCGCCGGCCCCCGCAGGAGCGGCAGCAGCGGGGGCGGCCGGCTTGGTCCCGGCATTGCCCGGAAGAGTCAGCACGCCGCCGCCGTTGCCGGGGCCGCGGGCCGGGGCAGGGGAAGCGGCCGGGGCGCTGTCCGGCTCGCCACCCTGCGCGGCCGGAGCGGCAGCCCCGCCGCCTTCCAGCGCGGTGAGCCGGCCATCGTTGGCGCGGCGATAGGCCTCGAACGCCTCCTCCATCTGGCGCAGCTTGTACTGCGCCTGCTCGACCTGGCCGGTCAGCGTCATCTGCTGCGATTCGAGCGCGGCGACGCGCGCTTCCAGATTGGCGATCGGGCTGCCCGCGGGCGTGCCCGGCGCCTCGATCGGCGCCTGGGGTGCGGTGATCTCCGGCTCGACCTGGGCCTGGGCGCCGCCCGGGAACACCTTGCGCTGCACGGCGCGCATCTCGCGCTCAAGCTTGTTCACCCGGCCTTCGATCGCGGTCTGCGCGGTCGCGGGGACGGAAACTGCAAGGCCGGCCGCCAGAAGCGGAAGCGTCATGAGGATACGCATGTCGTGACACCCCCCGGTGGGATTTGGGAAAACTAGGGGGACCCTAATGGTCCGGCGATGCTGTCGCCAGCCTTAAGCGCGCGCGGAAAAGCCCGGGCGCGCCCAAGGCGAGCGGATCAGCCCTGGGGCGCGGCCGGCGCGGGGGCGGCCCCGGTGTCGGCGGCGACAGGCGCCGGGGTGGCGCCGCCGTCGCGGGCACGCAGCGCCTGGGCGCTGACGCCGATGTCCTTGATCGGGCGGGCGCCGCTGCCGAGCGGGGCCACCGACGATCCGTTGATGGTGACCGTCAGCTTGTCCGGGCGGCCGACGTTGATCATCGGGCCGTTGGCATCGACGGGCACGTCATAGCGCTCGCCCGCGGTCATCGTCTTCTGCATCAGCGTCTTGCCGGCGGCGTCATAGACGCGGACCCACACTTCGTCGGTGGCGGTGAGCGTCACCTGACTGCCGGTCACGGGCGCGGCCGGTGCGGCAACGGCCGGGGAGGCGGCGGGCACCGGCATCACGCCGAGCTCGCTCTCCGCCGTCGCCTGCTGCGCGGGCGGCGCGTCCCCGCCGCTGAGCAGGGTGGTGCCGAACCAGATGGCGAGCAGAAGCAGGATCAGGCCACCCGCGATCAACCCGCCGGTGGCGAGCCCGCGCGAGGGAAGCCGCGGGGGCGCATGGGGCTGAAGGTCGGGCTTGGGCTCGCGCCGCTGGTAGCTGGTGTCGAGCTCGCGGCGCAGATCGCGGGCGAGCGCCACTTCGTCCACGCCCACCGCCCGCGCGTAGGAGCGGCCGAAGCCCATCGCATAGGTGGTGGACGGCAGCTGGGAGAAGTTCGACGTCTCGATCGCCTCCAGATGCCGCTGCGGGATCCGAGTACGCGCCGCTACCTCGGCCAGGTCGAGGCCCTGGGCCTCGCGCGCCTGCCGCAACCGTTCGCCTGCCGTCATCGCTGCCGGGCTCCGTTCCACGGCGCCCTCGCCCTCACCCATTCCAGTCTCCACGCGGGGAATATTCACCAAGGTCGCGCCCCCGTCTTCGGGGCAGGTTTCGGACACGCATAAACCTGTGTCAACGTCGGGAGGCGCGTATCCGCCGCCGTTTCACGCCAGTTCAACCCCATTGTCAGTCGCCCAGGCGGTCAGCGCGGCCCGCATGTCGGGCGGTGGGGCTGCCAGCAGCCGCTCCATGGTCGCGGTGATGGCGGCGCGATCGAGCGAATGGATCATCGCCTTGATCGGGCCGACCGCGGCCGGCGTGATCGAAAGCCGGTCGATGCCGAGGCCGAGCAGCGCCATTGCTTCGAGCGAGCGCCCGCCCATCTCGCCGCACACGGTGACCGGGACGCCGGCATCGCGGGTGGCACGCACCACCCGGCGCAGGAAGCGCAGGATCGCCGGGCTCAGCCAGTCGTAGCGCAACGCCAGCTGCGGGTGCGCGCGATCGGCCGCGAACAGGAACTGGGTGAGGTCGTTGGTGCCGATCGACAGGAAATCGAGGCGCGGGAACAGCAGGTCGAGCGTCTCGGCAAGCGCCGGCACCTCCAGCATCGCGCCATAGAGGATCTCCAGCGGCAGCTTGCGCCCGCGCGAGGCGACCCAGTCGCGCTGGCGCTCGAACAGCTCTCGCGCCTGCTCGAACTCCCAGGGTTCGGACACCATCGGGAACATGACGCGCAGCGTGCGGCCGGCCGCCGCCTCGATCAGCGCGCGCGCCTGCGCCTTCATCAGCCCCTCGCGGGTCAGCGCCAGGCGCAGCGCCCGCCAGCCCATCGCCGGGTTCTCTTCCTCATGGTCGCCGGTCGCGAGATAGGGCAGCGCCTTGTCGCCGCCGATGTCGACGGTGCGGAACACGACCGGGCGGTCGCCGGCCACGTCGAGCACCTCGCGATAGAGCCGCTGCTGGCGCTCGCGCGAGGGAAGGGTGGAGGAGACCAGGAACTGGAATTCGGTGCGGAACAGGCCGATGCCGTCCGCGCCGGTGAGGTCCAGCGCGGCGGCGTCGTCGCGCAGACCGGCGTTGACCAGCAGGGTGATGCGGTCGCCGTCTCGGGTGACGGGCGGCTCGCTGCGAAGGGCAGCAAAGGCCGCGCGGCGGCGCTGCGAATAGAGCAGCTTGGCGTCGAACGCCTCCTCCAGGTCGGCGGTGGGGCGGATGACGCAATAGTCTTCGGACGCGTTGAGCAGCAGCCGGTCGCCTTCCGAGATCAGCCGGCGCACGTCGCGCACGCGGCCGAGCACCGGCACGCCCATGGCGCGCGCGACGATGGTCACGTGCGCGGTGAGAGAGCCTTCCTCCAGCACCACGCCCTTGAGGCGCCGGCGGTCGTATTCGAGCAACTCGGCCGGACCCAGGTTGCGGGCGATCAGGATCGTGTCCTGGCGAAGGCCCAGCTGCGCCGCGGTGCCGAGCTGGCCCGAGACGATG
Source organism: Sphingomonas sp. JUb134 (assembly GCF_004341505.2). Classification (NCBI taxonomy): domain Bacteria; kingdom Pseudomonadati; phylum Pseudomonadota; class Alphaproteobacteria; order Sphingomonadales; family Sphingomonadaceae; genus Sphingomonas; species Sphingomonas sp. JUb134. The sequence continues at coordinate 1,191,958 of NZ_SLYP02000001.1, forward strand.
CGGAGCAGCCGGTTGGAGAGATCCTCCAGGTCGTGCATGCGATCGGCGAGCAGCGGGTCGGAAATCTCGCGCATGCGCATGCGGGTGCGCTGCTGGACGCGCTCGATCGCGGCCTCTGCGGTGAGGCCGGAATCGATCGCCTCGTTGATGCGGCGCGACCAGCCCTCGTCATAGGCGAACATCTTGTAGGTCGCGATGACCTCTTCATGCTCGCCGCCGACGCCGAATTCGGCCTGGCTGGTGATGCGATCGATCTGCTCGCGCATCTTGTCGAACGCGGCATAGACGCGGTGGCGCTCGGCCTCGGTATCCTCCGCGACCGTGTGTTCGACGGTGATGCGCGGCTGGTGGAAGACGGCGACGCCCGCGCCCATGCCTTCGACCAGCTTGAAGCCGTTGATGCGGGCGGTGCCGGTCGCCTGGGGGCGGCTGGCGGCGGCGGGGCCGGCCGCGTCGATCAGGTCGGCGTTGGCGATCAGTTCGGACAGCACCATGGCGACGGTCTGCAGCGCCTCGATCTCGACGTCGTCGTAGCGGCGCGGCTCGGTATGCTGGACCGCGAGCACGCCCACCGCCCGCTCGCGCCGGATGATCGGCACACCGGCAAAGCTGTGGAAACGCTCTTCGCCCGTTTCGGGGCGATAGGCGAAATCCGGGTGGCTCGCGGCCTCGGCCAGGTTCAGCGTCTCGACATTGGCGGCGATGGTGCCGACCAGGCCCTCGCCGGGGGCGAGCTTGGTGACGTGCACCGCCTCTTCGGCGAGGCCGACGGTGGCGAAGAGTTCGAACACGCCCTCCCGCAGCAAATAGATCGAGCAGACCTCGCTATCGAGCGTTTCCCCGATGATGTTGACCACGCTGTTGAGCTTGGCCTGTGCGGGGCTGCGCGACGCCATCACGTCGTGGAGGCGGGTGAGGATCTCTCGGGCGGAAGCGGCGGCCGATGCGGGCATGGGGCTGGCTACCATGCCGTTGCGGCCGACGCCATCGGGCCACCGGAAACTTCGGTAACGAAGTGTGCAAGGCAAGCGTGCGGCATCACAGCGTCCGCACCAGGCGCACGGCCATGGCGAGCCAGGCGGGTTCGGGAACCACCTGCTGGCGGGCGCCGGCACCGGGCGGCAGCAGGTGGAGCTTCCCGTCGCTGCGGGCGAGCAGCCGGCCGAACACGAAGCGGCCGGCAGGGCGGGGGACCAGCACGTCGCGGTTCATGGCGCTTCCGAACGCGTCGGGGGCCAGGCGGGCGCACCAGATCTCGTCGCCCGCCCGATAATCCCCGACGCCGCCGGAGACGGTGACGGCGACCAGGCTGGGATCGATCCTGGGGGCTGCGACCGTGGCGGCACGGCGGGGCGCGGTGGCGCCGCCGGCATCCAGGATCGCGGCCACGGACACGTCGGGGCGGTCGGGCAGCTTCACCAGATCGGCGGAATCGACGCCCAGCGCCTCTGCGATGCGGTTGAGCCAGCCGATCGAGACGGTGCGCGTGCCCGTCTCCAGCCGGCCGATCGTCTGGGCGGTGGTGCCGGGGCGGCAGCGCAGCGCCACCTCCTCCAGCGTCAGCCCCTTCGCACGGCGCACTTCGCGAATGGCGGTGATCATCTCCGGCTCCCGCAACAAACCATATCGGTTTGTCACTGTCCTACAAACAAGCCGCTGTGGCAAGGACGAGTCGCAACGATGGAGAGGCACGATGCGCGAAATGGCCGAACGCGGACTGGAGGGCGAACGGGTGGCGAGCACCCCGCCGGCGCGGGGGCGTCGCGGGGTCACGGTGAACCTGGCCGAATCGCCGCTGTCTTGGCTGCGGGCGCGCGGGTTGGTCAGCCCCCGCCAGTTCGATGCGGGCGAGCAGCTGCGCGAGGATTATGAGCGGGCGTCGCTGGGGCCGCGGGTGACGATGCGCTGGGATGCCGGGCCGCGGGGAAGCGGCAGTCGGGGTGCGCCCTCCGCAGGCACGCCGGGCGGGCCGCAGCTGTCGGCCAAGCGGCGTTTCGACGCGGCGATCGCGGCGGCGGGGCCGGGGCTGGCCGACGTGCTGTGGCGGGTGGTGTGTGCAGGGGAGGGCCTGCCGGCCGCGGAAAAGGCGCTCGGCTGGCCGGCGCGGGCCGGGCGGCTGGTGCTTACGCTGGCGCTCGATCGGCTGGCGGAGCACTACCGGCTTCCGTGAGGAACCGCCGATAGGCCCAGCCGATGCCGATCAACGCGAAGCCGAGGCCCAGGAAGGAGAGGATGCGCAGCACGCCCTCCAGCGCCGCGGCATCGACCAGGAACACCTTGAAGGTGGTGGCGGTGAGCAACAGCAGGCCGAGCAGGCGCAGGTCGGACGCCTTGGCGGTGATGCCGCGCCACAGCCAGAACAGCGACAGGCCCAGCATCGCGGCGGAATAGCCCCAGTTCTCGCCCGTGCCGAGCGGGCCGGTGAGGATGCTTCCGTGCGTCGCCTGGCGGACGGTGGCGACGAGTGCCAGCAGGGTGAGCGCGGCGGCGATCGGGCGGGTGCCGCGGCGGGGCGGCAGCGTCCAGAGCAGCGCGGCGGCGAGCGCGAAGTGCAGCGTGGCGGCGTTTAGCAGCGGGATCGCGCCCACCGCCTGGGGCACGCCGGCGGGGTTGAACACCATCAGGTCGAACCAGACGATGCGGGCGACGCCGAGCGCGAGCAGCAGGCTTGCGACGCGCGGGAGGCGGCGGTTGCGCACCAGCGCCCAGCCGGCGAGGAGCAGCGCCTGGGTGATGACCGCGCGTTCGACAAAGCCAACGGCGGCAAAGGCCGGGGGCTCGGCGATGGCAAGGGGCTGCTTGAGCAGGAGATAGGCGAGCAGCGGCACCGCGCCGCCGCCGACGGCAAGGGCGATGCGGCGGGCGCGGCCGAAGCTTTGCCGGTCGGCGAACAGGATCGAGACCAGCACGGCGGTGGGGAGGCCAAGGAAGCGCAGGATGTCGCGCAGCGGCGGCAGCAGGCGATAGGGCAGCATCTCGCCGAACAGCGAGCGGCCGAACGCTTCCGCCACCTGGGCGAGCGGGATCAGCGCCAGCACCAGCAGCCCGAGCAGCGGCAGGAGGGTCAGACGGCGCACCGAAGCGTCGCCGGTGGTACGGCCCCAGCCGGCGAGCGCGGCCATCGCGGCGGCGAGCGGCAGGGCGACCAGCGCGCCGGGCACGATCTGCTGGAGGCCGGCCGAGAGCAACACCGCGGCGGCGAGCCCACCGCCGACGAGGCCGGTGTCCTGCGCGTCGGCGCGGTCGCGGTGGCGCCAGCTCAGCCACGCGCAAGCGCCGGCGAGCAACAGGTCGAGCAGGCACCAGAAGCCGGGTTCGAGCAGCCGGGTGGCGGCGAGCTGGACGACGAGCACCGGTCCCGCGGTGCCGACGACGCCAAGCAGCGCCCAGCCGCGCCCCGTGCGCGACAGCAGCTGGCCGGGGATGGCGAAGAGCAGCGTGGCGAGGATGGCGGCGGTGGCGGTCACGCCGGGCGCGGGGCGCATCAGGCCGACGCCGAGCAGCACCAGCACCAAGCCGAGCGCGGCGACGGGCGCGGGCATCAGCTTGGGATCGCGCCACGCCAGGAACAGCGCGGCGGCCGACAGGACCAGGTAGAAGCCCCAGGCGAGCGGGCCGAAGTCGAGCAGGGGGGCGGCAAGCAGCAGCTGCGCGAGGCCTGCCACCATCGGCGCGGCACGCAGCCACGGGCGCCGGATGCCGGCGGAGGGGAGCGCGAGGGTGACGCCGAGCGCGAGCGCGACGATGAAGGCGGCAACGCCACCGACCTCGTCGGCGCGAACCGCGGCGAGCAGGAAGCCGGCCCAGCCGAACGCCGAGGCGCCGGCTGCGAGCGCCAGCCACATCCAGCCGCGGGCGACCGCCAGCCACAGCAGCGCCGCCACGAACAGGCCGAGATAGACGAGCAGCGGGCCGATGCCGGCGGCGTCGAAGCCGGCCACCAAGGGCGCGGCGAATCCGCCGGCCAGCGCCATGACCGCGGTGGGTGGGCCGTGGCGAAGCGCCAGCCCCAGCGCGATCCCGGTGATCGCGAGCATGATCGCGAAGCCGGCGATCGGGCTCACCAGGTCGTAGGCGGCGGCCGCGAGATAGAGGGTCGCATAGGCGCTGGCGATGCCGGCGCCGGCGAGCACCTGGGCGATGCGCGGGTCGTCGCGGGTGGCGGGCAGGCGGCGCGCGACTTCGCCGCCCGCAAGCAGCAGCAGTGCGAACAGCCCCGCGAGCGCGGTGCGGATGCCGGGGGTGAGCAGGCCGCTCTCGATCGACAGGCGCACCAGGAAGACGCCGGCGAGCACCAGCGCGGCGCCGCCGACCCAGACCGGCAGGCGGCCGCCGACCAGCGCCTCGAAGCTCGGCATCTCGAAGCGCGGCTTGGGCGGGGCCTCGCGTTCGGGCGGGACTGAGAGGGGCGCGGCGGGCGCAGCGGGGCGGCGGACGACGGCCGGCTCATCGCGGCGTTCGACCGCTGGCGGGGTGGTGGCTATCGGCTGGGCCGGTGCCTCGAACCGCGCCTCGACCAGCGCCTCGCGAAGGTACTCCACCTCGCGCTCGACCGCCGTCAGCCGGCGCCACATCAGGACGAGCGCGGCGACGATGCCGGCGAACAGAAGCGTCATGAACAGGTCCACGCCCGTGTTGTGGCACAGCTGTGGCCCCAAGTCCGCACGCAATCGCGTGGACGCGGGCAGCGGCTCGCCTATATGCGCGGGCGTCCTTCAGGAGTGCCCACCCATGCAGATCGCGTTCGTCAAATGCCACGGGTCGGGCAACGACTTCCCGCTGGTGGATGCGCGCGAGCTGGATCTGCCCGAAGACGCCTGGGTGCGGCTGGCGCGCGCGCTCGCCGATCGTGGCGGACCGGTCGGCGGCGACGGGCTGCTGCTGCTCACCCGCGGCGATGCCACCCATGCGTTCGGGATGCGGATGTTCAACTCCGACGGCAGCGAGGCGGAGACGTGCCTCAATGGCGTGCGCTGCACCGCGCGGCTGGGGTTCGAGCGGCTGGGGATCGCGGACGCGCGGGTGCTGCTCAAGACCAGCGACGCCGAGGCGCGGCTGCAGCCGGAACTGGCACCGGGCGTCACCACCATCCGCACGCGGGTGGGGCCGGTGTCGACGCGCGCCGCCGACGTCGGCCTGCGGATTGCGGAAGCCGAGGTGATCGATGCGCCGATCGCGGGGCTGCCGAGTGCGCGTGCGTTCACTGCCGTGGCGATGCCGAACCCGCATCTGGTGACGTTCGTGGAGCAGGTCGACGAGGCGGAGCTGGTCGCGCTGGGCGACTGGTGCGAGGCGGCACCCGCGCTGCTCCCTGCGCGCGGCAACGTCAGCTTCGTGGAGGTGCGGGGAAGCGACGACGCGCCGGCCTTGTTCGTGCGCACCTATGAGCGCGGCGTGGGCCTCACCAACAGCTGCGGCAGCGCGATGGCGGCCTCCACCTATGCGGCGGCGCGGACGGGACGCATCCCGTTCGACCGCGAGACGCGCGTGTTCAACCGCGGCGGCATGGTGCGGGCGAGCGCGACCGAGGCTGCCGAGGTGACGATTGCCGGCAACGCGACGTTCGAGTGGGAGGGGCGGATCGCGTTCGATCCTGCGACCGGCACCTTGGGTGAACTGGAAGTGGTTGCGCGGCGGCCGGACGAGGTTGCGGCTTGGGAGGCCATGCTCGCGGGGCTCTGAACCCGCCCTACCGCCGCCGGGCACCGTGTTCCTGCGCAGGCAGGAACCCAGGGCCAGGCAGAGCAACGCCTGTCCGCGTTCGGAACCCTGGGCTCCTGCCTTCGCAGGAGCACTGGAGGAGGCCGGCGTCGGGGCTCACCCTGGGGGCAAGTAGCACCATCAGGGTAGTCGCTCATTCCTGAAATTTCTCTCAGACAGCAAAACGCGCAATAAAATGTTGCAGACCGCGGCGCTGCTGGCGTAGGGGCGGCGCGATTTCGTTGGAAAGAGTGTCATGCCCGCATATCGTTCGCGTACCACCACCCACGGCCGCAACATGGCCGGCGCTCGCGGCCTGTGGCGCGCGACGGGGATGAAGGATTCGGACTTCGGCAAGCCGATCATCGCGGTGGTGAACAGCTTCACCCAGTTCGTGCCGGGGCACGTCCACCTCAAGGACCTGGGCCAGCTGGTCGCGCGCGAGATCGAGGCGGCGGGGGGCGTCGCCAAGGAGTTCAACACCATCGCGGTCGACGACGGCATCGCCATGGGCCACGGCGGCATGCTCTATTCGCTGCCGAGCCGCGAGCTGATCGCCGACAGCGTGGAATATATGGTCAACGCCCATTGCGCCGACGCGATGGTGTGCATCTCCAACTGCGACAAGATCACGCCCGGCATGCTGATGGCGGCGCTGCGCATCAACGTGCCCGCGGTGTTCGTCTCCGGCGGGCCGATGGAGGCCGGCAAGGTCGTGGTGAAGGGCAAGAAGCGCGCGCTCGACCTGGTCGACGCGATGGTGGTGGCCGCCGACGAGAGCTACAGCGACGAGGAAGTGGCCGCGGTCGAGCGTTCGGCGTGTCCGACCTGCGGCAGCTGCTCGGGCATGTTCACCGCGAACTCGATGAACTGCCTGACAGAAGCGCTGGGCCTGTCGCTGCCGGGCAACGGATCGACGCTGGCGACCCATGCCGACCGCGAGAAGCTGTTCCGCGAGGCCGGGCACCTGATCGTCGACCTCGCCAAGCGCTGGTACGAGCAGGACGACGTCACCGCGACGCCGCGCGGCATCGCCACCCTGGGCGCATTCGAGAATGCGATGAGCCTGGACATCGCCATGGGGGGCTCGACCAACACGGTGCTCCACCTGCTGGCGGCCGCGCATGAGGCGGGGGTCGACTTCACCATGGCCGACATCGACCGGCTGTCGCGGCGGGTGCCGTGCCTGTGCAAGGTCGCCCCCGCCAAGTCCGACGTGCACATGGAGGACGTCCACCGCGCCGGCGGCATCATGTCGATCCTGGGCGAGCTGGAGCGCGGCGGGCTGATCGATGCGGGCCTGCCGACGGTGCACGCGCCGACCATGGCGGACGCGCTGGCGCGCTGGGACATCGGCCGCACCAACAGCGAGGAGGTGCGGGACTTCTTCCGCGCGGCGCCTGGCGGCGTGCCGACCCAGACCGCGTTCAGCCAGTCCGAGCGCTGGGAAGATCTCGACACCGATCGGCAGAACGGTGTGATCCGTTCGACCGAGCATCCCTTCTCCAAGGACGGGGGCCTGGCGGTGCTGTTCGGCAACCTCGCGCCCGAGGGCTGCATCGTGAAGACGGCCGGCGTCGACGATTCGATCCTGACCTTCCGCGGACGTGCGCGCGTCTATGAGAGCCAGGATGCGGCGGTGGCGGGGATCCTGGGCAACCAGGTCGAGGCCGGCGACGTGGTGGTGATCCGCTACGAGGGCCCCAAGGGCGGGCCGGGGATGCAGGAAATGCTCTATCCGACCAGCTATCTGAAGTCGAAGGGGCTGGGCGCGGCCTGTGCGCTCATCACCGACGGGCGCTTCTCCGGCGGAACGTCGGGCCTGTCGATCGGCCATGTCTCGCCGGAAGCGGCCGAGGGTGGGCTGATCGCGCTGGTGGAGACGGGCGACCCGATCCTGATCGACATCCCGAACCGCGGCATCCGGCTGGACCTGGACGACGCGGTGCTCGCCGAGCGGCGCGCGGCAATGGAGGCGCGCGGGGCCAAGGCGTGGAAGCCGTTCGGCCGCAAGCGCGAGGTTTCGCCGGCATTGCGGGCGTACGCGGCGCTTACGACGAACGCTGCGCGCGGCGCGGTGCGCGATGTGAGCCAGGTGGAGGGGTAGGCGGATCGCTTTTTCCCGTATCCCCGCGCAGGCGGGGATCCAGGGTCCGGCAGAGCAACGCCTGGTAGCGCCCGGTACTCTGGGCTCCCGCCTGCGCGGGAGCACGGAAGGAGGGAGCGAGCGGGTACCGCTGCGCTTTGGGAGGGCGGTACGAACACGGCTTCTCGCACACCCTTCCCCGGCTGGACCGCCTCGGCTAGACCCGCGCGGATGACGCCACCCCTGGACTGCCCCAGCGAAGGCCGCTTCGACGGCGCCGAACACCGGTTCGCCCTGCGCGTCTATTTCGAGGACACGGACCTGTCCGGCGTGGTCTATCACGCCAACTACCTGCGCTACATGGAGCGGGCGCGCTCGGACATGCTGCGGCTGACCGGCTGCGACCAGCGTGCCGCGTTCGAGGCAGGCGAGGGGGCCTATGCGATCCGCGACCTGCACATCCGCTATGCGAGCCCTGCGCGCCTCAACGACGCGCTGGTGGTGGTCAGCCGCATGACGCAGTTGCGCGCGGCATCGGTCGTCATTCATCAACGAGTAATGCAGGGTTCGGTGTTGGTAGCCGAAGCGGAGGTCGAGGTGGCGTTCGTGGCACCATCGGGCACCCCGCGTCGGCATCCGCCGGCCTGGCGGCGCACGTTCGAGACCCTGATCTGGAAGGAAAGCTGAGAGCCTGATGGACGTTCTGGTAAATACCGACGCGGCCTCCATGTCGCCGATTGGCTTGTTCATGCAGGCGGACTGGGTCGTGAAGTTCGTGATGCTGGGGCTGTTGGCCGCCAGCATCTGGACCTGGGCGATCATCCTGACCTTCCTGGGCCGACTGCGCCGCGTGCGCCGCGACACCGAGGCGTTCGTCGAGGAGTTCGAGCGGACCGAGGACATCGACGCGTTCCACAAGAAGCACGTGACCGGCAAGAGCGCCGTCGCGCAGGTCTTTGCCGCGGGCGTGCGTGAATGGCGCCGCTCGACCGCGAGCACCACCATCGACCGCGACGGCACGCGCGAGCGGCTGGCCACCAGCATGGGATCGGCAGTGGCCGAGGAGGTCGACAAGCTGTCGGACCGGCTGAACGTGCTGGCGACGATCGGCTCGGTTGCGCCGTTCGTGGGCCTGTTCGGCACGGTGTGGGGCATCATGCGGAGCTTCACCGGCATCGCCCAGGCGCAGAACACCAGCCTGGCGGTGGTGGCGCCGGGCATCGCGGAGGCGCTGTTCGCCACCGCGATCGGCCTGTTCGCCGCCATCCCGGCGGTGATCGCGTACAACCGCTACAGCCACCGCATCAACCAGGTGGAGGCGCGGCTGAACCGCTTTGCCGACGCGTTCCACGCGACGCTGAGCCGCCAGCTGGAAGGCGTGGACTAAGCCCATGGCGATGCAGCTTCCGTCCAGCCGCGGCAAGGGCCGGCGCACGCCGATGGCGGAGATCAACGTGACCCCGTTGGTCGACGTGATGCTGGTGCTGCTGATCATCTTCATGGTGACGGCGCCGCTGCTCACCACCGGCGTGCCGGTGAACCTGCCCGACAGCCGCGCCAAGGGGCTGGAGCAGGAGCAGGAGCCGGTGCAGCTGTCGCTCGCCGCCGACGGCAGCATCTATCTGGGCGACACGCCCGTCAGCGAGCAGGCGTTGCCCGAGCAGCTGGCGCGCATCGTGGGCAGTCAGCCGGCCGGTGCCGAGCCGCGGCAGGTGATGCTGCGTGCCGACACCGCGCTCGATTATGGTCGGGTGATGCGGGTGATGGGCGAGCTCAACCGCGCGGGGCTGAACCGCGTGGCGCTGGTGTCGACGCAGGGGGACGCGCCCTGATCGTGCGCTTGCCAACGGAGGTGCGGCGATGAGCCGTACGGAAAAATGGGCGCTGGGCGGGGCTGCGATCGGGCACGCGCTGCTGTTCGTCGGCCTGTCGCTCGTCTGGAAGGGCGAGCAGCCCAAAGAGCTCAAGATGTCGCCGCCGATCGACGTCAGCCTGGTGGACGAGGTCGCGCTGGAATCGACCGCGCCGGCCGAGACCGAGGCGCCCGACCAGTCCGTGGCACCCGAGCAAGGCGCGCCGGAAGACGCGGCACCGCCGGAGGAGACCGCGCCCGAGCCGGAGCCCCAGCCCGCGCCTGCGCCCCCCGTGCCGCAGCCCAAGCCCGAGCCCCGGCCCGAGCCGAAGCCGGTGCCCAAGCCGCAGCCCGCTCCGAAGCCCGTTCCCAGGCCGCAGCCGCCCAAGCCCAAGCCGGCCCCGGCACCCAAGCCTGCGCCCAAGGCACCGGCAAAGCCCGCGCCCAAGGCGGAGCCGAAGCCGGCGGCAAAGCCGGCCGCAAAGCCCGCCCCGGCGAAGCCCGCAGCGGCCGCCGCCAAGCCCAAGGCGGCACCCGCGAAGGGCAGCGGCACCGACGCGGCGGCGAAGGCAGCCAAGCCGCGCGGGTCGCGCCTGGGCGCCGATTTCGCCAAGAGCCTGGCCGATACGGCAGCCGAGAAGGGCAAGGGCCAGACCGCGCGTGCGGCACAGGTGGGTGCGCAGTCGCTCGCCGGGCTCGCCGCGGCGATCAGCCGCCAGGTCCAGCCGTGCGCCAACCGGATCACCAATCCGGGGCCGGGCGCCAACCGTATCCGCTCGCGCATCAACCTGCAGATGGCGAAGGACGGTAGTCTGACCGCGCGTCCCAAGCTGATGGGCCAATCCGGCGTCGACGACGAGAACGGCCGCTATGCGCAGCGCGTGGGCGAACTCGCGGCGGCGGCAATCATCCAGTGCGCCCCCTTCGAACTGCCCGACGAGCTGTACGAAGGCGGGTGGAAGAACATCACCATCAACTACAAGCTGCCCGGCTGACGGAGAGAGCCATGCGTATCCCCTTGTCCCGCCTTGCCACGCTTGCGTTGGCATCCCTCAGCTGCGGCCTTGCCGCGGCGCCCGCCCATGCTCAGGTCGAAGTCGACATCGAAGGCGGCATCTCCGATCCGATGCCGATCGCGGTGCCGGTGATGCCGACCCCCAGCGATGTCGGCACCGCCGCCGGCCAGACCAGCGCGCTCGGCCGCCAGCTGGCCGAGGTGGTCGCGAACGACCTCAAGAACTCCGGCCTGTTCACCCCGCGCGGGCCGCAGGGCATCGCCGCGGTGCCGTTCGCCCAGGCCGCCGCACCCGACTTCGGCTATTGGGCCGGCACCCAGGCACAGGCGCTGGTGCAGGGCTTCGTACGCGCCAATGGCGACGGCACGCTGACGGTGGGCTGCTACCTCTATGACGTGTTCGCGCGCACCGAGCTGACCCGCCAGGGCTTCGTGGTGACGCCGGCCGAGTGGCGCCGCGCGGCCCACAAGTGCGCCGACACCGTCTACACCCGCCTTTCGGGCGAGGGGCCCTATTTCGACAGCCGCATCGTCTACGTCTCGGAGACGGGGCCCAAGGGCAAGCGCATCAAGCGCCTGGCGATCATGGACCAGGATGGTGCCAACCACCGCTTCCTGACCAACGGCCAGTCGATCGTGCTGACGCCGCGCTTTGCGCCCAACCAGCAGTCGATCGTCTACATGAGCTACCAGAACGAGCGGCCGGCGATCTATGTCTATGACATTGCATCGGGCCAGCAGCGGCTGCTGGTGCGCAATGCCAGCCTGACCTTTGCGCCGCGCTTCTCTCCGGACGGGCGCTGGGTGATCTTCTCCATGGCGCAGGCGTCGAACACCGACATCTATCGCGTGTCGGCGTCGGGCGGCACGCCGCAGCGGCTGACCAACTCGCCCGGCATCGACACCGGCGGCAGCTATTCGCCCGACGGCAGCAAGATCGTGTTCGAGAGCGATCGCTCGGGCACGCAGCAGCTCTACGTCATGAACGCGGACGGCTCCAACCAGCAGCGCATCAGCTTCGGGTCGGGCCGCTATGCGACCCCGTCGTGGAGCCCGCGCGGCGACCTGATCGCGTTCACGCGCCAGGGCGGCGGCAGCTTCCGCATCGGCGTGATGAGCCCATCGGGCGGCGGCGAAAAGCTGCTCTCGGACGCATGGGGCGACGAGGGGCCGAGCTGGTCGCCCAACGGCCGCGTCCTCACCTTCTTCCGCGCGTCGCAGGGCGGGGCAGGCAAGGCAGACGTGTGGTCGGTCGATCTGACCGGCCAGAACGTCCGCCGCATTCCGACGCCGCTCGACGGGTCGGATCCGAGCTGGGGGCCGCTGCGCCCCTAAACGGGCGCCGGCACCCGCAGGGCGGCGTCCCAGAACCAGGCTTTAGCACTTGCCGCCGCATCGGGTTGTGGCGGAATATACATCTGTAATCGAGGAGACAGCTGATGGCGAAACTGACGAGCAAGTTGATCGTGGCGGCGGCCCTGGTGGCGACGGCCGGCTGCGCCAAGAAGCGCCCCGAAGTGCTGCCGCCCGCCCCGGGCGAGACCGCTGCGCCGGTCGACGGCACCGGCACCGGCGGCCAGACGGGCACCGGCGTGGTCCCGGGCAGCCGCGAGGACTTCCAGCAGTCAGTCGCGAGCGACACCGTCAACTTCGCGCTCGACAGCTATGACATCGATCCGCAGGCGCGCTCGATCCTGGACAGCCAGGCATCGTGGCTGCAGCGCTACCCGAACGTGCGCATCACCATCGAGGGCCATGCCGACGAGCGCGGCACCCGCGAATACAACTTGGCGCTGGGCGATCGCCGTGCGAACGCCGCCTCCAACTATCTGGCGGCACGCGGCGTCGCGGCGGCGCGGATCACCACGATCAGCTATGGCAAGGAGCGTCCGCTGGCGCTCGGCTCGGACGAGAGCTCCTACGCGAAGAACCGCCGCGCGGTGACCGTCGTCCTCCAGTAACCACCAGCCGCCGCCGGAACCGGGCTGGTTTCGGCGGCGTTCCCCTTGGGCATGAAGCCCGTCCAGCCGCCTGCGATCCGCGACCCGGTCGACCTCGTCACCGCCAAGCTGCACGCCTGGGTCAACGGCTTCTTCCTCCAGCTCCCCAACATCGTCGCCGCGATCGTGCTGCTGCTGGTGGCATGGGGCGTCGGCAAGGCGATCGCCTGGGGTATCCGCCGGGTCGGGCGACGGCGCCACCGCCTGGACTTGAGCGCGGTGCTCGGGTCGCTCGCCTTCGGCGCCGTCATGGTGGCCGCGCTGCTGCTGGCGGCGACCATCGTCTTCCCCAGCGTCAAGCCGGCGGACGTGCTCGCGACGCTCGGCATCGGTTCGGTCGCGATCGGCTTTGCCTTCAAGGAAATCCTGCAGAACCTGTTTGCGGGCCTCTTGCTGCTGATGCGGCGGCCGTTCCGGCGCGGCGACCAGATCGTCATCAAGGACTATGAGGGCACGGTCGAGCACATCCAGAGCCGCGCGACCCTGATCAAGACCTATGACGGCAGGCGCGTCATCATCCCCAATGCGGACCTCTATATCTCGCCGGTGATGGTCAACACGGCCTTCCCGGTGCGGCGCGAGCAGTTCGACGTCGGCATCGGCTATGGCGACAAGCCGTCCCATGCCGCCGAGCTGTTCCTGGAAGCGATCCGCAAGGTGGAGGGCGTGGTCGCGGACCCGGCGCCCGAGGTGCTGCCCTGGGGCCTGGACGACAATTACATCACCCTGCGCGCGCGCTGGTGGACGGAATCGAAGCGCACCAGCGTGGTCCACATCCGGTCGCGCGTGGTGCTGGCGCTGTACGAGACGGCGATCGCGCATGGCATCGACCTGCCGTTCCCGACCCAGATGGTGCTGTTCCACGACCAGACCGAAGAGGCCGACGGCGACCGCGCCCGGCAGCGCGAGGGCTGGCCCGCGGGCGGGCGGCCGCCGCGCGCGCGACGGCTTCGGCGGGAAGGCGCTATCGAAGAGGGCGCGCAGGAAGAGCGCGTCGTCACAGAGGGGGCGCGAGAGGAGCGCTGAGCGCTGCGTCTCTGCGTACCCCGGCGGAGGCCGGGGCCCAGTTGGGAAGGCGGCTGTGGGTGCGCGAAATCGAGACGGCGGCGCAACTGGGCCCCGGCCTTCGCCGGGGTACGGTGTCGTGCGGGGCGGCGCGTTCCTTTGTATCTCGTGGGTGGGACTGGGCTGAGCAACGCAGGAGCCTAGGGTTGCTCGCGCCCCCCCTTGTTGTCCCGCTCCGATCCCGCTTGCGTTTCTGCCGACCTGATATAAAAGTGATATTACATTTAACAGGGAGGCGGAGATGGCATCGGATCGGGTGTTGCGGCAGAGCCTGGAGCGGCCGGCGACGACGTACAACGGCTTCGTGATGCTGCTGGCGGGGCTCGGATTGATCGTGCTCGGCGCCGTGGGCGCGCTCAACGCGCCGGTACATCCCTGGGGGATCGTGCTCCTGATCGTGGCCGGGGTTGCGCTGCTGCTGGTGGCCTGCGGCTTCTACCTGCTCCAGCCCAACCAGGCGGCGGCGATCCTGCTGTTCGGCGACTATCGCGGCACCGATCGCACGACGGGCCTGCGCTGGAATTGGCCGTGGCTCACCAAGTCCAAGATTTCGGTGCGCATCCACAACATCACGTCCGAGCGGCTGAAGGTGAACGACCTGCGCGGCAACCCGATCGAGATCGCGTCCAACGTCGTGTGGCGCGTTGCCGACACTGCGCAGGCGCTGTTCGACGTCGACGACTATAAGGCGTTCGTGATGGTGCAGATCGAGAGCGCGGTGCGCGCGATCGGATCGCGCTATCCGTATGACGACTTCACCCATGAGGAGATGACGCTGCGCGGCAACGCCGATGTGGTGAGCGAGGAACTGCGCGTCGAGCTGCAGGAGCGCGTGGCGAGTGCGGGCGTGCAGGTCGACGAATGCCGGCTGACCCACCTGGCCTATGCGCAGGAGATCGCCCAGGCGATGCTCCGCCGCCAGCAGGCGGAGGCGGTGATCGCCGCCCGGCAGAAGCTGGTCGAGGGTGCCGTCTCGATGGTCGAGACCGCGCTCGCCCAGCTGTCGGAGAAGAACGTGGTCGAGCTCGACGACGAGCGGCGCGCGGCGATGGTGTCGAACCTGATGGTGGTGCTCTGTTCGGAGCGCGACACCCAGCCGGTCGTGAACGCAGGCTCGCTGTACCAGTAACGTGGCTGCGCCCCCCAAAAAGGCGTTCCCCCTGCGCCTCGATCCCGCGCTCTATGCGGCGATCGAGCGCTCGGCTGCGGGCGAACTGCGCAGCGTCAACGCGCAGGTCGAATGCCTGCTGCGCGAGGCGCTGGCGAAGCGGGGCGTGAAGCTTGCCGATCCCCAGCCGGTCCGCCGCGGTCGGCCGCCCAAGGAGAGCGATCATGGCGAATGAGAAGCCGGGCCAGGACGACATCTGGTTCGCCCCCAAGCGCTTCGGCTACGGCGCCGGTTGGCCGATCGCATGGCAGGGGTGGGTGCTGCTGGGGGGCTATCTCGCGATGCTGCTGCTGGGCTCGCACTATGTCGCGCCGGGGCATCCGATCGGCTTCGGCATCTTCGTGAGCGTCCTGACGATCGCCGTCCTCGCCCTCTCCGCCACCCATACGCGCGGCGGGTGGCGGTGGCGCTGGGGCGGCGACGACGAATAGCCGGGCTTTGCACCACCCGCGTCCGGAAGGGCTTGCCCCTGCTGCCGCCGCATTCGACAGGGATCCGAAGGCAGCGAGGGGGAAGCGCGATGTGGATCGAGGTGGTCGGCTGGTCTGGATCCTTCCTGATCCTGCTCGCCTATGCGCTGCTGTCGACCGGCCGGCTGGATGCGCGCGGCGTGCCGTATCAGCTGATGAACGTCGCCGGCGCGCTCGGCATGGCGATCAACGGCTGGGCGCATGGCGCGCTGCCGAGCGTCTTCAACAACGCGATCTGGATGGCCATCGGCCTGCTCGCGCTCGCAGGGCTGCGCGTCCGGCGGGCGTAGCCCACGTCCTCAGGCAACGCGGGTCGGGGTCGGTAGCAGCAAAGCGTCGAAGGCTTCGACCGGCATCGGGCGGCCGTAGAGATAGCCCTGGGCGACCGTGCAGCCGCACTGGGCGAGCAGGTCGCGCTGCGCCTCGGTCTCGACACCCTCGGCGATGACCTCGATTCCGAGCATGCTGCCGAGGAACGCCATGGCGGTGACCACCGCCGCATCGGCCTCGTCATCGACAAGGTCGCGAACGAAGCTGCGGTCGATCTTGATCCTGCTGATCGGATAGTGCTTCAGCACGCTCAGCGAGGCATAGCCGGTGCCGAAGTCGTCCAGCGCGACGCCCACCCCCTGGTCGCGGAGCACGCGCAGGGGGGCGAGCATGGTCTCGTCTTCCCGCAGGATGATGTTCTCGGTCACCTCCAGTTCCAGGGCGCTGGGGGGCAGCCCATGCCGGTCGAGCTCGGCGCGGACGCGCTCGGCAAGCGTGCCGTCCCGAAACTGCGCGCTGAACAGGTTGATGCCCAGCACGAAGCCGGGGGTGCCCGCATGCCAGCGGGCGGCTTGGCGGCATGCCGTCTCCAGCACCCAATGCCCCACGTCATGCGCGAGACGCCCGGATTCCAGCGCGGGCAGGAAGGCGTCGGGCGTCAGCAGCCCGCGCTCGGGATGCTGCCAGCGCAGCAGCGCTTCCGCGCCGAGCAGGGCGCCGTCGGCCAGCCGGACCTGGGGCTGGTAGAAGAGCCGGAACTGGCCCTGGTCGAGCGCGTCGCGCAACTCGCCCTCGAACGCGCGGCGGTGCAAGGCCGCGCTGCGCAGCGCAGGCGTGTAGAAGCGCTGACAGTGCCGCCCCTCGCTCTTGGCCTGGTACATGGCGAGGTCGGCAGCGGAGAGCAGGTCCTCCGCATCCGTGCCGTCGCCCGGAAAGGTGGTGACGCCCACGCTGGCGCTGACATGCACGTCCTGCCGCTCCAGCGCGATGGGGGCGGAGACCGTCTCGGTCAGCCGATCGGCGATGGTGGTGGCATGCGCGCGCGGATCCGCGCCCGGCAGCAGGATCGCGAACTCGTCGCCCCCGAGCCGGGCGACCGTGTCGAACGGCCGGACGCAGTCGAGCAGGCGAGCCGCGATCGTCTTGAGCACCGCGTCGCCGGACGAATGGCCGAGCGTGTCGTTCACGTCCTTGAACTGGTCCAGGTCCAGCATCAGCAGCGCGAACGGCTCGTCGCGCGCGACCAGGGCCGAGGTGCGGTCGAGCAGCGCGGCGCGGTTGGGAAGCTCGGTCAGGGGATCGAAATGCGCCATGTGGAACAGCCGGTCCTCGGCCGCGCGCCGCTCCGTCAGGTCGCGCATGATCGATCCGAACGCCGCATGCGGGCCTTCCGACCACATCGACAGCGAGAGTTCGATCGGAAACTCGCGGCCGTCCTTGTGCAGCGCGACCAATTCGACCTTGCGTCCGATCAGCTTGGTGGTGCCGCCGTGTGCGGCACGCATGAGGCCACCGTCGTGCAATCCCCGCGCCTTGGGCGGCACGATGATGTCGATGTCCTGACCCTCGGCCTCGTCGGCGGTGAAGCCGAACATGGCCTCGGCCCCTGCGTTCCAGAAGCTGATGCGGCCATGATGGTCGGCGACCACGATCGCGTCGGGCGTGGTCGCGGCGATGTTGTGGAAGCGCGATTGGCCGATGCTGCGCGCGATCTCCAGGCGGCGCACCTCGAGCCGGTTCATGACGATCGCGGCAAGCGCCAAGAGGTTGGCACGATCCGCGTCGGTGAAGCGGCTGCGCGGGCGCGGGTCGATCAGGCACAGCGTGCCGATGCCATAGCCCTCCCGCGTGCGCAGCGGCGCGCCGGCATAGAAGCGGATGAAGGGCGTGTCGGTCACCAGCGGATTGTCGGCGAAGCGAGCATCGGTGCTCGCATCGAGCACGACCAGCTCCGCCTCATCGGCGAGCGCATGCGCGCAGAAGGAGATCTCGCGCGGCGTCGTGGAGATGTCGGTGCCGACGGCCGCCTGGAACACCTGCCGGTCGTCGGCGACGAAGGAGACGGCGGCGCTCGCGGTGCCGAACACGCGCGATGCCAGCCGGGTGATCTCGTCCAGCCCGAGGTCCACGTCGGGCCCAAGCGCATCATATTCGGCGAGCGCCGCGAGGCGTTCTTCCTCATTCCACAGGAGCGGGGGCAGGCGCATGCGGTCTCCGGCCGACAATGAGAGACCATTATGTGATTCGAAAGGCTAAGGTTCCGTTAGCCACGCTGCATGCCCGGCCGCGCGAGACGCAGCCGGGCGGCGCATCACGCCTCGCCGAAGACGCGGGCGAAGATCGTGTCGACGTTCTTGAAGTGGTAGTCGAGGTCGAAGCGCGCCTCGATCTCTTCCGGCGAGAGTGCGGCGGTGACTTCGGGATCGGCCTTGAGCAGGTCGAGCAGCGACAGGGCGCCGTCCGATTCCCACACCTTCATCGCGTTGCGCTGGACGAGGCGATAGGCGTCCTCGCGGGACACGCCCGCTTGCGTCAGCGCCAGCAGCACGCGCTGCGAGTGGACCAGCCCGCCCATGCGGTCGAGGTTCTTCTGCATCCGCGCCGGATAGACGAGCAGCTTGTCCATCACGCCGGTGAGGCGTGCGAGCGCGAAGTCGAGGGTGATCGTCGCGTCCGGGCCGATGTAGCGCTCGACCGAGGAGTGCGAGATGTCGCGCTCGTGCCACAGCGCCACATTCTCCATCGCCGGGATGGTGGCGCTGCGGACCATGCGGGCGAGGCCGGTCAGGTTCTCGGTCAGCACCGGGTTGCGCTTGTGCGGCATCGCCGACGAGCCCTTCTGGCCCGGCGAGAAATATTCCTCGGCCTCGAGCACTTCGGTGCGCTGGAGGTGGCGGACCTCGGTCGCGAGGCGTTCGATCGAGGAAGCGATGACGCCCAGCGTCGCGAAGAACATGGCGTGGCGATCGCGCGGGATCACCTGGGTCGAGACGGGCTCTACCGAGAGGCCGAGCTTGTCGGCGACATAGGCTTCGACGCGCGGGTCGATGTTGGCGAAGGTGCCGACCGCGCCGGAGATCGCGCAGGTGGCGACGTCCGCGCGCGCCGCCACCAGGCGGGCGCGGTTGCGGGCGAACTCGGCGTAGGCCTCTGCCATCTTGAGGCCGAAGGTCACCGGCTCGGCATGGATGCCGTGGCTGCGGCCGATCGTGGGCGTGAGCTTGTGCTCATAGGCGCGGCGCTTGAGCACCTCGAGCAGCCGGTCGAGATCGGCGAGGAGGATGTCGGACGCGCGGGCGAGCTGCACCGCCAGGCAGGTGTCGAGCACGTCGGACGAGGTCATGCCCTGGTGCAGGAAGCGGGCTTCCGGCCCGGTGCGTTCCGACACATGGGTCAGGAAGGCGATGACGTCGTGCTTGGTCTCCGCCTCGATCGCATCGATGCGGGCGATGTCGAACGGGCCGGCGGCTTCGTGCGCGGCCCAGATCTTGGCGGCAGCTTCCTTGGGCACCACGCCCAGTTCGGCGAGCGCATCGGTGGCGTGCGCCTCGATCTCGAACCAGATCGCGAAGCGGGTCTCTGGCGACCAGATCGCGGTCATCTCTGGGCGGGCGTAGCGGGGAACCATGCGGGTCTGCCTGTCTGGAGTTTCGGTTGGCCGCCGAATGCCAACGCTTTGCCCCCGAGTCGAGCGGAAAAGCCGACAAGATGTCGTCTGAATAGTGGCCGCCTAGTGGTGCAAACCAAGAATTACTGCCTATATTCTTCTCACAGCCAGAAGCGCTGCGCCGACATCGTGCCGGTGCGCGCAAACATCGGAAATGGAGGCTGAAGATGTTGAAGCAAATTCTTCTGATCGGTGCGATGACGGTTGCTGCGCCTGCACTGGCGCAGACCGGCCAGACCACGCCGGGAAGTCCGTCCGCGGGAATGGGTACGCCGGGTGCGCAGCCGCAAATCTTGCCCTCGACGGCGACTACGCCGAGCGCGACGCAGGCAGCGCCGCAATCGACGCCGGATGCGCAGTCGTCCGCGGCCGCCACCCCGTCGCAGATCGCACAGGTGGTCGAGCAGGATTTCCCCAAATATTCGGGCGGCAAGGAGACGCTGACGCAGACGCAGTTCGGTGCCTGGATGGCCTCGCTGCGCTCGGCGACCGAGCCCGGCGCCACCGCCGACAGCCCGCAGATGAAGACCTGGATCACCCAGGCCTTTGCGCAGGCGGACACCGACAAGTCGAAGTCGGTGACCAAGGCGGAGCTGACGAGCTTCCTGACCAGCGCGGCGGGCTGACCCAGCAGCAGGTGACCCAAGCACCCCATTCCGGCCTCCTTCCCCTGGGCCGGTGCCGGCCGCCGGACGTCTGTCCGGCGGCCGTTTGCGTTGTCGGGGTGGGCACTTCGCCGTGGGTGTGGAGCGTCGGTATTCGGGAGGGAGCGCCAGATTTGGCAGAAGCAGGGTGAAGGGTCCGCGCCCCTGCTGAGACATCCCCACCTGGGCCCCGGCCTTCGCCGGGGTACGGGACGGTTTGCCGACCAAACGCGCCCACCTGCGCCGACTTTTTACCCTTGGGCCTTCTTCGTACCCCGGAGAAGGCCGGGGCCCAGTTGGGGTGTCCTCGCGTGGATACGCGGTGCGTATGATTTTCCCGGTGCCGCCCCTACATCAGCCCCTTGGCGCGCAGGCTGGTATGGCCTTGCGTGCCGATCACGATGTGGTCGTGGACGGCGATGTCGAGGTGCCTGGCCGCCTGCATCACGATGCGGGTGAGGTCGATGTCGGCGCGGCTGGGGGTCACGTCGCCGCTGGGGTGGTTATGGACCAGGATGATCGCCGCCGAGCCGAGCTCGATCGCGCGGCGGATCACTTCGCGCGCATAGATGGGCGCCTGGTCGATCGAGCCCTCCGCCACGAGTTCGTCGCGGATCAGCATGTTGCGGACGTTGAGGTGCAGGACGCGCACCCGCTCGATGCTGTGATAGGCCATTTCAGCCTGCAGATAGTCGAGCACGGCCTGCCAATTGGACAGCACCGGCCGCGCCGCCATCTCGCCGCGCAGCATGCGGATCGCCGACGCATGGGCGATCTTGAGCGCGGCGACGGCGGTGTCGCCCATGCCGGGCACGCGGGCGATGGCGCGGGGATCGGCCGACAGCAGCCCGCCCAGCCCGCCGAATTCGTGCAGCAGCGCCTTGGCGAGCGGCTTGGTGTCGCGGCGCGGGATCGCCAGGGCGAGCAGATACTCGATCAGCTCATGGTCGAGCAGTGCTTCCCCGCCGTCGTCGAGCAGCCGGCCGCGCAGGCGTGCGCGGTGGCCGGTGCCGTCGGTGCTGGGCCCAGGCGGGGCGGATGCGTTCATGGCGCGTTGAGGCTAGGCGGTGCAAAGCCCGGGCGCAATCGTGGCGCTTGACCCGATGGGAGGGGGCCGTAACGATCGCTGGCGATGGGAGAGTGGCAATCCGCGTGACGCCTGGGACGATCGACACGCCGGAGGACCTGCCCGGGCGGCGGCGCTGGTCGCGTCGCAGGCGCGGCGCGCTGGCCGTGGCGCTCGTCCTGCTGCTGGCGCTGGTGGCACTGTGGTTCAACCGCCGGCCGATCGCCGACAGCTTCGTGCGCCGCGCGCTCGCCGACCGGGGCGTGCCCGCCCGCTACAAGATTTCCGACCTCAGCTTCGGCCGCCAGCGGCTGACCGACGTGGTGATCGGCGACCCCCGCAACCCGGACCTCGTCGCCGACTGGGCGGAGCTGCGCACGCGCATGACGCTGCGCGGGCCCGAGGTGACGGGCGTGCGGGTGGGCCGGGTGCGGCTGCGCGGGCGGCTGGTGGACGGCAAGGTGTCGCTGGGCGCGATCGACAAGCTGATGCCGGCCCCCTCGGGAAAGCCGTTCGCGCTGCCCGAACTCGACGCGCAGATCGGCGACGCGCGCATGCGGCTGGAGACGCCGGGCGGCTTGGTGGGGCTGAAGCTCACCGGCAGCGGCCGGCTGGACGACGGGTTCTCGGGCAACCTCGCGGCGGTGTCCGATCGGCTGGGGATCGGCGATGCGTGCACGGCCGGGCAGCTGCGCGCGGCGGTGGCGATCCGGATCGCCGACGCGCGGCCGACCATCGCAGGGCCGGTGCGGGCCGGATCGCTTGCGTGCGGCGACACCCGCCTGGCGGGGCTCGCCACTCGCATCGACCTGACGCTCGGCGAGCGGCTCGACCGCTGGCAGGGGCGCGCCGAGCTTGCCGCCGCCGAAGTGGCGGGCGCCGGCGCCCGGGTGCGCGGCGTGACGGGCCGGCTCGACTTCACCGGCAGCGCGCGCGACACCCAGGGCCAGGCGGCGCTGGAGAGCGGCGCCTTCGCCGCGGCCGGCATCGGCGGCGAGGCGCTGGCGATCGACGGCCGCTACCGGATCGGGGTGGAGCAGGGCTTCCAGGGCAATGCGCAAGTGCGCGGCGCTGCGTTGCCGGCGGCGACGCTTCGGCAGGTCGCCGGGCTGGCCGAGGCCGGCGCGGGATCGCCGGTCGGGCCGCTCATGGCGGCGATCGCCAGGGCCGGCGTCGCCGCGGGCCGGCGATTCGACGCGGGCGCCGAACTGGACGCCACCAACGGCGCCAAGGGCGGGCGCGTCGTGGTGCGGCGACTGTCGGCACAGGCCGCGAGCGGCGCGCAGGTCGTGCTCTCGGGCGCCGAGGGCGTCGCCTATGGCTGGCCGGACGGCAGCGCGTCGCTCAACGGCACGCTGACGATCGGCGGCGGCGGCCTGCCCGAGGCGGCGGTCCAGCTCGCGCAGGCGCAGCCCGGCGGCGCCGTCACCGGCACCGCGATCGTGCGGCCCTATGCCGCGGGCGGCGCGCGGCTGGCGCTCACCCCCGTCCGCTTCACCCGCGCACGCGATGGCAGCACCCGCTTCGACACCCAGGCGACGCTGAGCGGACCGCTGGCGGACGGCCGCGTCGACGGGCTGGTGGTGCCGCTGTCGGGGCGCTGGGACGGGGGTGCCGCGGTGGCGGTGAACCCGGACTGCACGACCGTCGCGTGGCAGCGGCTGGCCGTGTCCTCGCTGGTGCTGAA
This sequence comes from Sphingomonas sp. JUb134, assembly GCF_004341505.2. NCBI lineage: Bacteria > Pseudomonadati > Pseudomonadota > Alphaproteobacteria > Sphingomonadales > Sphingomonadaceae > Sphingomonas > Sphingomonas sp. JUb134. The sequence goes on from NZ_SLYP02000001.1 coordinate 1,214,648, forward strand.
CCCTGCGCGGCTGCGGCTCTGTCCCACCGGCAGGGCGCTGGTGGCGGTGAACCGCGCCGGGTTGGGCGGCGGCGCGCGGCTGGGTGCGACGCGACTTGACGGACGGCTGGGCGGCACGCCGTTAACACTGGCGATGCGCGGCGGGCGGCTGGACCTCGCCCGCCTCGACTTCGCGCTCGACGGCGTGGAGAGCCGGCTGGGGGCGCCGGAGCGGGTGACCCGGATCGACGCGGGTCGGCTGGAGGGGCGGATCGCAGGCGGCGGCGTCGGCGGGCGCTTTGCGGACGCGGCCGGGCAGATCGCCAACGTGCCGCTGCTGCTGTCGGGTGCTGCTGGCGAGTGGCGCTTTGCCGGCGGCGTGCTGAAGCTCGCCGGCGGGCTGAAGCTGGACGACACCCAGACCGGCGAGCAGCGCCGGTTCGAGACGATGGCGAGCGACGATGTCGCGCTGACGCTGGCGGGCAACACCATCACCGCGACCGGGACGCTCAAGCACCCGGCCAAGCAGGTGATGGTGGCGACCGTCGCGATCACCCACGAGCTCGGGACGGGCGCCGGCACCGCCGACCTCAAGGTGCCGGGCATTGCCTTTGGCGACGCCTTCCAGCCCGAGGAGCTGACGCCGCTCACCTTCGGCGTGATCGCCGAGGTGAAGGGCAGCGTTTCGGGCGACGGGCACATCGCCTGGAACGCGGACGGCGTGACCAGCACCGGCACGTTCCGCACCGAAGACGCCGAGCTTGCGGCTGCGTTCGGCCCCGCGACCGGCATTTCGGGCGAGGTCCACTTCACCGATCTGCTGGGGCTGGTGACGGCGCCGAACCAGCTGCTCACCATCGGCGAGGCCAATCCGGGCATCCCGTTCAAGGACGGCCAGCTGCGCTATCGGCTGATCCCGGAGCAGCGCATCCAGATCGAGGGCGGGCGCTGGCCGCTTGCGGGCGGCGAGATGGTGCTGGAGCCGACCGTGCTCGACTTTTCGCCCCAAAAGGACCGGCGCATGACCTTCCGCGTGACGGGGGTGGATGCGGGCCTGTTCCTCCAGGAGTTCGAGTTCAAGAATCTGAGCGCCAGCGGCACCTTCGACGGGGTGCTGCCGATGATCTTCGACCAGCGCGGCGGCCGCATCGAGGGCGGGCGGCTGGTGGCGCGCGAGGGCGGGGGCAACATCGCCTATGTGGGCGAAGTGACCAAGGAGGACGTCGGCTTCTGGGGCAATCTGGCGTTCCAGGCGCTGAAGAGCCTCGATTACCGCAACCTCACGCTGGAGATGAACGGGCCGCTGGCGGGCGAGATGATCACCGCGATCCGCTTTGCCGGTGTGAGCCAGGGCGAGGGCACCAGCTCCAACTTCCTGATCCGGCGACTCGCGCGGCTGCCGCTCGTCTTCAACGTCCGGATCAAGGCGCCTTTCCGCCAGCTGATCGACTCGGTGCAGAGCTATTATGATCCGGGCCGGCTGATCGAGCGCAACCTGCCCGCGCTGATGGAAGCGCAGGAGCAGCAGGGCGGGGCGCCCGCGCAGCAGCCTTCGGCACCGACGGGGGCGACCCCGCCCGTTCAGCCCCCGGAAAGCGACGATAGACCATGAACAACACGATGAGGCGTGCAGATGCATAGGTGGATGGCGGCGGCGCTCGGCGTCGCGACGGTGGCGGCGACGAGCGCGTGCGTGAACGTGAGCGCACCGGACAAGCCGATCGAGATCAACCTGAACATCAACATCACGCAGGAAGTGGTGTATCGTCTGGATGGCGAGGCGAAGAGCCTGATCCAGCAGAACCCGGGGATTTTCTGATGCGCAAGGGAATGAAGATCGTGTTCGCGGCCGCAGCGGCGGTGGCGGTCACCGGCATGGCGGGTGCTGCCTGGGCGCAGCGCGACCCCGCCTATGAAGCCGCGCGCGAGGCCGGCAAGGTCGGCGAGCAGCCCGACGGCTATCTTGGGATCGTCGGCAATGCCACGCCAGAACTGCGCGCGCTGGTCAACAGCATCAACATCAAGCGCAAGGCCGCCTATACCCGCGGCGCCAGCAACGGCGCGACCGTGGAGCAGTTCGCTTTTGTGTCCGGCTGCAACCTGATCGCCAAGACCCGGCCGGGCGAGAAGTACAAGGGCCCGGACGGCAGCTGGAAGACCCGCGGGGCCGGCGCGCCGGAGCGCGACCCGCGCTGCGTCTGACCGCCTGAGCCGCCGTTTCCGCTGGAACGGCGGCGGACCGGCCGCGTCCGTGCGTTCGCGCCCCATTGTCGGCCGCCCTTCCGCAGCGTAGATTTCGCGCCGTGCCGCCAAGGCACCGGCCGAAACTGCGGCCGAATGGGGGGAGGGGCGAAATGGCACCGGCGCAGCTGAGTGTGATCTTCTTTTTGCAATTGTTCGCGATCGTCGCGGTCTCCCGCGGCGTGGGCTGGCTTGCCCGGCGCTACCTGGGACAGCCGCAGGTCGTGGGGGAGATGATCGCGGGGGTCATCCTGGGCCCGTCGCTGTTCGGCCTGCTCGCGCCCGATCTCCAGGAGATGCTGTTCCCCAAGGAGGCGCGCGGCATCCTCTACGCCGGCGCGCAGCTGGGCGTCGGGCTCTACATGTTCCTGGTCGGGCTGGGCTTCCGCGCCGATCACTTCCGCAGCAATGCCGGCAGTGCGGCCGCGGTGTCGCTGTCCGGCATGGCGGCCCCGTTCCTGGTGGCGGTGGCGATCACGCCCTGGCTGGTCGGCATCCCCGGCCTGTTCACGCCCAGCGTCACGCAGATGCAGGCGACGCTGTTCATGGGCGCGTGCATTGCGATCACCGCCTTTCCGATGCTGGCGCGCATCATCCACGAGCGCGGGCTTTCGGGCACCCCGCTCGGCACCCTCTCGCTGTCTGCGGGCGCGATCGACGATGCGGGTGCCTGGACGGTGCTGGCGGTGGTGCTCGCGACCTTCGGCGACGGCCCGATGGTGGCGGTGAAGGCGATCGGTGGCGCGATCCTGTTCGCGGTGGTGGTGCTCGGCCTGGGGCCGCGCCTGCTGGCGCCGCTCGGCCGCCGGGCGGAAGCGCGCGGCGGGATCGCGCAAGGCGACCTGGCGATCGCGCTGATGCTGTTCCTGGGCGCCGCCTTCGCGATGGACGCGGTGGGCATGCACGCGGTGTTCGGCGGCTTCCTGCTGGGCGTGGTCATGCCGCGCGGCGTCTTTGCCGAGGGGCTGCGCCGCCAGCTGGAGCCGGTGACGGTGGTGCTGCTGCTGCCGATGTTCTTCGCCTTCTCCGGCCTCAACACCCAGCTGACGCTGGTCGACAACCTGGGCCTGCTGGGCGTCACGCTCGCGATCCTGGCCGCGTCGGTGCTGGCCAAGGGCGGCGCCTGCTGGGCGGCGGCGCGGCTGACCGGGCAGGATAATCCGACCGCGCTCGGCATCGGCGCGCTGATGAACGCGCGCGGGCTGATGGAGCTGATCATCATCAACATCGGGCTGCAGCGCGGCATCATCGGCCCGGCGCTGTTCTCGATCCTGGTGCTGATGGCGATCCTGACGACGCTGATGGCGTCGCCGCTGTTCGAGCTGGTCTATGGCCGCCGCGCGCGCAGCACCGGCGCGCTGGGTACACTCTCGGAGGAAGAGGGCATCAGCGCGCGCGAGGCGGTCGCCGCGCGCTGATCCCGGTCACGGCCGGGGGGCGGTGGCGTCCCCCGGCCGGGCACGGGGCGCGAACTCGACAAAGGCGGTCATCGCCGTCCACACGGCCAGGGTGGGCATCAGCTTGGGCGGCAGGGTGGTGCCCGCGGGGCCGATCAGCGCCACCACCTGCGGCAGGCAGGCGATCCCGACCGCGGTGTAGACGAAATAGACGAACCGCCGCTGGCTCGACGAGATGTAGAGGATGCTGATCACGATCGCGGAGCACAGGACCAGCACCAGCGTGAAGTCGGCGGTCTCCAGCGTCTCGGTGCCCGCGAGGACGAAGCCCAGCACCGCCCCGAAGAAGATGTTGATCCCGTTCAGATTGGCCCGATATTCCTCGTCGGTCATGCGGGCGCCCTCGAACAGGCGCCTGGCGAGTTTGCGCATGGCTGGCTCCCCCAATTCCCCTTTGCAGAACATTGCCGGAAGCCGCGGGCTTGGCAACGTGCACGCCACGCGCGCGGGCCTGTTGCAGCGATGCTGCACGCGTGCCGCAGGAGGCGGTGCAGAACTGTTACAAAGGTTGACTTGAAACGCACCCCTTCCTAAACGGGCGCCGCCTTGGCGGGGTTGCTCGCCGTACATGCGTTCCTCCCCCGAACAATGCTTTAGGAGAGGATGGCGCATGGCGGAAAACGGCCCCGGGCAGGACCCTTATGGTTCCGAGGATTCGCGCCTCACGTCGCTGGAACAGCGGCTGAAGCAGGCGAATCATGCGGAGGCCGTGCGGACGGGGCGTGCGAAGGCGGGGGTCGATCGGAATTATTCGCTCGGCAACCGCGTGCTCGCGACGCTCCTCGGGTCCCTTGTCGGCGGCGCGCTGATCGGCTGGTTGCTAGACCGCTGGTTCGGAACGTCGCCCTGGCTCCTGCTCACGCTGCTTGCCCTTGGGGTAGGCGCCGGGTTCAGGAACATCATCAAGATTGCTGGCGAGCGCCCGGAATAACCGGGCGTTCGTCGTATTGGCGGTTGGAAGAAACGTGGCGCAAGGCGGATCCAAGATCGACCCGATGCATCAGTTCCTGATCGAACCCGTGTTCGGTCAGAGCTGGAACCTGTTCGGGTATAATATTGCCTTCACCAACTCCGCGCTGTGGATGGTCGCGACGCTCGTCGTCCTGTGGCTGTTCATGCTCGGCGGCATGAAGGGGCAGACCGTCCCCGGTCGCTGGCAGATGGCGGTGGAGAGCTTCACCGGCTTCATCGGGAACATGCTGACGGCGAACATCGGGCCGGAGGGCAAGCGCTTCCTGCCGTATGTCTTCTCGCTGTTCATGTTCATCCTGATCGCGAACATCCTGGGCCTGCTGCCGTTCGGCCTGGTTCCGGGTGTGCATCCGTTCACCGTCACCAGCCACCTGACCGTCACCGGCGTGCTGGCGATCATCAGCTTCGCGCTGGTGCTGATCGTGGGCTTCTCGCGTCACGGCCTGCACTTCTTCTCGCTGTTCGTGCCGCACGGAACGCCCTGGTGGCTGCTGTGGCTGATCCCGGTGGTCGAGCTGTTCTCGTTCCTGGTGCGCCCGTTCAGCCTTGGCCTGCGACTGTTCGTCGCGATGACCGCGGGCCACATCCTGCTGAAGGTGCTGGCGGGCTTCGTGATCAACGGCCTCAATGCAGAGGCCGTGTGGGTCGCGCCGCTGGTGGCCATCCCCAGCTTCATCCTGATGATCGGCATCACCCTGCTCGAGCTGCTGGTGTGCGCCATCCAGGCTTACGTGTTCGCGCTGTTGACGTCGCTCTACCTGAACGACGCCGTCAACCTGCACTGATCTTTCCAACCAACAGATACCCAACAGGAGTTTTATCATGGACGCAGAAGCCGCAAAGCTGCTCGGTGCCGGTCTCGCAGCCATCGGTGCGGGCCTTGCCGCACTCGGCGTGGGCAACGTCTTCGCCAAGTTCCTCGAAGGCGCGCTGCGCAACCCGGGTGCCGCTGATGGCCAGCAGGGCCGCCTGTTCATCGGCTTCGCCGCCGCCGAGCTTCTGGGCCTGCTCGCGTTCGTCGTCGCGGTGCTGCTGATCTTCGTCGCGTAACTCCTTTTCGTGACCGGCCGTCGCCCATCCGGGCGGGCGGCCGGTGACGGAAGCACACGCGAACGAACGGGAACCACCATGCCGCAAATCGAACAGATCGCTGCGACCTATGCCTCGCAGATCTTCTGGCTGCTGATCGTGTTCGGCCTGATCTATTTCGGGATCGGGCGGGGCATGGTGCCGAGGATCCAGGGCACGGTCGAGAAGCGCGACGCGCAGATCGCCGACGACCTCGCCGCCGCTACGCGCGCCGGCCAGGAAGCCGACGCGACCGAAGAGGCATGGCGCACCCGCATGGCGGAGGCCCGCCAGGCTGCGCTTGCCGAGACCAACGCCGCCAAGGCGAAGGCGACCGCCGACGCCGCCGAGCGTGCCAAGGCTGCCAATGCCGCCATGCAGGCGCGCCTGGATGCGGCCGAGGTCGAGGTCAACCAGGCCCGTGCGAGCGCGCTCGCCAGCCTGGAAGACGTTGCGGCTGACGCCGCGCAGGGAATCGTCACCAAGCTGGCGGGCATCGAAGTCAGCCGCGAGGCTGCCGCCGACGCCGTCCGCAAGGTGGTGACCCATGGCTAACGCAAACGGATCGAGCATCGTGGCCGAACGACTGGACCATGCCGCGGCACTGGAGCCGCTGGAAAAGCAGCCGATCCGCGAGGAAGACGGCCTGTCGCCGGAGCCGATGCACAGCACCGGCGTTGCGGACCAGCATCACGAAGTGAGCCCTACCGCCTGGGGCATGGATTCGACCGGCTGGGTGGCGGTTGCCGCCCTGCTGACGATCCTGCTGCTGGTGTGGCGGCGTGCGCACAAGGGCATCGCCGGCGTGCTGGACACGCGGATCGCCACGATCCGCACCCAGCTCGACGAAGCCAAGCGGCTGCGTGCCGAGGCCGAGGCGCTGAAGGCCGAATATGCGCTCAAGGCGCAGCAGGCCGATGCCGAGGCAGCGGCAATGCGCGAGCATGCCCATGCCGAGGCAGCGGCGATCGTCGCCAAGGCCGAGGCGGACGCGCAGGAACTGACCAGCCGTCGCGCCAAGATGGCCGAGGACCGCATCGCCGCGGCCGAGCGCCAGGCGATCGCAGAGGTTCGTGCCAAGGCGGCCGATGCGGCTTCCAAGGCGGCGGCGTCGCTGATTGCCGAGCGGCTGGGGGCCGAGGGCGACCGCGCGCTGATCGACCGTACCATCGCCGGATTGGGCACGGGGCTCGGCCGGCCGCACTGATCGGTAAGACATGGGCGGGGCGCTGAGCCCTCCCACAGCCTGACAGGGGCGCCGCTTCTCGGGTTTCCGGCGGCGCCCTTTTCCTTTTCCAGAGCCCAGGAGTGTTTCTCATGGCCTGGATCATCCTGGGCATCGCCGTCGTCACCGAGATCTGCTGGGCGCTGAGCCTGAAGTGGGCCGGCACGCAGGCGACGATCGCCGCCTCGTCGGTGCCGATCATCCTTTCCTTCGTGAACATGGGCCTGCTGGCGCTCGCGATGCGCGGCATCCCCGCGGGCACCGCCTATGCGGTGTGGACCGGACTCGGCGCGGTGGGCGTGATCATCGGCGGCTCGGTGCTGTTCGGCGACCGCATCGGGCCGATGCAGGCGTTCTTCATGGCGCTGATCGTGATCGGCGTGGTCGGCACGAAGCTGTTCGCGCGGGTTTGAGCCTGCGGGGCTAGGAGCCGTATCCCCGCGCAGGCGGGATCCAGGGCCAAATAGAACCACTGCAGGTAGCGTGCGGTACCCTGGGCTCGCGCCTTCGCGGGAGCACGAGAGAGGCGCAACATCCCGCCCCTTGTTTGTACCCCGGCGAAGGCCGGGGCCCAGTTGGGGGACAGACGGGAGGGTGCGTGATCTCGCCGAGGCCTTCCCGACTGGGCCCCGGCCTCCGCCGGGGTACGGCTGGTCGGCGCAAGGCTGAGTTGCTCGACCTCAACGCTAGCGGGGGAGGGTGAGACTCCCTAGATCGGCACGCAATGTCCGATCCCAATTCTCCCAGCCGATTCAACGAGGAAAAGGCCGCCTACACCGTGCGCGGCGGCACCGATGCGCCCGACCTGGAGGCGGGCGTCGCGGCCATCCGCAACGTGCTCGCGACGCTGCCGGTGCGGCCGGGCGTGTACCGCATGCAGGATGCGCGCGGCGACGTGCTGTACGTGGGCAAGGCGCGCGCGCTGAAGAACCGCGTGGCGAACTACACCCAGGTGTCGCGCCTGTCGAAGCGGCTCCAGCGCATGGTGTCGCAGACGCGGTCGATGACGATCGTCACGACCAACAACGAGGCCGAGGCGCTGCTGCTCGAGGCGCAGCTGATCAAGCGCTATCGCCCGCCGTACAACGTGTTGCTGCGCGACGACAAAAGCTTCCCCTTCATCCTGCTGCGCGCCGATCACGACTTCCCGCGCATCCAGAAGCATCGCGGCGCCCGGCGCGCGAAGGGCAACTATTACGGCCCGTTCGCGAGCGCGGGCTCGGTGACGCAGACGCTCAACGCGCTCCAAAAGCTGTTCCTGCTCAGAAGCTGCACCGACAGCTTCTTCAAGACGCGCGACCGCCCGTGCCTGCTCCACCAGATCAAGCGCTGTTCGGCGCCCTGCGTGGGCCGGATCGACGAGGCGGGCTATGCCGAGCTGGTGGGCGACGCGAAGGACTTTCTGGCCGGCAAGTCGACCAAGGTGCAGGCGAAGCTCGGCGAACAGATGACGGCGGCCGCCGAGAACATGGACTTCGAGCTGGCGGCGGTGCTGCGCGACCGGCTGAAGGCGCTGACCTTCATCCAGGGCAGCCAGGCGATCAACGCCGATGGCGTGGGCGATGCCGACGTGTTCGCACTGGCCTGCAAGGAAGGCACGATCGGCATCCAGGCCTTCTTCATTCGCGGCGGGCAGAACTGGGGGCATCGCAGCTTCTTCCCGCAGCACACCAGCGACGTGCCCGAGGACGAGGTGCTCGCGAGCTTCCTGATGCAGTTCTATGAGGAGGTGCCGCCGCCCCGCAATGTGTTCGTCGACCGCGAGCTTGCCGAGGGCGATCTGCTGGGCGAGGCGCTGGCCGAGCGGGCTGGGCACAAGGTGGCGCTGTCGGTGCCGCAGCGCGGGCCGCGCCGCCGGCTGCTGGAGCAGGCGACGCGCAATGCGGTCGAGGCGCTCGACCGCCGCAATGCCGAGTCGACCACCCAGGCCAAGCTGCTGCGCGAGGTCGCCGACCTGTTCGAGCTGCCCGAGCCGCCCGACCGCATCGAAGTCTACGACAACAGCCACATCCAGGGCACCGCCGCGCTGGGCGCGATGGTGGTTGCGGGGCCGGAGGGCTTCCGCAAGGGCCAGTATCGCAAGTTCAACATCCGCAACAAGGATACGGTGCCGGGCGACGACTTCGGCATGATGCGCGAGGTGTTCGCCCGCCGCTTCGGCCGTGCGCAGGCGGAGGATCCGGATCGCGATTCGGGCGAGTGGCCGGACCTGGTGCTGATCGACGGCGGGCGCGGGCAGCTCAACGCCGCGCGCGAAGTGCTGGAGGACCTGGGGATCGAGGACGTGTGCCTGGTCGGCGTCGCCAAGGGCCCGCACCACGGCCGCGAGGGTCGCGAGGTGTTCCACCTGATGGACGGGCGCGAATTCACCCTGCCGGTCAACGCGCCGGTGCTGTTCTACCTCCAGCGGCTGCGCGACGAGGTCCACCGCTTCGCGATCGGCGCGCACCGGCAGAAGCGGGCCAAGGCAATGGGCGCGAGCCCGCTGGACGAGGTGCCGGGCATCGGCCCCGCCCGCAAGAAGGGGCTGCTGATGCACTTCGGCACGGCCAAGGCGGTACGCGGCGCGAGCCTGGCGGACTTGCAGAAGGCGCCGGGCGTGTCGGCCGCGGTGGCGCAGCAGGTGTACGACTTCTACCACGCGCGCTGAGGCGCGCGTGGATCAGTCGTTGGTGAAGCCGACGCCGCCGTTCTTCGGATGGAACGCAGCGAGCGCGCGCGTGCGGTCCTTCCGTTCGCGTGTCGCCGCCCACTCCCGTTCCGTGCGGCACAGCTTGCGCGGCACGCGCGAGCCGAGCGTCGTCTGCTCGACGCAGCGCACAGTTTCGGCGGATGCGGGCGGGGGAGGCGGTGCGGCTTGGGCTTGGCCGGCGGCCAGCAGTGCGAGGGCAGAAAGGATCATGCCAGTCTCCGCATGCGATCGGCCTGCTGATTGCGGGCCAATGCCATTCTACGCTGCTCTGCGAGCAGGGTTCCAGCCCCTCAGAAGTGCGCGGTGTAGCCGCCGTCGACGGCGAGCACCTGGCCGGTGACATAGGATGCCTCCGGTGAGGTCAGGAACAGCACCGGGCCGACGATCTCCTCCGGCCGGCCCCAGCGGCCGAGCGAGGTGCGGGTGGCGAGATGCGCGGCGATCGCCGGATCGGCGACCATCGCCGCATTGGCTTCCGTTGCGAAGAAGCCGGGGGCGACCGCGTTGACGGTGATGCCGCGCGGGCCGAGCTCGGCGGCAAGCGCGCGGGTGAGCGCCTCCAGTCCGCCCTTGGACGCGGTGTAGGCGGCGTCGCCGCTGCGGGCGAGCGGCCCGGCGATCGAGGTGATGTTGAGGATCCGGCCGCCCGCCGCCATGCCGGGCGCGAGCCGGCGGGCGAGGTCGAACGGCGCGACCAGGTTCACCTCCAGCATGCGGCGGACCGCGGCACGGTCGAGGTCGGCGAGCGGCCTGCGGTCGCGGTGGCCGGCGTTGTTGATGAGGATGTCGATCGGCGGCAGCGCGTCCACGCACGCGGCGAGCGCGGCGTCGTCTTCCAGATCGACGACCAGGGGCTCGGCGGAGCCGCCATCCGCGGCAATCGTTGCGGCGAGCGCCTCCAGCGCGGCGCGGCGGCGGCCCTGGAGGCGGACGTGCACGCCCGTCTGGGCGAGGCCGCGGGCGATCGGCTGCCCCAGGCCGCCCGAAGCCCCCGTCACCAGCGCCGTGCGGCGTCCAAGCCTGTGGTCCTGTTCCATGGCGGCGCCATAGCGCGGCCGGGGCGATTGTCGAAGCGCCGGCGCGTCTGCGGGGGACGCGCCGGCGCCGGGATCAGACCAGTTCGCCGAGGGCCGAGGCTTCGAAGCCCTTCACCTTGGTGGCGTCGCCTTCGCGGATACGGGCGACCCAGTCGGGGTTGCTGATGAGCGCGCGGCCGACCGCGATCAGGTCGAACTCGTCGCGCTCCATGCGCTCGATCAGGTTCTCGATGCCGACGGTCGAGGAGCTTTCACCGCCGAACGCCGCCAGGAACTCGCCCGAAAGCCCGACCGAGCCGACGCTGATGGTGGCCGCACCGGTCAGCTTCTTCGCCCAGCCGGCGAAGTTCAGGCCCTTTTCGCCGTCCAGCTCGGGGAACTCGGGCTCCCAGAAGCGGCGCTGCGAGCAGTGGAGCACGTCGACACCGGCATCGACCAGCGGCTGCAGCCAATCGGCCATCAGCTCGGGCGTTTCGGCCAGGCGCGCGGCATAGTCCTGCTGCTTCCACTGGCTGAGGCGCAGGATGATCGGATAGTCGGGGCCAACCGCCTCGCGCACGGCCTTCACCACCTCACCCGCGAAGCGCGAGCGCTCGCGGATGGTGGCGCCGCCCCAGCGGTCGGCGCGCTCGTTGGTACCGGCCCAGAAGAACTGGTCGATCAGATAGCCGTGCGCGCCGTGCAGCTCGACCGTGTCGAAGCCGAGCCGCTTGGCGTCGGCCGCCGCGCGGGCGAAGGCGGCGATGGTGTCGGCGATCGCCTCTTCGCTCATCGTCTCGCCGCGCGGCTCGCCGGGCGCGAGCAGGCCCGAGGGGCTTTCGACCGGTGCGTCCGGCTCCCAGTCGCCCGACCGGGTTGAGCCGGTGTGCCAGATCTGCGGGCCCATCTTGCCGCCGGCGGCGTGGACGGTGTCGATCACCTGCTGCCAGCCCGCGAGCGCCTGCTCGCCGTGGAACAGCGGAATGCCGGCCATGTTGCGCGAGGCGGGACGGTCGATCACCGTGCCTTCCGACAGGATCAGGCCCACGCCGCCTTCGGCGCGGCGGCGGTAATAGGCGGCCTGGGGCTCGCCCGGGATGCCGGCGGGCGCGAACCCCCGCGTCATCGGCGCCATGACGATGCGGTTGGCAAGTTCGAGCGACTTGATGCGGAAGGGGCGAAAGAGGACGTCGGCGGAAGCGGACATGCGGAGGGGCTCCGTTTGGAAACAGGAGCTGCTCAGGTATACACCGCAAGACGAAGGTCAATACCGTACCGAGCGGTATTGAAGGCATGTCCGGGAAACCCATCGGTGCCCGGGACGATCGGTCCGCGCTCGATCCGGCCGCGATCCGGCACTTCATGCCCGGCAGGCGCCTGAAGCACCCAAGCTTCTGAACAAATGCACCAATACTGCACGAAATGCCCATTTGCGCGGTCCTCAAACCGGCCTAGGTTGGCGGCGGGGAAGAGGGGGAATTCATGCGATATCGTTGTGCGTCGGCGCTGGCGCTCCTGCTGTCATCGGTTCCTGCCTGGGCCGGGGACAAGCCGCTGTACCAGCCGGCGCCCGACTGGGTGAAGCCGGCGCCGCCGATCGACACGGGCAAGCTGGACGGCGAGTCGCCGGTGGTGATGCTGTTCGACCAGCAGCAGCGGCTGCACGACGGGCAGAGCTGGGCCTATACCGACAGCGCGACCCGGATCGCCTCTGCCCAGACGCTCAACCAGGCGGGTACCGTGCAGCTGCCGTGGCAGCCGGACGGCGGCGACCTGATCATCCACCGCGTCGAGATCCTGCGCGGCAACGAGCGCATCGACGCGCTCGCGAAGGGCGAACGCTTCACGGTGCTGCGGCGCGAGGAGCAGCTGGAGCAGCTGCAGCTGACCGGCGTGCTGACGGCGACGATGACCGTGGAGGGCCTGCGCGTCGGCGACGTGCTGCGCGTGACCTTTTCCAACACCAACAAGGATTCGGCACTGGCCGGCAACGTCCAGACGGTGATGCCGCTGGTCAGCGAGCCGCTGCGCGTCGGCTTTGCCCGCGCCCGCCTGCTGTGGGACGGCGCCACCCCGGTGAAGTGGAACGCGCATGGCAAGGGCATGCCGCCGATGCCGATGCGCGCCGGCGCCTACCAGGACCTGGAGGTCACCGTGCCGCTCGCCAAGGCGGAGGAACTGCCGGGCGACGCACCGGCTCGCTTCCGTCGCCTGGAGATCCTGGAGGCGAGCAGCTTTGCCGACTGGCAGGCGGTCTCGCGCACGATGGAGCCGCTCTATCGCACCCCGGGGCTGATCGCGCCGGGAAGCGCGCTTGCGGGCGAAGTGGCCAAGATCAAGGCGGCCCATGCCGCGCCGCTCGACCGGACGGCGGCGGCGCTGCGGCTGGTGCAGGACGAGGTGCGCTACCTGTTCAACGGCATGGCCGGCGGCAATTACCACCCGCAGTCCCCGACCGACACGTGGCAGCGCCGCTATGGCGACTGCAAGGCGAAGACGCTGCTGCTGTTGGCGCTGCTCCATGCGCTCGACGTGGAGGCGGAGCCGGTGCTCGCCAGCATCGGCATGGGCGACCTGGTCACGGAGCGGCTGCCGAGCGCCGCGGCCTTCAATCATGTGATCGTGCGGGCGACCGTCGACGGGCGCACGCTGTGGCTGGACGGGACGGACTCGGGCATCCGGCGCGAGGACCTGGGCGACACGCCGCCGTTCCGCAATGTCCTGCCGCTGCGCCCCGCGGGCGCGGGGCTGATGCCGCTGCCGATGGTGGCGCCGACCCGGCCGCAGGGCCGCTCGATGCTGGAGATCGATCAGAGCGCGGGCTTCACCCTGCCGACGCCGTTCAAGGCAAAGATCGAGGTGCGCGGCGCGATGGGGCAGGAGCTGAACCTGGCCGCGTCGCAGGCCGATCGCGAGCAGAAGGACGAGATGGTCGGCGGCATCCTGTCGCGCCTGCTGGGCGGCGCGCTGATCGTCGATCGCTCGATCCGCTGGGATGCCGCCACCGGCATCGCCACCATCGAGGCCTCGGGCGTCGCCGACAGCGCGTGGTCGCTGGAGGAACAGAAGCTCCAGCTGGGGCTGGACCAGGCGATCGGGCAGCTGAGCTTCGACCCGGACCGGTCGCGCACCGCGTGGCAGCAGCTGCCGGTGGCGACCAACGGACCCTCGCATACCGAGGTCACGATGCGCGTCCGCCTGCCGGACGGCGGCAAGGGCGTGACGCTGGAGGGCGACCGCGAGCTGGCCGGCCGCTACGCCGGCCTGACGGTTCAGCGCCAGGTGACGCAGGAAGGCGGATGGCTGGTCGCGCGCGACGTGCTGCTCGCCGACGGGGCCGAGATCGCGCCGGGCGAGATCGCGGCGCAGCGCGCACGCGTCGCCCAGGCCAAGAACCGGCTGCTGGTGGCCGTCGCGCCCGAGCAGCGGCCGGCGCATTGGGAAGAGGTGATGGCCGCCCGCCGCGACAAGCGGCTGGGTGCGCTGGAGGCGGTTTTCGCCAAGGATCTGGCCGCGAACCCCAAGTCCGCCGAGGCATTCGAGCGCCGCGCACGCTTCCGCACCGGCCTCTACGACTGGCGCGGCGCGCTGGCGGACGTGGACCAGGCGATCGCGCTCGGTGCGACGATCGACCGGTATCTGTGGCGCGCGGAGCTGCACCAGCAGGTCAACGATGACGCCAAGGCGCTGGCCGATCTGCGCGCGGCCGAAACGCTGGAGCCGGCGAGCATCCCCGTGCAGCTCGCGATCGCGCAATTCGAGGCGGAGCATGGCCAGGCGACCGCGGCGCTCGCCCGGATCGACCGGCAGAGCCCGACCGGCGGCGAGCAGCGCAGCAACCTGCAACTGGTGCGCAGCAACGTCCTGGCCGAAGGAGGGCGCGTCGATGATGCGCTCGCCTCCCTGGATTCGGCGGTGAAGACGAGCCCCGGCCAGGCGACGCTGCTCAACGGGCGGTGCTGGCTCAAGGGGACGCGCAACGTCGCGCTCGACACGGCGCTGCGCGACTGCACCAAGGCGATCGAGCTTGCGGAAAGCCCGTCCAGCATCCTGGACAGCCGCGGCATGGTCTATTTCCGGATGAACCGCCTGGACGACGCGCTGGCGGACTTCGATGCGGCGCTGGAGATGGCGCCGGGGATGCCGGCCTCGCTGTTCATGCGGGGCGTGGTGCGCAAGGCGAAGGGCGATGCGGCCGGCAGCGCCGCCGACTTCGCCGCGGCAACGCTGCAATCGCCACGCATCGCCGAGGAATATGCCCGCTACGGGATCAAGCCCTGATCCCCTGAACCGACGTTCGTCGGGCAAAAAGAAACGGGCGGCCCGGAATGTCCGGACCGCCCGTTCGCGTACCAGAAAGGTGCGCTTACTTGCTGTCGCTCGCGGCGTCCGACACGGCATCGCCTGCCGACGAGACGTCGCGGCCCGCGCCCTCGACCGTGTTGCACGCGCTGACCATCAGCGCGCCGGCGATCGCCATCAAACCAAAAACCTTGCGCATGAAATCCTCCATGAACCGTTGAATCTGCAGGATCGGAATGCCTCGCCGCGATTTTCGTTCCGCAATCGGATCGACCACGCGAAAACCGCGCGCAGCTGTTGCAGCGCTGCCGCGGTGGGATCTCGATGCTGGAAGGAATGTGGGCCCGGAAGCGTCACCGGGGGGGGGAGGGTAGACGCTTCCGGGCCCGTGTTCTGGATAGCGAGAGCGGGGGGGCATAAGGTCGCTATCCGAAGAACAAAACGTCGCTTGGGGGCGGTGGTTCCGGGGAAAAACGCTCGAAGAGATTCTTTTTTCCGCAGCGGCGTAACGACCCGCGGAAAGCCGTGGATCAGCGCGCCGAGCGCGCGCTGATCGCGATTTCATAGGCGCCCACCAGCGGATCGTGGTGGAGGGGGGAGCGCAGCTGGCGCGACAGGCCGAGCAGCACACGGCCATAGCGCGAGGCGACCAGCTCGCTCAGTTCGGCGCTTTCCACCAGCGCCGGCGAACTCACCCGCAATACCACCTGATCGGGCTGCGACACCTTGGCCGAGATGCGCGCCTGGGTGCTCGGATTGACCATCATCGCCAGCTCGATCAGCTCGGTCAGCAGGAACGAGACGGCGACGCCGACGTCCTGCGACACCAGCAGCGGCTCGACATCGATGGTGATGCCGAGGCCGGAGGCGTGTTCGGGGGCGGTCGCACGGATGTTGGAGGCGAGTTCGCCGATCACCGCGCGCAGTTCCAGCCCGCGATTCTCCTCCAGCTCGGCGAAATGGTGGCGGTGCACCACCGCCAGCGCGTCCACCCGGCGCTGGATCGAGGCATAGGCCTCGCTCGCGTCGGCGCTGGGCGCGCTGCGCGCATGGAAGTTGATCAGGCTGGCGATCACCTGGAGGTTGTTCTTGACCCGGTGATGGACCTCGCGCGTGAGCTTGGTCTGGCGCACCAGGCCTTCGGCGAGGTTGCCCTCATGCTCCTGCACCGTGCGGGTGATCGCCTGGAAGGTCTCGCCGAGCTCGGCGATCTCGTGGGCGGGGACGGCGCCATAGTCGACGCTGCGGATCACCTCGCCCGGGGTATAGGAGGCGACGCTCGCGCGCAGGCGACGCAGCGGGCGGATCAGCAGGCGGTCCACCACGAACCAGCCGATGCCGGCGGCGGCGGCCCACATCAGCAGCGGCAGCAGCATCGCGACCAGCACGGGCGAGGTGATCGGGGCGCTGCGCACGGACATGGAGAAGGCGAGCTCGTCGAAGCCGAGCGGCACCACCAGCGTCTCGCGACGTTCGAGCGCTCCCCTGCGCGGCAGGCCCTGGAGCTGGAGCGGCATCTCGTCGCCACGCTGCAGCTCGGCCGCATAGGGGGGCACGAAGCCGCTGGGGCGGGCGACGTCGGCCAGCACCTCGGTCGGGAAGAAGGCGTCGGCACGCGTGCCGTTGGGCGCATCGGGCAGGTGGACCAACAGGCCCTGCGCCGGGAGCAGCGTCACCTGGAGGCGGCCGGGATCGGACAGGGCGGGCAGCGGCACCGGCAGTTGCGCACCGCACAGCGTGCGGCCGGTCGCATCGGCGATCTCGAAGCGGATGCCGGCGGCGGACTGCTGGGCAAAGATCCCCTGGACGCGGGCGCAGCTGGGCGCGTCCTGGACATCGCTGTCGATGGCCCGCAGCGCGACGCGCAGCGCCGTCAGGTCGCCGACGAGTTCGTTGGCAAGCGCACGCGACGCCTCCAGCCCGGCCACGCGCAGGCGGGCGCGCGTCTCTACGTCCACCGTCCGCGTCGTCTGCAGCGTCGCGAACAAGGCGATCAGCGCCAGCGGCAGCAGCGCGATGCTGAGAATCAGGAAAACACGCGCACCCGTCGTCAGGTGCTGAAACGCCGCCACAGGCACCATCGGCCTGCGGCGTTCGAGATCGTCTTCGGCCACGAAGGTGGCGCTATTTCAGCTTGCTGAGCAGGTCGAGCATCTCGTCGGGGATCTCTTCCCCAGCGGCATCCTGATAGACAGCGCGCAGCGCGTCACCGACGTTCTTCTGCTTGCCTTCCTCAGGCTTCTGCTTGCCGTCCGCGGTTGCGGCGCGTTCCTGCCGTTCCGTTTCGTTCGAACCCGTCACCAACTGCACACCCTAAGCCCCCTAAGCGCGGCACCCGTGCCGTGCACTACATGAACAAATGCGGCCACGCCAACCCGATGGATGCATGCAGCGGCTGCCCGCATCCGCATGCAGGCAAAGCACCGGCGCATGGCGTGAAACCAAATTCGTCCTCGTTGGTTCCACCCCCGACGCGAAATCGGGGGAGAGCGTCTCTTCCGCCGTCGTGAAAGTGAATTGCAAACGTTTGGACGGCTCCCCAGAATGGCCGTCCACCTCTGGAGGAGACCTACCCGATCATGTCGCTTGGACAGCAACTGGCGCCGCATCTTCCTTTCCTGCGGCGCTACGGTCGTGCGCTCACGGGCAGCCAGTCGGAAGGCGACCGCTATGTGCGCGCCGCCCTGGAGGCGATCGTGGCGGCGCCCGAGGAATTCCCGCGGGACGTCGATCCCCGGCTTGGCCTCTATCGTACCTTCCAGGCGATCTGGTCGTCGACTCACCCGGCCGAAGACGCCGCGCGCGAAGAAGCAAGCGGCGACCAGGAAGCGATCGCGCGTGCCCGGCTCGCCCGCATTGCGCCGCTTTCGCGTCAGGCGCTGCTGCTGACCGCGATGGAAGGCTTCACCAACGAGGACACGGCCTATCTGATCGACACCAGCGAAGAAGAAGTGGAATCGCTGGTGGCCGAGGCGCTGCGCGAGATCGAGGCGCAGACCCGTTCGCGCGTGATGATCATCGAGGACGAGCCGCTGATCGCGATGGACCTGGAGACCATCGTGCGCGACCTGGGCCATGACGTGACCGGCGTCGCCGTCACCCGCGACGAGGCGGTGGCGCTGGCGATGGAGGATCGCCCGGGCCTGGTGCTCGCCGACATCCAGCTTGCCGACGACAGCTCGGGCATCGACGCGGTCAAGGACATCCTCGCCGAGTTCAACGTGCCGGTGATCTTCATCACGGCGTTCCCGGAGCGGCTGCTGACGGGCGAGCGGCCGGAGCCGACGTTCCTCATCACCAAGCCGTTCCAGCGTTCCACCGTCAAGGCGGCGATCAGCCAGGCGCTGTTCTTCGACCAGTCGACGGTGCCGACGATCTGATACGGAGCCAAAACGATCCTGGGGGGTTTAGGCAGAATGGTCGACGATAAGCGAACCCATCTGAACACCGATCGTGCCCGTGCGGGCACGACCCCCGGGATGACCCGCTACATCCTGGGGGTGTCGCTGGCGCTGGTGATCGTCATTTTCGCGATCATTCTCTGGTCCTGACCCGCGACCGGGCGTCCGGCCAGCGCGCCCGCTGGCAATCGACGGACGCATCCCCTATGTTGGCAACACGGCGCCGTCGCGAGCTTGCGGCCGCCCACCGATCGGATTTTCATGACTGAACCGGAAGTTACGGGCGAAGAGACTGGTGCGACCGAGCACGTCGCGCTGTCCGACCCTGAGTTCAAGAAGCAGCTGGCGCAGGTCATCCCGCACCTGCGCGCCTTCGGACGCTCGCTTTCCGGCAGCCGCGATCTCGCCGACGACCTCGTCCAGGAAACGCTGTTGAAGGCGTGGGCTGCGCGCCAGCGCTTCCAGGCCGGCACCAACATGCGCGCCTGGACCTTCATCATCCTGCGCAACCTCTATCTCTCCCAGATGCGCCGTGCGCGCTTCAAGGGTGAGTGGGACGATCTGGTCGCCGACCGCATCCTGGCGGCCCCGGCCAGCCAGGATCGCCACGTCGAGCTTTCCGACATGCAGCGTGCCCTGCTCCACCTGCCGCAGCCGCAGCGGGAGGCGCTGATCCTGGTCGGCGCCGGCGGCTTCGCCTATGAGGAAGCGGCCGAGATCTGCAACGTGGCGGTGGGCACCATCAAGAGCCGCGTCGCCCGTGGCCGCGTGGCGCTCGAAACCCTGCTGACCGAGGGCCAGCTTCCCACCCGAGCCTCGCACCCGGGCAATGGCGAGCAGAGCGCGCTCGAGGCGATCATGGGCGAAGTCAACGAGCTCAGCCGGGACCGCTGACGGCCGGCTCTGCCGGGCTTCTGCGCAGGCAGGGCCCGGGTCCTCGCCGCGCGACGCAGGTGAGTGCGCGCCTGCCTTCGGGCCGGTCCGGCATTTCCTAGAACGAGAAGCAAAGCCGGTGCGGCTGAGCCTCCGAGCCCGCGGCCGGCCGACGCCGCGTCAGTGTCGGTGGCTGATCCCGTCCAGCAGGCGGAGGTAAGGAGCGAACTCGTCCGGCAAGTTCTCCATGCCGTCGAAGCTCTGACGAAGCGCGTTTCCGATCGCGTCGCGGGGCCGGGGGCGACGCACAACGACGCCGCGCGATCTGTTCGCGTCAGAAACGGCATCGGGGGCCCGGCGGGGTGGCGAAGTAACCATCGGCCTAACAACTCAACATCTTGATATTTGTTGCTTTCGCATCGCGCTTTTGTCGTTGCGCCCGTGTCCCGAACCATCGCACCAGAGGGCATGGACCTGAACTCGGCAATTCTGCGCGCGCGGGAGCACTCCCCGTTTCTTGCCCGGCTGCTCGAGCTGGAGGCGCCGCTGCTCGACGGCGCCTGGACGGACGATCCGCTCGCGCACGCACGGGTGGACGATCCGGATATGGCGGTTGCGCGGCGGCTGCGGATCGAGCGGCGGCGCGTCGCGCTGCTGGTGGCGCTGGGCGACCTTTCGGGCGCCTATGACCTGCGCCGGGTGACGGGGCTGCTCAGCGCCTTCGCCGATCATGCCCTCGACGTGGCGATCCGCGCCGCGATCGAGGAGCGGACCCCGGGCGCGCCGCCGCAGGGGTTCGTGGCGATCGCGCTCGGCAAGCAGGGCAGCCGCGAGCTCAATTACTCGTCCGATGTGGACCCGATTCTCCTGTTCGATCGCGCGACGCTGCCGCACCGCGAGCGGGAGACGCCCGACGAGGCGGCGATCAAGATCGCCCGGCGCGCGACCGAGCTGCTCCAGACGCGCGACGGCGACGGCTATGTGCTGCGCGTGGACCTGAGGCTGCGGCCTGCGCCCGAGGCATCGCCGATCGCGCTGCCCGTGGGCGCGGCGATCAGCTATTATGAATCGCAGGCGCTGCCGTGGGAGCGGGCCGCCTTCATCCGCGCGCGGGCGGCGGCGGGCGACCTGGCGCTGGGGCGGCGGTTCCTGGTCGCGATCCGCCCGTTCGTGTGGCGGCGCGCGCTGGACTATGGCGCGGTGGCGGAGATCCGGCAGATCTCCGGACGCATCCGCGATCATTATGCGCAAGGCCAGGCGTTCGGCCCCGGCTATGACCTGAAGCGCGGGCGTGGCGGCATCCGGGAGGCGGAGTTCTTCGCCCAGGTGCACCAGCTGATCCACGGCGGTCGTGACCGCAGCCTGCGCGCGCCGGCCACCCTTGATGCTCTCGCCGTGCTCGCCCGTGCGGGCTGGATCGACCCCGAACAGGCCGCCACGCTGGCGGAGGGCTACACACTGTTCCGCACGATCGAGCACCGGTTGCAGATGGTCGACGATCGCCAGACGCACAGCCTGCCGACCTCCCCAGAGGCGCTGGACAATGTCGCGCGGCTGCACGGGCTGGCGGACGGCGGCGCCCTGCTCGACCTGCTGCGCCCGAAGGTGGAGGGCGTGGCGGCGGTGTACGACACGCTGGGCGCGACCGATCGGCCCGCGGTGCCGGGCGATCCGCAGCTGCTGGAGACGCGGCTGAGCGAGCTAGGCTTCGACCCGGCCGACCAGGCGGCGCGCCGCATCGCCGACTGGCGCAGCGGCCGCTATCCCGCGCTTCGCAGCCCGGCCGCGCGCACCGCGCTGGAGGCGGCGCTGCCGGAGATGCTGAGCAGCCTGGCGAGCGCGAGCGATCCCTATCAGGCGCTGATCCGGCTAGACGGCATGCTCGGGCGCCTGCCGAGCGCGATCAACTTGTTCCGCCTGCTGGAGGCGCAGCCGGCGCTCGCCAAGCTGCTGAGTGCGATCCTTTGCCATGCGCCGACCCTGGCGGAGGCGCTCGCGCGGCGGGCGACGCTGCTCGACGGGCTGATCGATGCGAGCGCGCTGGAGCCGGTGGGAGAGGTGGCCGAACTCGCGACCGAGATGGTCCCGCGCGAGGCGGGCGCGTCCTATGAGGCGGTGCTCGACCACGCCCGCGCGATCGTGGGCGAGAAGCGCTTTGCGCTCGGCGCGCAGATCATCGCCGGCACCAGCGACCCGATGACGGTGGCGGCCGGCTATGCGCGGGTGGCCGAGGCGGCGATCGAGACGCTGGTCGCCGCCACCGTCGCCGAGTTCGCGGCCCAGCACGGGCGGGTGCCGGACAGCGAACTGGTGATCGTTGCGCTCGGCCGGCTGGGCGGGGGGCTGCTCACCCACGCCTCCGACCTCGACGTCGTCTACCTCTTCACCGGCGACTATCGCGCGGAGTCGGACGGGCCCAAGCCGTTGGGGGCGGTGCTCTACTACAACCGGCTGGCGCAGCGGGTGACGGCGGCGCTGTCGGTGCCGACCGCCTCCGGCCCGCTCTACGAGATCGACACGCGGCTGCGGCCGTCGGGGGCGCAGGGGCCGCTGGTGGTTTCGCTGGAGGGCTTTGCCCGCTACCAGCGCGAGAGCGCCTGGACCTGGGAGCACATGGCGCTGACGCGGGCGCGGCCGGTGTTCGGCTCCGCAGGGGCGCGCGAACAGGTGGCCGGCATCATCCGCGCGGTGCTGGAAGGCGACCGGCCGGAGCGCGACATCGTCGCCGAAGCGCGGGAGATGCGGGCGGAGATGGCGCGGCACAAGCCGGGCGGCGGGCCGCTCGACGTGAAGCTCGCGCCCGGCGGGCTGGTCGACCTGGAGTTCGCCGTGCACGTCGTCCAGCTGGTCCACCGCACCGGCTTCCATGCCGACCTGCCGGGCGCGATCGCGGCATTGGAGGCGGCCGGGCTGCTGCCCGACGGGCTGGTGGAGGCGCATGCGTTGCTGACGCGCGCGCTGGTCACCTTCCGCCTCGTCGCGCCCGATGCCCAGCTGCCGCCGCCGGCGTCGCGGGCGCTGGTCGCGCGGGCGCTCAGCCAGGCCGATTGGGACAGCACGGTTGCCTCGCTCGATGCGGCACGGCAACGGGTTGCCGCTGCCTGGGCGGCAGTGAGCAACGGGAAGGATGCGGAATGAACGAGGGCGATGCCATTCCGGCGGTGACGCTGACGGCGAGCGACGGGACCGCCATCGATCTTTCGTCGGTGCGGCCGCTCGTGGTCTATTTCTATCCCAAGGCGGACACGACCGGCTGCACGCGCGAGGCGATCGACTTCAGCGACCTCCAGCCGCAGTTCCGCGCCGCAGGGGTCGAGGTGATCGGCGTGTCCAAGGACGCCCCTGCCAAGCTCGAGCGGTTCGTCGCCAAGCACGGGCTGGCGGTGCGGCTGGCGAGCGACGAGGGTGCGGCGTGCGAGGCGTTCGGCGTCTGGGGCGAGAAGAAGCTCTATGGCCGCAGCTACATGGGGATCGAGCGCGCGACCTTCCTGTTCGATGGCGAGGGGCGGCTGGTGCAGGCGTGGCGCAAGGTGAAGGTGCCCGGCCATGCCGAGGCGGTGCTGGCCGCTGCCCGCGCGATGAAGGCGGCCGGATGACGAGCATCGCCCAGGCCTGCCGCGCGGTGCTGGAGACCGCCGATCCGCGCACCAAGGTGAAGCGGGCGCGGGCGGCGGCACGGGCGTGGCGGCGCGGCGATCTGGAATTCGCGTTCGACGTCGCCATGCCGGAGCGGCCGGGCCGGCCCGAGCGGCCGGAGCTGCTGCCGCCTAACCGCATGCCCAAGCGCGGCAAGGGCGGGTCGGAGCGCGGGCGGCTGGCGCTGCTGCACGCCCTCGCACACATCGAGTTCGTGGCGATCGACCTGGCGTTCGACGCCGCCGGGCGCTTCGGGGCGGAGTTCCCGCGGGGCTTCACCGACGACTGGATTGGCGTGGGCGCGGACGAGGCGATGCACTTCGCCGTGCTCGAACGGCGGCTCCGGCAGCTCGGCAGCCACTATGGCGCGCTGCCGGCGCACGACGGGCTGTGGGACGCCGCGATCGAGACCGCGCACGATGCGCTGGCGCGCCTGGCGGTGGTGCCGATGGTGCTGGAAGCGCGTGGCCTGGACGTCACCCCGGCCACCGTGGAGCGGGCGCGGGCGGGCGGCGACGAGGCGACGGCGCGCATCCTCCACCGCATCTACACCGATGAAATCCGGCATGTTTCGGCCGGCACCCGATGGTTCCAACATCGTTGTAAAATCGAACGGATCATTCCCGCGCCGCATTGGCAGGCGCTGGTGCGGCGGCACTTCCGCGGGGCCGTTAAGCCACCGTTCAACGATTCAGCGCGCGCGTGTGCCGGTCTGACGCGGGATTATTATGAGCCGCTTGCAGAAAGCTGACGCGTCGGGCCAATCAAGGCTCGTCAAAGCGCGGAGGGGCTGCAGCTGAGACATCGATGAAGGGCGAACGGCCTGAAACCGTTCGCGAAACTTGGATCGCCGGACTCAGTATGACCATCAGCAACGTCGTCTCAGCCAACGCCGCGATTGCTAAGCGGTTCCGTCGTTTCTTCACTTTCCGCGATTTCATTCTGCACGATGGCCGCTCCGGCCGCCGGGTCCGCATCGCTGCCCGCACCCAGGCGCTTGCCGCGACCGCCGCTGCGCTGACCATCGGCTTCTCGGGCTATGGCGTCGCCAACGCCGCGGTGGACACCGCAGCGGCAGCCGGCCTCACCCCGCAGGCCGAACAGGCCGCCACCGTCGCCCAGATGCGGCAGCGGGTCCGCGCGATGGAGGCCAATGTCGCCGAGCTGCGCCAGGTCGCCGCTGCCCATGCCGCCCGCATCGACCAGCGCCAGGCGATGATCGCCGCAGTGCTGACCGGCGAGGGCGATCCGGCAGCACTCGCCGACGCCGCGCTCGCCCCCCTGCCGCAGGGCAGCAAGGCGGTCGCGAACGTGACCGCGCCGCTCCAGCGCGCCGAGCAGCGCCAGGCAGAGCTTGCCGCCAAGGCGCAGGAAGTCACCGCCGAGCGCTATGCCGAGACCGCCAAGCAGCTCCGCAAGCTGGGCCTGCGCCCCGAGAAGCTTGCCATGGGCGGCCCCTATGAGCCGGTGAGCACGACCGAGGCCGCCGCCGTGACCGCAGCGTCGAACGAGGCCGATGCCCAGTTCCGCAACCTGTTCATGACCTGGAAGAAGCTCGACACGCTCGAGCAGGCGGCGATCGCGATCCCGTCGCTCCAGCCGGTCGACAACATCAAGCTGTCGAGCAACTTCGGCGTCCGCTCGGACCCGTTCCGCGGCACCGCCGCGATGCACGCCGGCATCGACCTTCCGGGGCCGATCGGCACGCCGGTCTATGCCACCGCCGACGGCATCGTCGGCCGCGCGCAGCGCGCCGGCGGCTACGGCAACCTGGTCGAGCTGAACCACGGCAAGGGCATCCAGACCCGCTATGGCCACCTGTCGAAGATCCTGGTCGGCCCGAACAGCCGCGTGCGCCGCGGCCAGCTGATCGGCCTGATGGGCTCGACCGGCCGCTCGACCGGCAGCCACCTTCACTACGAAGTGCGCATCAACGGCGCCGCCGTGAACCCGATCCCCTATCTGCAGGCAGGCGACCAGCTGCTGGCGGCGCAGGATCGCGCGGCGCGCAACCGCCAGCAGGCCGTCGGCGGCCCGGCGAACTGATCGACGATTTCACGAGACGGAGAGGAGAGGGGCCACGGCGACCATGGTTGCCGATGGCCCCCGTACCTCTTATCTCCGGCCCATGGCCACCATCCCTGTTTCCGAAGTCGGCCTGACGCCATCCGCCGCGGCCCGTGTCGCCGCGATCGCCGCGCGTCAGGGCAAGCCCGCCATCCTGCGCCTGTCCGTCGAGGGCGGGGGCTGTTCCGGCTTCCAGTACCGCTTCGGTCTGGCCGATGGTCCGGAGGGCGATGACAGCGTCACCGAGACCGACGGCGTCCGGCTGGTCGTCGATTCGATGAGCCTGGATTTGGTACGCGGCGCGCAGGTGGACTTCGTGGAGTCGCTGGGCGGCGCCGCGTTCAAGGTCGAGAACCCCAATGCCGCGTCGGGCTGCGGCTGCGGCACCAGCTTCTCGATCTGACGCCCAAGCGTGCGCATCGTCACCTACAACGTCAACGGCATCAAGGCGCGCCTGCCGCGCCTGCTGGAGTATCTCGCCGAGCAGACGCCCGACGTCGTCTGCCTGCAGGAGCTCAAGTCGAGCGACGAGACCTTCCCGGAGGCAGAGATCCGCGCGGCGGGCTATGGCGCCGTCTGGCATGGGCAGAAGGGGTTCAACGGCGTCGCGGTGCTCGCCAGGGGCGCCGACCCGATCGAGCGGCAGCGCGGCCTTGCCGGCGAGCCGGAGGACGAGCACAGCCGCTATCTGGAGACCGAGGTCGACGGGGTGGTGATCGCGTCGATCTACCTGCCCAACGGCAATCCGGTGCCCGGCCCCAAGTTCGACTATAAGCTGCGCTGGATCGAGCGCCTGTCCGATCGCGCGCGCGCGCTGCTGGCCGAGGAACGGCCGGTGGTGCTGGCGGGCGACTACAACGTCATCCCCAACGACGACGACGTCTATTCGGTGCGGGCGATGGCGAGCGACGCGCTGATGCAGCCGGAATCGCGCCAGGGCTATCGCGCGCTGGTGGCGCAGGGCTGGACCGACGCGCTGCGCACCCGCTTCCCCAAGGGCGGCGTGTGGACCTTCTGGGACTATCAGGCCGGCGCCTGGCAGCGCGACGCGGGCTTTCGAATCGACCACCTGCTGCTGAGCCCGATCGCGGCCGACCGGATGCAGGACGCCGGCGTCGACAAGGACTATCGCGGCCGCGAGAAGGCGAGCGACCACGCGCCGACCTGGGTGCGCCTGCGTTGAGGCGGATCGCCGGGGCCGCACTCGCGGCCGCGCTGCTGGTGCCCGTGGCTGCCCAGGCGCGGGACTATTGCCCGACGCGCCCGGGCCTGGGCGAAAACCCGTGCGTAGTCGAGAAGGGCACCCTCTCGGTCGAGACGGCGCTGGCCGACTGGGAGCATGATCGCAGCGCCGAGGAGCGCACCGACACGCTGCTCGTCGCCGACACGCTGCTACGTTTCGGCGTCAGCGACCGCGCCGAACTGCAGCTGGAATGGCAGCCCTATGGCCGCGACGTGACCCGCGACCGGGTGCTTGGCGAAACGGAGCGCAAGGACCGCGTCGGGGATGTCACGCTCGGCGCGCGCGTGAACCTCGCCAATCCGGACGGCTCCGGCTTTTCCTGGGCGGTGCAGCCGTCGGTGACGCTTCCGGTCGGTCGCCAGCCGATCGGTGGCGGCGACTGGGGCGCGAGCCTGATCGTGCCCGTCGCCTATGCGCTCGGCGACACGCTCACGCTGGAGCTGACGCCGGAGGTGGCGGCCGAGGTCGACGAGGACGGCCGCGGCCGGCACTTGGCCTATGGCAACGTCCTCGGCCTGGAACTGGAGCTCACCGACGCGCTCTCCACCACGCTGGAAGGCGAGGTGCGGCGCGACGACGATCCGGTCGAACCCGCCACCATTGTCCGCGGCGCGCTCGCGCTGGCGTGGATGGCGAACGACGACACGCAGCTCGATGTCGGCACCGCCTTCGGCCTCAACCACGACACGCCGGACCTGCGCCTCTACGCCGGGATCGCCCGCCGCTTCTGACGCCTGCCGGCGCCGTCCGCCAGCGTGACCAGGTCGACGGCTGAGCGGGGATGGAGCGGACGTCGAGCATCCGCCGCCCTTGTCCTAGTGCACTGCGGCTTTCGAGAAGACGTTCATCACGACCACGCCACAGATGATGAGGCCCATGCCGACCATTGCAGGCGCGTCGAGCTTCTGCCCCTGGAACACTGCGGCGACGGTGGCGATCAAGACGATCCCCACCCCGGACCAGATCGCATAGGCGATGCCGGTCGGGATCGTCTTGAGCGTCTGTGAAAGGCAGAAGAAGGCAACTGCGTAGGCCACGGCCGTGATCAGGCTGGGCGCGAGCTTGGTGAAGCCCTGGGACTGCTTCATGAATGTGGTGCCGATCACCTCGGAGAGG
The DNA here is from genome assembly GCF_004341505.2 of Sphingomonas sp. JUb134. NCBI lineage: Bacteria > Pseudomonadati > Pseudomonadota > Alphaproteobacteria > Sphingomonadales > Sphingomonadaceae > Sphingomonas > Sphingomonas sp. JUb134. The sequence continues at coordinate 1,241,936 of NZ_SLYP02000001.1, forward strand.
ATCGCGATGGCGAGAAAGACGTAGTTCAGGGGACGCTCCGTGCGCTGGATCAGCGGGCGGGCTTGTTTGAGCGCAGCGCCGCTGACCGGGTCAGGTCGACGCCGTGGCAGGGAAGAACCCGCGATGCGGGCGCAGGGGCTACCAGCCTGCTGCTCTATTTCCGGCAAGCCGTCCCTACACCGCCTTCGCCCGAGCGTCACGTCCGCAGCGAGCCCTTTGGAGTGGAGCGCTGCTGCGGGGTCCGCTCGATCGCAGAGGGTCTCTCCGCCGCAGCGATCGATCCAGTCGGGGGAGGGCTCGGACTCCGCTCGCCGGCCAGGGGCGATCCACACAGCACCGGACGGCCTGGACGCCGAACGAAAAGCGGCTTGACCCGCGCCCCGGACCGCTGCGATGCCGCCCTCGTTACGCGAATGGGGGGCAATCGCAGTGCACGTTCATATTCCGAAGATGCCGCATTCGGTGCGCGAATTCCTGGCGGAAATCAGCACCATCACCGTCGGCATCCTGATCGCGCTGAGCCTGGAGGCGGGGGTGGAAGCCTTGCACCATCAGGAACTGGTGGAGCAGGCCCGTGCGAACCTTCGTCGGGAGCTCGAGGACAACCGCAACGGCCTGGAAAAGGCGCTGGCGACCGAACGCAGCGCCGTGGCCGGCCTGAACCGCATGTCGGCGTATCTTCAGTCTGAATCCGCTGGTGAAAAGGCGGCTGGCGAAAACATCGCCATCAACATCGATTTCACCGAGATGCGTACTGCAGCCTGGGAAAGCACGGTCGCTACGCAAGCTCTGGCCCACATGCCCTACGACGAAGCGCAGGCCTTGGCGCTGGCCTATTCCGCCAGCCGCACCTTCAACGGGCTCCAGCAAGAAGCGCGCAAGCCCTATGTCGAGATGGCGGCCACCATGGCTGACGATCCGACCTCGATGAGCAAGGAGCAGGTGGCCGAGACGCAACGCGCGATCCGCCTCAACCGGATGTACGCGACCACCACCGTTCAGACGGGGGAGGACCTGCTGAAGGTCTACGACCGTGCTCTAGAAAAGCTGGACTGATGCCCAGGCGCGGCGGCTTGCACCCGCTTGCCGCCCGCGGTGCCTTGAGTCCTGAGGCTATCTCGTGAGCGTCCGCAACGGAGCGTCCCCAAGGGTCTACGACCTAGTCGAGCATGCCGGCGATGGTGCGCACCGTGCGCAGGTTGCGGGTCGTCCAGATGCCGGCGCCCGGGCCCAGTCCCATCTTCGAGCGGCCGGCGCCGTCGCCGAAGTAGAGCCACAGCGCGTCCCCGCGAAGCTCGACCCGCTCCCGCGCCGCGGCACGGCTGCGCAGCGCGGCGGCATCGGCGAGTGTCGCCGCTTGCTTGCCGATGCAGAGCATCACCAGGTTCGGCTCCCCTTCGCCTTCGGCCGCGAAAGGATGGTCGACCAGATACGCCCGCCATTCGGTCGCCGACCGCGCGATCACGTCCACCGCAAAGCCGAAGCGCCGTTCGAGCGCCTGTTCGAGAACCGCCTCCGCCCCGCGAGCAGGCACGTCGCTTGCGAACACCAGGTTGCCGCTTGCCACATGGGTGCGGGCGTCCCGGAAGCCGATTTCCTGCGCCACCATCCGCAACTCGGCCATCGGCACCCGGCGATGGCCGCCGACGTTGATCCCCCGCAAGAGCGCGATGTGACTGGGCATGGCGACCTGCTGTTGTTGCCGCCAACGCCTATCACAGGGCCGAGGGAGCGCCACTGTCCGACCAAGTAGGGACAATGGAAACGTTCCCTTGGAAACCGCGCCACCTGTCGGTGAAATCCACCATGGTTCGGCGGCGAAAGACGCCAGGGCCGGAGGCCGGTCGAGCTAAGTCTTTGAAAACCCATGGCGCCGCTGTTTGGCACGCATGATGCACTACCCTGTTTGTCAGCCAAGTGGCTGCCTAGTCAGGGAGAAAGATCATGACCATCCGTGTTGTTGCCGCCGCCGCTGCCCTCGTCCTGGGCGTTGCCACCGTCGCAGCCCCGGCCATGGCCGAGCCCCGCACCGTGCCGGCTCCCGCCACCACCACCACCGAGAGCGTCGACACCGCGAGCACGCCGTCGGGCACCAAGGCGAAGCGCGAGACCCGCTACTGCGCCGAGACGGAAGTCACCGGTTCGCGGCTGCCGCGCCGCCAGTGCCAGACCCGCGAAGACTGGCTGCGCGACGGCGTCGATCCGCTCGACTATCTGCCGCGCTAAGAAAGACGGTGCGCCGGGGGCAGGGCCCGCCCCCGGCACCGCCGACCAGCGCTACAGCGTGCGCTGATAGACCTGATAGACGCGATTGATGCGGCTCTGGATCGCATCGGCGATCGCGATCATCCCTTGGTTGTCGTCCAGGATCCAGCCGATCTCGCCGCGCGAAGCGCCATAATGGGCAACGGCATCGCGGCGGATATATTCGATCATCATGAAGGCCAGCTGGCTCGCCATCCGCGACGACTGCAGCCGCTTCACCACCCCCATCAGCGGAACGCGCATCGTCCGTACCTTGGGCCGGCGCAGCCACAGCAGCAGCTTGGCCCAGCCGAACGGGAGGAGCGAGCCGTTCAGCGGCTTGATCGCCTCGTTCATGTCCGGAAGCGTGATCATGAACGCCACCGGCTGCCCGTCCAGCTCCGCGATGCGGATCAGGTCCTCGAACACGATCGGCTTCAGCTTCTTGCCGACGTCGTCGATCTCGGGCTGGGTGAGCGGCACGAACCCCCAGTTGTCGGACCAGGCATCGTTGAGGATGCCCAGGATCACGGCCGCTTCCTCGTCGAACCGCGACTTGTCGACCTTGCGGATGCGGATGCGGTCGTTCTTCTCGCCCGACTGGATGATGCGGTTGACGATCGGCGGAAACGACTGGGTGATGTCCAGCTCATAGGTGACGAGCTGCTTGGCGGGCTGGTAGCCGGCGGCTTCCACCCAGGCCTGATACTCGGCCCGGTGGTGGCCCATCAGCACGGTCGGGTCCTGGTCGTGGCCCTTCACCAAGAGGCCCGGTTCTTCCCAGACCGACAGGCTCACGGGGCCGACGGCGCGCGTCATGCCCTTGCCGCGCAGCCATGCCTCGGCCGCGGCGATCAGGGTAGCGGCGGTCGCGGCATCCTCCGCCTCGAACATGCCCCAGAAGCCGGTGCCGGGACCAAAACCCTGTTCGGCTGGCATGGTGAGGGCGAGCGTGTCGAGGTGGGCGGAGATGCGCCCCACCACCTTGCCGTCGCGCTCGGCCAGCATCAGCTGCACCTCGGCGTGGCTGAACCAGCCGTTCTTCTTGGGATCGATCTGCCCGGCCACTTCGCTCTTGAGCGGTGGGACCCAGTGCGGATCGTTCGCATAGAGACGGAAGGGCAGGTCGATGAATGCCTTGCGGTCCGCCTTCGACTGGACGGGACGGATCGTCGGTTGGGTGGCCACGCATGCCTCCGGAAGAATGGAATGCGCCGCGTGTAGCGTCGCGGGACCCGGAAGGCGAGGGGAGGGATCGAGCGGGCACGTCACAGTGATTGATTCAAGTCATCAAGCCGGCACAGTCCGGTGCCTACACATGCCACGCTGTCGCCACTATCTCAGCGCTATGGAACAGGTCATGGAACCCACGCTTGCCCTTTCGCGGGAAGCCGCCGGATCGGCGGACGCCCGCGTCGTTCAGCCCAGGCCGCGCATCCTCGACGACAAGACGATGCTGCGCACGGCGGCCGAGCTGACGCGCGACCTCAACACGCCGAACCGCGCCTTCTACTGGGGCGACCTGATCGGTTCGGCGGTGCTGGGCTATGGCGCGCTGGTGGTGGCGGTGCTCGCCTCCTCGACGCTGGTTACGGTGCTGGCGGCGGTGGTGTCGGTGCTCGCGCTGTACCGCGCGCTGCTGTTCATCCACGAAGTCAGCCACATGAAGCATTCGGCGCTGCCGGGCTTCCGCCTCGGCTGGAACCTGATCGCCGGCATCCCGATGCTGGTGCCGTCCTTCATGTATGAGGGCGTGCACAACCTGCACCATGCCAAGACGCGCTATGGCACCGCGGACGATCCCGAATACCTGCCGCTCGCGCTGATGAAGCCGTGGACGCTGCCGGTGTTCATCCTGGTGTCGCTGCTCGCGCCGATCGGCCTCCTGATCCGCTTCGCGATCCTGTCGCCGCTGTCGTGGCTCTCGCCCAAGCTGCGCGACCTGGTGATCGCGCGCTATTCCTCGCTGTCCATCAACCCCGCCTTCCGCCGCCGCATCCCGGCCGGCGAGCAGCGGGTGCTGTTCGACCGCCTCGATGCCGCGGCGAGCGTGTGGGCGATCGCGCTGGTGGCGCTGGTCGCGACCGGCGTGATCCCGATGCGCGGCTTCCTGATCGGCCTGGGTATCGGTTCGGCGGTGGCGCTGCTCAACCAGGTCCGCACGCTGGTCGCGCACCTGTGGGAGAATGAGGGCGAGCAGATGACGGTGACCGCCCAGTATCTGGACTCGGTGAACGTGCCGCCGCCGTCGCTGTTGCCGGGCCTGTGGGCGCCGGTGGGTCTGCGCTACCACGCGCTCCACCACCTGCTGCCGAGCCTGCCCTATCACTCGCTGGGCGAGGCACACCGCCGGCTGAGCGCTGTGCTGGAAGAGGGTTCGCCGTATCACAAGGCGAGCTACCGCAGTGCGCTGGGACTGATGCACCGGATCGGTCGGAGCACGATGGTCCGGCGCTGAGGGCGAGCGAGAATGAAGAGGGCGGTCCAAGGGGCCGCCCTTTTCGTATGGGCTAGCTCCAGCGCGGCCTTCTGTTCCTCCCCTCCCTGGAAGGGAGGGGCTGGGGGTGGGTACCGCCGAGGCACTCGGCGGTCTTCTCCAGAATGTGCCGAACGGCGCCGTCCGTATTGGCGAGCACCTCCGCATTCCACAGCCGCAGGACGCGCCAGCCCTGCGCTTCCAGGTACGCTGTCCGGCGCGCATCCGCCTCCACGGCGTCGAGATGCTGGCTGCCATCCAGCTCCACCGCCAGCCGAGCCTGACGGCAGGCGAGATCGACGATGAACGGTGCGATGATCAACTGTCGGGTGAACGCCGGGCGATAGCGGGCGATGCGGTGCCAGATCGCAAGCTCCGCCTCTGTCGGGTTGTTGCGCAGGTCGCGGGCTCGGGCGGTTAGGGTTGGATCGACGCGGCGGAGCATGGGGCCAGCGTAGAGCGGCTTCGCTTCGCTCGCCAACCCACCCCCGGCCCCTCCCTTCCAGGGAGGGGAGAAGATGAGCTTCAGCGACGCAACAACTCCCCTCCCTGGAAGGGAGGGGCAGGGGGTGGGTACCGCCGAGGCACTCGGCGGTCGTGCCCTCCGGGGGAGGATTGAGCCGCTATTCCTCCGTCCGGATCAGCACCAGTTCGCCGATCAGCAGGAACAGCAGGAAGGGCGCCCAAGCGGCGAGGAACGGCGGGTAGGCGCCGAGATTGCCCATCGCGAGCGCGAAATTGTCGGCGACGAAATAGGCGAAGCCGAGTGCCATGCCGATCACCGCGCGCACGAACAGCCGGCCCGAACGCGCCACGCCGAAGCCGGCGACCGCGCCCAGCAGTGGCATCAGCACGGACGACAAGGGGCTCGACAGCTTGTGCCACAGCGCGCCGTCGAGCGCCTTGGTCGGGCGGCCGGCGGCCTCGAGATCGGCGATCGCGTCGCGCAGCGCGCGGAAGGAGAGGCTGTCCGGGTCCACCGAGGCGAGCGTGAACTGGTCCGGCCGTACGCCCGAGGCGGCGTGCAGCGTGCCGAGCTGCTCCATCTTGCCGGTGGCGACGGTGAAGCGGGTTGCGCCGTCCACGCGCCACTCGCGCCCGTTGAACCGGCCCTGCTTGGCGGTCAGGATCGACAGCAGCCGGCCGCCCTGGCGTTCATAGACGGTGATGCCGCGCAGCACGGCGGCATTGCCGCGCCCCTGGATGCGATCGACGCGGATCAGGTTGGCGCCGTCGCGTACCCACACGTTGCCGCGCTCGCCGCTGTCGACCGGCAGGGGGCCGTAGTCGACCTTCTCCCACTGAGTGAGCGTGGCCGTCGCGCGCGAGACGATGCGGTCGTTGAACAGGAAGGAGATGGCCGCCACGCCGAGGCTCGCGACCAGCAGCGGGGCGAGCACCTGGTGCGCCGACAGCCCCGACGCCTTCATCGAGATGACTTCGCTGTTCTGGTTGAGCTGCATCAGCGTCAGGATCGTGCCGAGCAGCACCGAGAAGGGCAGGAAGCGCGCGATGATCTGCGGCATGCGCATCGAGACGTAGTGCCAGACCTGCGCATCGGTGTTGCCGGGATAGGCCAGGATCTTGGCGCTTTCGCTCAGCAGGTCGAGCGCCTGGAGCACCAGCACCAGGGCGGCGAGGATGCCGAAGGTGCGCACCAGGAACAGCCGCACCATGTAGAGCGCGATCGTCTTGGACGGGAAGGGGGAGTTGGCCTTCATGCCCTTTTCTCCCGCCGGCGGCGGCCGGGCAGGAAGCGCACCAATGCCTTCAGCCCCTTGTCGAACACGCGTTCCAGGGCGCCGATCGGCTGGCCGCCCGGCACATGGGCGATCGTATAGTACATCCAGAACACCAGCCCGGCGAAGATCAGGAACGGCCCCCACAGCGCGATCGCCGGATCGACGCGGCCGAGCGATCCGAAGGCTTCGGCATATTCGTTCACCTTGTGATAGGTGACGATCATCACGATCGACAGGAACACGCCCAGTGCCGAGGTCGAACGCTTGGGCGGGACCCCCAGCGCCAGCGCCAGCATCGGCAGCAGGAACATGGTCGCCACCTCCACCAGGCGGAAGTGGAAGTTCGCCCGCGCGCTGGCGCGCGTCTCCGGCGTCTCGCCCTGGTCGCGGCCGATGATCGCGAGCTCCGGCAGCGTGCGTTCGAGATCGCGGCCGCCGCGGGCGCGGAAATTGCCGAACTTGGGCAGGTCGATCGGCAGGTCGTGCGAGCTGAAGCTCAGGACCCGCGGCGTGCGAAAGCCCGGCTGGTCGTGCAGCAGCGTGCCGTTGGTCAGGCGGAAGATGATGGTGTTGGGGTCGTCGGTGCCGAGGAACTGGCCGCGCTCGGCGGTCGCCGCCAGCCAGCCGCCGTTCGGCCGCGCCACCCGCACGAAGATGCCGCGCAGCTCGGCGCCGCCCTCATGGCTTTCCTCTATGCGCAGAGTCATGCGGTTGCCGAGGTTGGTGAACTCGCCGATCTTGATCGACGCGCCGAGCGCGCCCGAGCGCAGTTCGAACCGCAGCCCCTCGTAATTGTAGCGCGCCCAGGGCTGGACGAAGCCCACGATGGTCAGGTTCAGCAACGCCAGCGCGATCGCGTAGAAGTACGGCGTGCGCAGCAGCCGGCCGTAGCTCATGCCGACGCCGCGCAGCACGTCGAGCTCCGACGTGGTCGCGAGTTTCCGGAAGGCGAGCAGCACGCCGAGCATCAGCCCGATCGGGATGCCAAGGCCGAGATATTCGGGCAGCAGGTTGGCGAGCATTCGCCACACGACGCTCACCGGCCCGCCTTCGGATGCCACGAAGTCGAACAGCCGCAGCATGCGGTCGAGCACCAGCAGCATCGCCGCGATGATCAGCGTCGAGAACAGCGGCACCGCGATGAGCCGCGCCATGTAGCGATCGATCGACTTCATGCGGGGGGCGATGTGCTTTCGAGGGCGGTTGCAGGAATCCCGCAGCTATAGCGGAGGGGCGGGCCTGTGCCAGCCCCTCGATCGGTGTTGGTCCTGCGCAGTCCACCACCCGTCATGCGGACGAAGATGCGCGTTCGAGTGACGCGAAGGAGAAGCTGTACCCCGGCGAAGGCCGGGGTACAGGTGCGAAGGTCTTGGCGAGGGAGCGCAACGCAACACGCGCCTTCCCAACTGGGCCCCGGCCTTCGCCGGGGTACAGGAAAGGCGGGTGGAGTGCCTTACGCGAGAACGCCGACCGCCTTGCCGGCCGCCTGGAACATGCCCAGCACCTTCTGGATCTGCTCGGGCGTGTGCTCGGCGCACAGCGAGCAGCGCAGCAGATAGGTGCCGGCCGGGGTGGCGGGCGGGCGGGCCATGTTGACGTAGAGGCCGCCCTCCAGCAGCGCCTGCCACATCGCCACTGCCTGGGTCTGGTCCTCCAGGATCACCGCGAGGATCGCGGAATCGGGCGTCTCGGTGCCGAGGCGGAAGCCCATGTCCTTGAGGCCGGCGTGCAGCGTCCGCGCGCTTTCCCACAGGCGGGCGCGCTTTTCATGGGCGTGCTGCAGCTTGCGGATCGAGACGGCGGCCGTTGCGACCACGCTCGGCGGCAGCGAGGCGGTGAAGATGTACGGGCGACAGGCAAGCCGGATCGCCTCGAACTTCGGGTGGTTCGACACGCAGAAGCCGCCGACGGTGCCGACCGACTTGGAGAAGGTGCCGACGATGAAGTCGACGTCGCCCTCGCAGCCCTGCGCCTCGTACACGCCGCGGCCGTTGGGGCCGTAGAAGCCCATCGAATGCGCTTCGTCCGACAGCACCATCGCGCCATGCTTCTTGGCGACGGCGACCATCTCTTTCAGCGGCGCGACGTCGCCGAGCATCGAGTAGACGCCCTCCAGCACCACCAGCTTGCCGGCGTCCTTGGGCAGGCGGCCGAGCCGCTTGTCGAGATCGGCGATGTCGTTGTGGCGGAAGCGGACGACCTCGGCATAGCCCTGCTTGCAGCCGTCGTAGATCGAGGCGTGGCTGTCGGCGTCGAGGATAACGTAGTCGCCCTTGCCGGCCAGCGTCGAGATCATGCCGAGATTGGCCATGTAGCCGGTCGAGAATACGATCGCGCCCGACACGCCGTAGAAGTCGCGCAGCGCCTGCTCGACTTCCATATGGTCGCGGAAGGTGCCGTTGAGCATGCGGCTGCCGTTGGTGCCCGATCCGAACTGGTCGAGCGCATCCTTGCCGGCCTGGATCACGTCCGGGTCGAACGTCATGCCCATGTAGTTGTAGGTGCCGAGCAGGATCGTGTCGCGGCCGGCGATTACTGCCTCGGTCGGCGACTTCACCTGCTCCATGACGATCGCGAACGGATCGGTCACGCCCGTGTCGATCAGCGCCTGGCGTTCGGCGATCAGCGCGTCGAACTTGCTCATCAGGTCACGCTCCGGCGCGGCGGCCGGCGGATCGACGGGGAGCTGGTGCTGGGTGGCGGCGGCTTCGGTCATCTGTGTTTTCCCGGGAACACCATCGGGCGGTTCCGGCGCGCGCCGGTTCGCCCGAACGGCGTTAGTCCTGCTTGAGCTTGGCGACGGCGTCGGTGAGCTGGCCGACGGTCTCGATCTCCGCCTGCATGTTCATGGTGATGAGGATGTCGAACTCGTCCTCGACGGCCGCCACGAAGTCCATCACGGTCAGGCTGTCCCATTCGAGGTCGCCCGCGAAGGTGGTGGTCTCGCTCAGCGGCACGCCCTTCTTGTTGAACGGCTCGATCAGGCGGGAGACGGTGTCGAAGATGGCGGCGCGATCGCTCACAGGGCGTCCTTTGCAGAAGAGGCGGTTCCTGGGCTGCGTGGCGCAGAAATCCGGCACGATTTTGGCGCTCTATAGCAGCCGGTTGGCGCGATACCATGCCGCGGTGGCGGCGAGACCGTCGGCGGTCGCGATCCGCGGGCGCCACAGCGCTTCGGGCGGCTGCGCATCGGGCGACGAAGTCCAGTCGGGATGCGACATATAGGCGGCGCGGTCCGGGGTGAGCTTCGCCTTGTCCCCGCGCGCCAGCCGGTCGAGCCGCGCGCCCAGCCGCAGCACGCCGGCGGGAAGCGACAGGGGCAGCACGCGGCGACCGACGGCTGTGCCGATCGCGCGGGCAAAGCCGGTGTGCGTCCAGGCGCCGGGCGTGCCGTCGTCCGGTTCGTAGACCTTGCGGCCGGTGTCCTGCCCGGCCAGCGCCAGCAGCAGCCGGGCGAGGTCGTCGACATGGATCAGCGACAGCCTCCCGGCCGGCGGCATCGGCAGCACGCCGAAGCGCGCGGCGCGGAACAGCTCCAGCATCTCCAGGTCGCCGGGGCCGTAGACGGCGGGCGGGCGCACCATCGTCCAGGCGAGCGGGGAGGCGCGTACCGCGTCCTCGGCCCCTGCCTTGGAGCGGCCGTATTGCGAAAGGCCCGGCTCGCGCGCGGCGAGCGAGGAGACGTGGACGAAGCGCCGCACGCCAGCAGCTTCGGCCGCGGCGAGCGCCGCCTGGGTGCCGCCGATGTTGCCGCGGGTGAAGCCCTCCGGCGTCGGTGCGTTCACCACCCCGGCGATGTGGATCACCGCATCGGCGCCGCGCACCAGATCGGCAAGCGCGTCGGGCGTATCGAGCGCGCCCTGGACCCAGGTGACACCCGCCTGCGCTGGCTGCGGTCGGCGGGTAAGGGCGCGCACGCTGTGTCCCGCCTCCAGCGCGAGCGCGAGGGTGCGGCGGCCGACGAAGCCGGTGGCGCCGGTGATCGCGAGGATGCTCATGCGACCACCATATGGTTGCGGTGGACCAGCGCGGCGCGCGGTGCGTGGCCGAGGATCGCGTCGAGTTCGTCGCTGCGGCGGCCGACGATACGGGCTGCTTCGTCCGCGTCATATTCGCTGAGGCCTCGTGCGACCGGCTGCCCAGCCTCATCCAGGATCATGACCAGGTCGCCGCGCGCGAACCGCCCTTCGACGCGGGTGGCGCCGGCCGGCAAGAGGCTGCGCCCGTCCTGGAGCGCGCGCGCCGCACCGGCGTCGATGTGGATGGTCCCGCACGCGACGAGGCGTCCTTGCAGCCATGCCTTGCGCGCGGGCTGGGCGGGGCGGGCGACGAACACGGTGCCGCGGCCGGTGTCCGCGAAGCGCGAGAGGGGGCGATCGACGCGGCCCGAGGCGATGGCGAGGTGCGCGCCGACGGCGGTCGCGATCCTGGCCGCTTGCACCTTGGACACCATGCCGCCCGATCCCATGCCGGAGGCGGAGCGGCTGTCGGCCATCGCCTCCACCGCCGCGTCGATGTGCTCGACGCGTTCGATGAAGCGCGCGTCCGGATCATGGGTGGGGTTGCGGTCGTAGAGCCCATCGATGTCGGAAAGTAGCACCACCCCGTCGGCTCCCGCCGCCTGACCGACGCGGGCGGCGAGCCGGTCGTTGTCGCCGAAGCGGATCTCTTCCGTGGCGACACTGTCGTTCTCGTTCACCACCGGCACGACGCCCAGCGTCAGCAGCCGGCCGAGCGTCGCGGCGACGTTCAGGTAGCGGCGGCGCTGCTCCAGGTCGTCCAGAGTCACCAGCAGCTGCGCGGCGGTGAGGCCCCGGTCGGCGAGCAGCTCGGCCCATGCGCCCGACAGCGCGATCTGCCCGGTGGCGGCGGCAGCCTGCGCATCCTCCAGGCTGGCGCGGCCGCCCTTGGGCAGCCCCAGCCGCCGGGCGCCGAGCGCGATCGCCCCGGAGGAGACGACGATCACCTGCTGGCCCGCGGCGTGACGCTCGGCGATGTCCGCGGCCAGGCCGCCTAACCAGTCGCGCCGGACCGCGCCGCCGGCGTCGACCAGCAGCGCGGAGCCGACCTTGACCACCAGGCGCGGGCAGGCGGCGGGGGCGAACAGCGACATGGGATCAGGCGCGCGTCAGATCGGCGACCATTCGATCGGGTCCTCGCCGTCGTCGCTGTCGTCGACCTGCGGGTTCTCCGGGTCCATCAGCTCGATCAGCTGGTCGAGCACCCAGTCGACGCCGACGCCGCTGGCACCCGACATCGGGATCACCGGCGCGCCGCTCGCCTCTTCCAGCTCAGCCGAAAGGGCGGCGATCAGTTCGTCGTCGAGCGTGTCGATCTTGTTGAGGACGACGATCACGCGCTTGTCGGTCAGGCCCGCGCCGTAATTCTCGAGCTCGTCGCGCACGATGCGATAGCTTTCGGCCACGTCGGCGTCGTTGGCGTCGACCAGGTGCAGCAGCACGCGGCAGCGCTCGATATGCCCCAGGAAGCGGTCGCCGATGCCCGCGCCTTCCGCCGCACCCTCGATCAGGCCGGGGATGTCGGCGATGACGAACTCGCGCATCTTGTGGCTGACCACGCCCAGCTGCGGGCGGGTGGTGGTGAAGGCATAGGCGCCGACCTTCGCCTGGGCATTGGTGACGGCGTTGATGAAGGTCGACTTGCCCGCATTGGGCAGGCCCACCAGGCCTACGTCGGCGAGCAGCTTCAGGCGCAGCCACACCCACGCCTCGGCACCCGGCCAGCCGGTGCCGTGCTGGCGCGGCGCGCGATTGGTCGAGGTCTTGTAGCTGGCGTTGCCGCGGCCACCGTCGCCGCCGCGCAGGAACACCTCGCGCTGGCCGGCGCGGGTGAAATCGAGCAGCACGGTCTCCTTGTCCTCGGCGAGGACCTGAGTCCCCACCGGCACTTGGATGACCAGATCGTCGCCGCCGCCGCCGGTCTTGTTCGAGCCCGATCCGCCCTTGCCGCGCGGGGCCCGGAAATGCTGGGTGTAGCGGAAGTCGATCAGCGTGTTGAGGCCGGGGACGGCTTCGAACACGATGTCGCCGCCCTTTCCGCCGTCGCCGCCGTCAGGGCCGCCGTACTCGATGTATTTTTCGCGGCGGAAGCCCACGGCACCCGGGCCGCCCGTTCCGGAGCGGACAAAAATCTTGGCTTGGTCGAGAAAATGCATGGAAGCCGCTTTACGTGCGCGCGGGGCTTTTATCCACCGCCCTCGTGCAGGACGCCATAGGAGGACAGCAGCCGTTGCCGGGCAAGCGTGCGGGCACGGTCGCGCGGCAGGCCCAGCGCCTTCGCCATGGCGCCGCCGAGCAGCGCGTCGCCGAGCGCGATCAGCACCAGGTGCAGCGTCTCGTCCGCGAGCGGCAGGTCGCTGAGGCCGGAGTCGGTTGCGAGTTCGTCCACCAGGCGATGGATCGCATCCAGCACCGGATCGAGCAGCTGGTGGTTGCCCGACAGGATCATCCAGCTGGCGAGCGCCCCAGCGCCCTGGCGGCCGAACGCATCAAAGGTCAGCTCGACCACCTCGGTCGGATCGCCCTTGCTGCGCGCCCGCAGCGCCGCCGCGCCGATCTCGGCGGTGATGGTCGCGGCCATGCGCTCGGCCAGCGCCTCCTGCAGCCCGGCGGCCGAGCCGAAATGGTGGAGCAGGTTGGCATGGGTGCGGCCGATCCGCGCGGCGACGGCCTTTAGGGTAACGCTCTGCGGGCCGCTTTCGACCAGCAGCGCGCGGGCAGCGTCGAGCGCCGCCTCCCGCGATTCCGCCGAGGAGAGGCGGCGGCGCGTTATTGACATGAATGTAAGTAGTTCATAGCTCCAGAATGACTGGAGGAATTTCATGGCGAAGGCAAAGACTCCTGCGGACCTCACGATCACCCCGCGCGACCTGCGCTTCGGGCGCGGGCAGGCGCGGCGGCGCTGGTGGCTGAACGACGATCCCATCGGAACCGCGCTGTTCAACGCGCTGTCGGTCACCTTCCCCAAGGGCGAGGCGTTCTTCATCGAAAGCGTGCGGCGGTTCCGCGACGGCGTGTCGCCGCGGCTCGCCGACGAGATCGCCGCGTTCGTCCGGCAGGAGGCGATCCACACCCGCGAGCATGTCGCCTTCAACCGCCACGTTGCCGAGCAGGGCTATGACGTGTCGCGGCTGGAGGCGCGGGTGGACGAGGAGCTGGCGATCGCCCGCGCGCGTCCACCGATCGTCTCGCTGGCCGCGACCCTGTGCCTGGAGCATTTCACCGCCATTCTGGCGCACGCGATCCTCGCCGATCCGCGCCATCTGGAGGGCGGGGATCAGGGCGCCGCGGACCTGTGGCGCTGGCACGCGATCGAGGAGATCGAGCACAAGGGCGTCGCCTATGACGTGTGGATGCACGCCACCCGCGACTGGAGCCGCTGGCGGCGCTGGGTGGTGAAGGCGCATGCGATGCTGATCGTCACCGCCCGCTTCCTGAGCGGCCGCACCCGCGGCATCCTCGACCTCTTGGAGCAGGACGGGCTCACCGGGCCCCGCGTGAAGTGGCGGCTGTTCCGCTATGCGTTCGGACGGCCCGGCGTGGCGCGCAGCCTGGTGCGGCCGTGGATCGCGTTCTTCCTGCCGGGCTTCCACCCCTGGAACCACGACGACCGCGCGCTGATCAACAAGGCCGACAGCGAGTTCGCGGCGGCACGGCTGGCGACGGCGTAGAGGGACATCCCTTCCCCAATACCCGTTCGCCTCGAGTAGCCGTCGAGCTTGTCGAGACGGCGTATCGAGAGGTCGGTTGTTGTGGCTCTCTCGATACGGGCTCTCGACAAGCTCGATCCCTACTCGAGACAAACGGGGTGGGAGCGGGAGAAGGGCCGGAGCCACTGGCACCCCGCCCGCCGATGCGGCATGGCAGGGCCATGCGCACCATCTCGCACGATGTCGCCGTCCGGCTCTATCACCTCGACGACGAGGGGGGCGTGGCCACCACCATCCTCTACGGCACGCTGGCCGAGGCGCTGGCGCGCGCGGCGGCCGAGCCGGAGGAGGTCCAGGCCGGGCTCTATCTCCAGACCAGCAACGACGTGGTGTCGTATCTGGATTACTGCGAGGGCTGAGGCGCGCCCATGCACCTGATCGCCGAGGCCATCCTGCTGTCCGTGCGCGGGCATGGCGAGCATGGCGCGGTGGTGCGGGCGCTGACCGCGCGGGCGGGGGTTCAGCCGGGCTATGTCCGCGGCGGGCGATCGCGGGCGCTGCGACCGGTGCTCCAGCCGGCGAACCTGGTGCGCGGCGAATGGCGCGCGCGCACCGAGGAGCAGCTGGCGGCGCTGACGGTCGAGCTGGTCCACAGCCGCGCGCCGTTGTTCGCCGAGCCTCTCGCGGCCGCCGCGATCGAATGGGCGTGTGCGCTCACCGCCACCGCCCTGCCGGACGGGCTACCCTATCCGCGGCTGCACGCGGCGCTTTCGGCGGTGCTCGGCGCGGTGGAGGCGGCGCCGGCGGCGCGCGGCTGGGCGGCGGCACTCGCCCGCTATGAACTGCTGATGCTGGCGGAGCTGGGCTTCGGCCTCGACCTGGAGCGCTGCGTGGCGACCGGCGTGGACGAGGACCTCGCCTTTGTGAGCCCCAAGAGCGGCGGCGCCGTCAGCCGCGCCGCGGCTTCAGGCTATGAAACCCGGCTGCTCCCGCTGCCCGCCTTCCTGCGCGAAGGCGGCGAGGCGGATTGGCCCCAGCTGTTCGACGCGTTGCGGCTGACCGGCCATTTCCTGGAGCGCGACGTGCTGGTCGGGCGCGGGGCGGAGGCGCTGGCGGCGCGGCAACGGCTGGTCGAAAGGCTGAAAAGGGCGGTTGCGTGAGCGAGGCGGGCGGGGCAATTCGCGAAACCCAGCCGAAGGGAATGGAATGTCGCTGATCGCCTTGTTGCCCGGAGACGGGATCGGACCCGAAGTTGTCACCCAGGCCCGCCGCGTGCTCGAGGCCTTGTCGCTCGACCTGGTGTTTGAGGAAGCGCCCGTCGGGGGCGCCGCCTATCTGCAGGAGGGGCATCCGCTGCCCGCAGCCACGCTGGCGCTCGCCAAGCGCGCCGATGCAGTGCTGTTCGGCGCGGTCGGCGATCCGCGCTTCGACGCGGTCGAGCGTGCGTTCCGGCCCGAGCAGGCGATCCTGGGCCTGCGCCGCGAGCTGGGGCTGTTCGCCAACCTGCGCCCGGCCAAGCTGTTCCCGGGGCTGGAGGACGCCTCCGCGCTCAAGCCCGAGGTTGCGGGCGCGATCGACATGGTGATCGTGCGTGAACTCAACGGCGACGTCTATTTCGGCGAAAAGGGCCGGCGCACGACGCTCGAAGGTCTGCGCGAAGGTTATGACCTGATGAGCTACGACGAACGCGAGGTGGAGCGGATCGCCCGCGTCGGCTTCGAGACCGCGCGCGTGCGCAAGAAGCGGTTGTGCTCGGTCGACAAGGCCAATGTGCTTGAAACCAGCCAGCTGTGGCGCGACGTCGTCAACAGCGTCGCGACCGAATATCCCGACGTGCACCTCACCCACATGTACGTCGACAACGCCGCCATGCAGCTGGTGCGCAACCCCGGCCAGTTCGACGTGATCGTCACCGGCAATTTGTTCGGCGACATCCTGTCCGACCAGGCGAGCATGTGCGCCGGCTCGATCGGCATGCTGCCCTCGGCCGCGCTCGATACGGGCAAGAAGGGGCTGTACGAGCCGATCCACGGCTCCGCGCCCGACATCGCCGGCCAGGGCAAGGCCAATCCCTGCGCGACGATCCTATCGGCGGCGATGATGCTGCGCTACTCGCTCGACGACGAAACTTCGGCCGAGCGGATCGAGCGCGCGGTCGAGGGCGCGCTGACCGCGGGCGTGCGGACGCCCGACCTGGGCGGCACCGCCACCACTGCCGAAATGGCCGACGCGATCCTGGCCCGGCTGGCGTGAACCCGGCGCTCGCGCTCGCGGTCGTCGTCCCGGTCTTCAACGAGCGCGCCAACGTGGCGCTGCTCGTGGAGAAGCTGGCGGCGGCGCTCGCAGGCCGGGCGTGGGAGGTGATCTTCGTCGACGACGACAGCCCGGACGGCACCGCGGAGGTCGCGCGCGCGCTGGGGGCGACCGACCCCCGGGTGCGGGTGATCCAGCGCATCGGGAGGCGCGGTCTGTCGACCGCGTGCATCGAG
Source organism: Sphingomonas sp. JUb134 (assembly GCF_004341505.2). Lineage (NCBI taxonomy): Bacteria > Pseudomonadati > Pseudomonadota > Alphaproteobacteria > Sphingomonadales > Sphingomonadaceae > Sphingomonas > Sphingomonas sp. JUb134. The sequence goes on from NZ_SLYP02000001.1 coordinate 1,258,556, forward strand.
GGGATGTGCGCCACCGCCGCCCCGGTGGTGGCGGTGATCGACGGCGACCTCCAGCATGACGAGACGCTGCTGCCGCGCATGCTCGACGCGCTGGAGGGCGACGCGGACCTCGACCTGGTGATCGGGTCGCGTTTCGTGGACGGCGGCGGCACCGGGGAGTGGGACGCCGACCGCGTCGCCAAGTCCGCCTTCGCGACCAGGCTGTCGCGCCGGCTGCTGAAGGCCGACCTGTCGGACCCGATGAGCGGTTTCTTCGCGATCCGCACGCCGCTGGTGCGGACGCTGGTGCCGTCGCTGTCGGGGATCGGCTTCAAGATCCTGCTCGACATCGTGACGGCGAGCCCGCGGCCCCTGCGCTTCGTGGAGCTGCCCTATGTGTTCCGCACGCGCGTGGCCGGCGAGAGCAAGCTCGATCATGTCGTGGCGCTCGAATATCTGATCGCGCTCTACGATCGCATGTTCGGGCGGATCGTGCCCGTGCGCTTCGTGCTGTTCTCCGCGATCGGCGCGGCGGGCGCAGCGGTGCACCTGGGGCTGCTGGCGCTGCTGCTCGAACTGGCGCCGATCGGCTTCGTCGCCGCCACCATCCTGGCCACGGTCGCGGCGATGACGTTCAACTTCTTCCTCAACAACGCGCTCACCTATCGCGACCGCCGGCTGAAGGGCGCGCGGGCGCTGCTCGACGGCTGGGTATCCTTCTGCCTGGTGTGCTCGGTGGGGGCGGTGGCCAACGTCGGCGTGGCGGCCTTCCTCTACGACGTGCGCGGCGGCGCCTGGGCGGTGCCGGCGCTGGCGGGCGTGTTGGTGGGCGCGGTGTGGAACTTCGCCCTGTCGAGCCGCTTCACCTGGGGACGCTACGGCCGCAGGGCGGCGGCGTGAGCGCACTTCGCCAGGATAGCCGTTCGTCCTGAGTAGCCATTGAGCGAAGTCGAAATGGCGTATCGAAGGATGCTTCGATACGGGACTTCGACAAGCTCAGCCCCTACTCAGCACGAACGGAACGGGCTGCCGGACCCTAGCGCCAGCTGTCGAACCACATCCACCGATTGAACGCGCCCGGTCCGTCTAACGGCGCGGCGCTCAGGATCGGCCAGAAGTGGAAAAAGGCGAACAGCGCCGCGAACAGGAAGATCTCGTCCAGGTAGCGGCGCCGGCTCTGCGGAAAGGCGTGAAAGGCCGCGGCGATCGCCACGCACAGGAAGATCCCGGACAGGTGGTAGTAATAGAAGAAGCCGAGCGACTTGGGGATCGCCGCCCAGAGCGCCAGCGACGCGACCCACAGCAGCCCCGCCCCGCCGATCGCGGCCGAGCGCCGCCGCAGCCCGGCCCATAGGCAGGCCGCCACCGCGACCAGGCCACCGTACCAGATCACCGGGTTGCCGATCAGCAGCACGCCGCGCTGCACGCCCCCGTCGGGCTCGTAGAAATACCAGATCGGGCGGATCAGCAGCGGCCAGCTCCACCAGTCGGACTGGTAGGGATGCGGCGGCAGCAGCTGCGTCTGGCGCTCGTACATATAGTGCTGGAACGGGATCAGCTCGCCGAGCGTCATCGGATCGAGCCGGTAGAAGAAGGCCGGCAGGAAGGTGGCGAAATAGGTGGCGATGCTGACCAGCCCCAGCGCCAGCACCGCCGCGAATCCGTTGACGCCAGGAAAATAGCGGTCGCGGTCGCGCCACTTGGTCCAGAGGATCAGCAGGCAGGCAAAGGCGACATAGGGCGCCGCCACCCATTTCGTGCCCACCGACAGGCCGAACAGCACCGCCGATAGCAGCAGCCGCGGCCACACGCGCCCTTGCGGGCTGCGCATCGCCCACAGCAGCGCCGCGATCGCGCAGGTCACGAACGCACCGAGGAACCCCTCCAGCATCGCGATCCGCGCCTGGATATAGACGGTCTGATTGAGCAGCACGAACACGGCGCCCAGCACCGCGATGCGGGCGCGGCCGAACAGCAGCCACAGGATCGCGAACACGCCCAGCACCGTGGCCGTGCCCGCGAGCGTCGACAGCGCCCGCCACCCGATCGGATTGTCCCCGAACAGGCGGATGCCGAGGCCGATCAGCTCCTTTGCAACCAGCGGATGCTCGGTATTGGCAGGCTCCGCGAGCGCCCACAGGGTTCGCGCGGCCGGGACATAATGGACCTCGTCGAAGGTCAGCACCGACGGGGCGCCCAGCCGATAGCAGAACAGCAGCTGCGCGGCCGCGCCGATCAGCAGGGCCAGGGTCCACGGGCGATCGCGCAAGCGGGAGAGCATGGCCGTGCTGATAGGTCGGAAGCGCGAGCGGGGATAGGGGCGGGGTGCGGCGCGGCATACCCCCGGAGCGGAGCATCGGGCGTGCCCCAAGTGCTTGCACGGCCGGGCTCAAGGGAGCAAAGCGAGCGCCATGAAGCGTACCACCGGACAAGACCGCACGATCACCCGCAACTGGCGCCCGGCGACGCAGGCCGTGCGTGGCGGCACCGCCCGCAGCGAGTTCGGCGAAACCTCCGAGGCGTTGTTCCTGACCTCGGGCTATTGCTACGACAAGGCAGGCGACGCCGCGGCGCGCTTTGCCGGCGAGCAGCAGGGGATGACCTATTCCCGCCTCCAGAACCCGACCGTGGAGATGCTGGAGGAGCGGATCGCGCTGCTGGAAGGCGCCGAGGCGTGCCGGACGATGGCGTCGGGCATGGCGGCGATGACCGCGGCGCTGCTTTGCCAGCTGCAGCAGGGCGACCATGTCGTCGCCGGCCGGGCGCTGTTCGGGTCGTGCCGCTGGCTGACCGACACGCTGCTGCCCAAGTTCGGCATCGAGACCACCGTGGTCGATGCCCGCGACGCGCAGCAGTTCGCCGACGCCGCGCGTCCGAACACCAAGGTGTTCTTCTTCGAGACGCCGTCCAACCCGACCATGGACGTGGTCGACCTGAAGGCGGTGTGCGGCATCGCGCGCGAGCGTGGCATCGTCTCGGTCGTGGACAACGCGTTCGCGACCCCGGCGCTGCAGCGGCCGATGGAGTTCGGCGCCGACGTCGTCGCCTATTCCGCGACCAAGATGATGGACGGGCAGGGCCGCGTCCTCGCCGGTGCGGTGACCGGCACCAGCGCCTTCATCAACGACGTGCTGCTGCCCTTCACCCGCAACACCGGCCCGACGCTGTCGGCGTTCAACGCCTGGGTGGTGCTGAAGGGCCTGGAGACGCTCGACCTGCGCATCCGCCGCCAGAGCGAGAATGCGCTCGCGGTCGGCCGCTTTCTGGAAACGCGCGTGCCGCGGATCAACCATCCGGGCCTGCCGAGCCATCCGCAGCATGCGCTGGCGATGGCGCAGATGGATGCGGCCGGCCCGATCTTCTCGTTCGAGGTCGACGGCGGGCGCGCCCAGGCGCACGCGCTGCTCGACGCGCTGGCGCTGATCGACATCAGCAACAACATCGGCGACTCGCGCTCGCTGATGACGCACCCGGCCTCCACCACCCATGCGAGCGTCGCCGAGGACAAGCGCGTCGAGATGGGCATCGGCGAGGGGCTGCTGCGCCTCAACGTCGGGCTGGAAGACCCGCAGGACCTGATCGAGGATCTCGACCAGGCGCTCACCGCGGCGGGGCTGTGAAGGCCTTCTTCCCCTATGTGGCAGAGACGCGCGGGATCACCGTGCGCGTCTCCGTCAGTTATCTGGCGGAGCAGTCGGAGCCGGCGCAGGCGCGCTGGTTCTGGGCCTATCACATCCGCATCGAGAACAACGGCGAGCGCGCCGTCCAGCTGCTGACCCGCCACTGGGTCATCACCGACGGGCGCGGCGAACGGCACAGCGTCGAGGGCGAGGGCGTCGTCGGCGAGCAGCCGCTGATCCTGCCGGGCGCCAGCTACGACTATGTGTCGGGCTGCCCGCTCACCACTTCCACCGGATCGATGCAGGGCAGCTACCATATGCTCGACACCGAAGGCGCCGCGTTCGACGTGGTCATTCCGAAGTTTGCGCTGACCGCACCGGCGGTGGGCGCGTGAAGCGGACGCACCTGCCACTAAACGGCCTGCGCGTGCTCGACGCGGCCGCGCGCCACCTGTCCTTCACCCGCGCGGCGGACGAGCTGGCGGTGACGCCGGCGGCCGTCGGCCAGCAGGTCCGCGCGCTGGAGGACACGCTGGGCGTGGTGCTGTTCCGCCGCACCACCAAGGGGCTGGAGCTGACGCCGGAGGGCGAGGCGGGTCTCGCGGCGCTGCGCGATGGTTTTCTCCAGTTCGAGGAAGCGGTGCGCGCCATGCAGGCGGGCCAGTCGTCCAAGTCGCTCACCGTCGCCGCGCCGCGCGATCTCACGCAAAAATGGCTGATGCCCAAGCTCGCGGAGATTGCGCGCACCGACCGCGAGCTCCGCTTCGTGCTGGTCGCCGCCGACGATGCCGTCGAGTTCACCGAGGCGAACCTCGATCTAGCGATCCGCTGGGGCGAGGGGCCGGGCGTCCACGAGGGCGAGGCGCTGGAGTCCGAGGGGCTGGTGACGGTGGCCGCCCCCGGATCCGCGACGGACACGGTGATCGGCTGGCCGGGCTGCCCGGGTGGCGAGGCGCAGGCGCTGGTGCAGGTCGCCGATGCTGGCCTCGCGATCGACGCGGCGGCCGCCGGTCTGGGGCGTGCGACCGTGCCCGAGCTGCTCGCGCGCGCCGATCTCGCCGCCGGCCGGGTGGTGGCACTCGGGGAGGCGCAGGTGGGGCGGGAGGGCTATTGGCTGGTCGCCCCGCTGCCGCAATGGCGCCAGAAGAAGGTCCGGGCATTGGTCGAGGCGCTCGGCGCGTGAACCCGGTGCCGGCGGCACTGCCGGTGCTGGCGACGCCGCGGCTGCGGCTGCGCGCGCTCGAAGCCGCCGATGCGGAGGCGCTGCACCCGACGCTCTCCGATCCCGGCAGCATGACCTGGTGGTCGCATCCGCCGATGGAGAGCCTGGCGGCGACGCGCGCGCACCTGGAGCGCAACGCCGCCTCCTCCGATTGGCGCAACTGGGTGTTCGTGCCGCGCGAAGGCGGGTCGGCGATCGGCTTCGTCGCGGTGGGCGAGAAGCGCAACGGCGCGTGCGAGCTCGGCTACATGATCGCCCGCGAACATCGGGGCTCGGGACTGGCGCGCGAGGCGGTGTCGGCCGTGCTCGACCACCTCTTCGCCGCCGAGGGCCGCCGCCGGGTGTTCGCCGATACCGACCCCGACAACTTGGCCTCGCGCGCGCTGCTGGAACGCCTGGGCTTCACCCTGGAAGGCCGCCTGCGCGCCGAATGGGAAACCCACATCGGCATCCGCGACAGCCTGATCTACGGCCTGCTGCGCGACGAGTGGCTGGACGCCCGCCCGCGCTGAGGCGCCCGGCTACAGCGTGCTCAGGTCGATCTCGCCATTGCGGTCCAGCCAGTTGTCGGCCGGCGGCATCGGGTACTTCAGCCCCGTCGCGCAGTTGAACAGCACCGTGCGCTCCTCGGGATCGACCAGCCCGTCGGCGAGTGCCTGGCGGTAGGCGGCAAGCGTCGCGCCGCCCTCCGGACAGAGCAGCAGGCCGTCCTTGCGCGCAGCCTCGTCCACCGCAGCGAGGATCGCAGGGTCGCCGACCGCAAGCGCCCGGCCGCCCGACTCGCGCACCGCCCGCAGGATCAGGAAGTCGCCTACCGCGCGCGGGACGCGGATGCCGGCGGCGACGGTGGCGGCATCCTCCCAGCGCTCGGCATGTTCCTCGCCCGCCTCGAACGCGCGCACGATCGGCGCGCAGCCGGATGCCTGCACGGCGTACATGCGCGGGCGCTTCGACCCGATCCAGCCGAGCCGCTCCATCTCGTCGAACGCCTTCCACATGCCGATCAGGCCGGTGCCGCCGCCGGTGGGGTAGAAGATCGCGTCGGGGAGCTCCCAGCCGAACTGGGCGGCGAGCTCCAGCCCCATCGTCTTCTTGCCCTCGATCCGGTACGGCTCCTTGAGCGTCGAGAAGTCGAACCAGCGGCCCTCGGCGGCTCCGTGCGCGACGATCGCGCCGCACTCGTCGATCTGGCCGTTGACCCGCCAGACGCGCGCGCCTTGCGCCGCGATCTCGCGGACGTTCACTTCCGGCGTCTCCTCCGGGCAGAGCACCACCGTCTCGATGCCGCAGCGCGCGGCATAGGCCGCAAGCGCCGCGCCGGCATTGCCGTTGGTCGGCATCGCGATGCGGGTGACGCCCAGCTCGCGCGCCATCGCCACCGCCATCACCAGCCCGCGCGCCTTGAACGATCCCGTGGGGAGTCGCCCCTCGTCCTTGACGATCGCGCCCGGACCGCCGGAGCGCGGGATCGGCACCAGCGGCGTCTCGATCTCGCCCAGCGACACGATGCTCCCGGTCCGGCGCACCGGCAGCAGCTCGCGCCAGCGCCACAGGTCGGTCGGCCGCGCGGCGATCGCGTCCCGCGACACCGCCTGCCCGAGCGCCGCCAGATCGTAGCGGACGAGCAGCGGCCGGCCGACCCGGGACAGGCCATGCAGCCGGTCGGCTTCTTAGCGCTCGCCCGTCATCGAGCATTCGACGTGGCTGACGAAGGTCGGCCGGTCGCGGTGCAGATTCTCGTTCACACCGCCTGCTTAGACCGCGCGGCGTCGCGCTGTCACGCGCCCGGGGGCGGGCCGTCGCACATGACTCGCCCCTCGTCGATCAGGCTGCCAGGGGCGGTGCGTCGCGGGGATCGGGCAAGGCCGGACCGCCAGCGAGACCGCGCGAATACTGCAGGGCGGGCACCTCGCCGCCGCGCGCGCGACAATGGGCGAGGGCCTGCTCCCCGGTTGGGCGGAAGCCCAGCTTGCGCAGCACGCGCCCGGAGGCGGGATTGTCGACGAAGTGGCAAGCGGACACCTCGGGAATCCGCAGCGTGTCGGCGATCGCAAGGACGGCCTGCGCCGCCTCGGTCGCATAGCCGCGGCCCCAGGCATCGGGCGTGATCCAGTAGCCGAGCTCGTGCGCGCCCGCGTCGCTCCGGTGAAGGCCGGCGCCGCCCACCAGCCGGATGCCGTCGCCCTCGTGTGCGAACACCAGCAGCGAAGGGGTGCGTGGGGCCTGCGGCATGCGCAGGAATGCCTCGGCATCGCCCAGCGCATAGGGCCAGGGCATGCGGCTGGTGTTGCGCGCGACGGCTTCGTGGCCCGCGGCGCGGGCGAGCTGAGGGGCATCCTCGACCCAGCCGGGCCGCAGCGTCAGGCGTTCGGTACGGGCGAACATGTCCGCTCTCCTCTTGCGCGGGCGCCTACGCCGTCATGATGACAGCGGCGCGACCGTTTCGGGCAGAGGGAGCAATAAAAAAGGGAGCCGGGGCGGACCCGTCTCCCTTGTTGGCTGGTCCCGCTGGCTGCGGGACCCGGGTCGCCCTGGTGGGCAACCCGGTTGGTTGCCCTATTTATTCAGCCGCAATCGCCGGCATGTCGACCGAGCAGAATTTACGGCCAAGCTTGCCCTCGCGGAACGACACGCGGCCGTCGACGAGCGCGAACAGGGTGTGGTCCTTGCCCATGCCGACGTTGGTGCCCGGGTAGAACTTGGTCCCGCGCTGACGCACGATAATGTTGCCCGCGACCACTTCCTGGCCACCGAACTTCTTCACGCCAAGGCGACGGCCGGCCGAATCACGACCGTTGCGCGACGAACCGCCTGCTTTCTTATGTGCCATGGTTCAAACTCCTCGTGTTCGCGCTCAGGCGGCTGCGCTGTCGTCAGCGCGGCTGTCGCCGATCGCGGTGATCTTCAGGATGGTGTGCTGCTGGCGATGGCCGTTCTTGCGGCGATAGTTGTGGCGGCGACGCTTCTTGAAAACGATCACCTTCTCACCCTTCGCCTGGGCGACGATCTCGGCGGAGACCGTGAGGCCCTCGACCGACTTCAGCTCGCTGCCCTCGCCGGCGAGCAGAACGTCGCCCAGGGTCACGTTGCTGCCGGCGTCGCCGTCCAGCTTCTCAACGACGATCTTGTCTCCGGCGGCGACGCGATACTGCTTGCCGCCCGTGCGCACGACTGCGAACATGGCCCTCATCACTTCCCAAAAGCATGTGCCCGCGCAGGGAAGCCCGGCGCAGGAGAGAGGGCGAGCTAGGCGAGCCCGGCCGTCGTGTCAAGGCTGAATGCCCGCAAGGGGCCGTGCGGGAGGGACGCAGGCGAGGCGGGAGGGGGCGGTTAGCGCCGCCTGCGGGCGGAGACAAGCCCTGCGCGACTCGGGCGCGAATCACTCGGGAATGGAGTCGCTTCCCGTGGCCGCAGGCCGGGCCGGGTCGTAGCGTGCCGGGGAAGCGGAAGAAGGGGCGCGGATGGGTGCGGGCGATCTGGTGGCGGCGGTGCTGGTCCGATGGCGGCTGGTGGTGCTGGTCGCGGCGGCGGTGCTGCTGCTGGTCGCCGGCTGGACGCTCGCCCAGCCGCGACTCTACCGCGCCTCGGCATCGGTGCTGTTCAACGTCGCCCAGTCCGATCCCGAAAGCATGGCCGGCGATGCGCCGCAAAGCAGCAACGCCCTGCTCGCCACCCAGGGCGACGTGCTCCGCAGTGCCCGGGTCGCGCGCGACGTGGCGGTTCGGCTCGGCGGCGGCGCAGCGAGTGCCGGGGCGGACGGCGCCGGGCTGGAGCAGGCGGCGGCGGCGCTGCGCGCGAAGGTCAGCGTCACCAATGCCAAGGCCAGCAACGTGATGGTCGTCAATGCCGAGGATCGGGATCCCGAGCGGGCGGCGCGCATCGCCAACGCCTTTGCCGAATCCTACCTCGCGCAGGTGCCGCAGCTGCGGGCGGTCGCCGCCCAGGGCTATTCGAGCTGGCTGGAACGCCGCACCCGCGACGTGCGCGGGCGACTCGAACGCGCGCAGGAGGCGCTGGCGCGCTATCAGCGGGAGCGGGGGCTGGTCGGTGCCGGCCGGTTCGATCTGGATGCGGAATCGCTCCGCACCCTGAATGCCGAACTCGCCCAGGCGGAGGGAGCCGCCGCCGAAGCGCAGTCGCGCGCCGGTTCGCGCAGCGTGCCCGAAGTGGCGTCCGACATGGCGGTGCAGCAGCTGCGCACCAGCGTCGCCACCCAGGCGGCGCGCGTCGCCGAACTCTCCCGCACGCTGGGGCCGAGCCATCCGGACATGCAGGCCGCCACCGCACAGCTGGCGGCGCTCCAGGGGCAGCTGTCCGCCGCGATCGGCAGTGCGGCCGAATCGGTCCAGGCCGCCAGCACCGCGTCGCGCCGGCGCGAGGCGAGCATCCGCGCCCGGCTCGCGGCGCGGGAGCAGGCGATGATCGCGGGCTCCGACGACCAGAACCGGCTTACCGTCCTCCAGCGCGACGTCGATGCGGCACAGCAGATCTACGACCAGATGCGTCGTGAGATCGGGCAGCAGTTCGTGCGCAGCCAGGCGAGCCAGGCCAATGCCAGCCTGCTCGATCGCGCCGACCCGCCGCGCCTGCCCTACAAGCCTAACCTGCCGCTGATGCTGGTGCTGGGAACGGTGCTGGGCATCGCCATCGGGCTCGCCTCCGTCATGGGGCTCGAGTTCCTGGAGCCGCGAGTGCGCACGGATCATGGCGTTGAGCTGGCAACCGGCGCCCCGGTGATCGCCCTGGGCTGAGGTGGAACCCGCGACGCCGGGTGCTCGACACAAGGCGCGTTGCGCATCGATCCATGTATCCCAACCGTTCAGGACGTCGGCCGGCGAGGAACGCGCGCGAAACTACTCGCGGTCGTTATCTTCGCCCCGGCCGGGTCTTTGCAGACCGCGCGTGCCGTACTTCCGAGAAGCGATACTCTGCGAAACCCCTGACGTGCTCCTGCGAAGGCAGGAGCCCAGGGTCCCAAGCGCCGCAAGTCGTTGGTCTGCATGGCCCTGGATTCCTGCCTGCGCAGGAATCCGGTGTGACCAAAGGGCGGCGCTTCCGGCGTTCATCCTGCCCTTCGCGGCCGGGGCGCCTCTTTGCCATTGTTCATTGGATCAGGGACGGAGTCGTCTGGTAGAAGCAACGGGTGCACCGGCGCGACCCTGGAGGCGAGTCCTTCTTTTCGCGCGCACTGCACCGGGACCGCTCGTCTTGAACTGCTGCGGCGGAGTGTGATGAAATGGGAACGCGCATAAAGGTTCTTGTGGCTTGCTGGATCGTCGCAAGCACGTTGCTGCTGAGCGGGATCACGCAAGGAATACCTGGTCTTGCCGAACTTGGATTCATCCAGGAGCAGTTCGCGAAAGCGAGCAAGCTGACCTGGTCTCCTTCGATCAAGATATCCGTTGAGGTAACGCTGAACCTCGCACGATGATCTTGCGTGCTCCCTGGTTTGGCGGGTGCGTGCAGCAAGGAAACCGACAGTCGCCGGGCAGGGACTGTGCGTGACGCCGTGAAGCCCACGGTTTGTCTTGGAAGAAGCGTTCGGGGTTGAAGCCGGAGTATCTCTGCAAGGGGGGGACTCGTGGTGTTCGGACGAGGTTCGGCATCTTCGCAGCCCGCTTGGGTTCCGCGGCCGCGCTGATCTGGGGTGTGTCTGGGGCGACGCGGCTCCTGCAAAGGGGCGATGCGCATCCAGCCGCAGGAAAGAGCACGCCGCTTCTGCCGGGCTCCGTGCTGCTCATCGGCGCGCTTCTCCGCCATCGCCCACGCGAGCATGCCCATTCTAGCCGGTGTGAATCGCCAATCCCGGCGCCCCGCCGCACGGCGCAACCCGTCTTCCCGGACCGCGTCTTTCCTACCGGACATGGGGCGCGGTACACCGGCTCCGTCCTCCAAAAAGGCGGAAGTGGTGCCGGACCAAGACCCTCATCCCGTTGCCGATTCTCCCGCGGGCCGCGGCCGCCGGGCGGGCGCTTCGCCGGGAGTGCGCGAAGCCTGTTCTTGGACTAACTTTCGACTAACTTTCCGCGGTCGCATGGCCGCGGCCGGAGCCGTTCGCCCGGCCGGGCACGACCTGCCGGAATGGCGCCATCCGGAACGCTTGCCCCGGCAGCCCGTTGTTTCCGTCCTGCCACCCCCCCGGCAGATCAGGGAAGGAAACCGCGTGCGCATGACCGACACACCCCCGGTGCTGGATGCGTCCGCGTTCGATCCCCCGCCCAATTCGCAAGGCTTCTATACGGACTCGCTCCGGCTGCTGGGCGAGTCCGGCGTGCCCTATCTGCTGTCCGGCACCTATGCGCTCAGCTGCCATACCGGCATCATCCGCCCGACCAAGGACATGGACGTGTTCTGCAAGGCGGGCGACGCGCCGCGGCTGCTCGCCTGGTTCAAGCAGCACGGCTACGAGATCGAGGTCGAGGACGACCGCTGGATCGGCAAGGTCTGGCAGGGCGATCATTTCTTCGACGTGATCTACAACCTGTCCTCGGCCAGCATCCCCGTCACCGAGGACTGGTTCCGCGACACCTATGAGGTGGAGATCTACGGCAGCATCGTGCCGGTGACGCCGCCGACCGAGTTCATCCTGTCGAAGCTCTTCATCCAGGATCGCTACCGCTACGACGGTGCCGACGTGGCGCACGTCATCCTGAAGAAGCACGACGAAATCGACTGGAAGCGGCTGCTGGCGACCATGGAGCTGCAGTGGGAAGTGCTGCTGATCCACCTGCTCAACTTCCGCTTCATCTATCCGACCGAGCGCGACTGCGTGCCGCGCTGGCTGTTCGACGAGCTGATCGAGCGGGCGAAGCTCCAGGCCGATCTGCCGCCGGCGAACGTGAAGGTGTGCCGCGGCCGGCTGCTGAGCCCGCGCGACTATCTCGTCGACATTTGTGACTGGGGCTTCGCCGACGTGGTCGGCAAGGGACTTGAGGAGCAGCATGAGCGAAAAGCCTGAGCGCATCGTCCTCGCCGCGACCGGCGACCTGCACGTCAACGACGCCGACCCCAACCGCTACCGCGACCTGTTTGCGGAGATCTCCGAGAAGGCGGACGTGCTGGCGCTGACGGGCGATCTCACCAACTTCGGCAGGACGCGCGAGGCCGAGAATCTGGCCGAGGACCTGCGCCACTGCACGATCCCGGTGGTCGCCGTGCTCGGCAACCATGATTACGAATGCGGCCAGCCCGAAGAGGTGGTGCGCATCCTCCAGGGTGCGGGCGTGACGGTGCTCGACGAGCAGGCGGTGGAGATCGCCGGGGTCGGCTTCGCGGGCGTGAAGGGCTTCGTCGGCGGCTTCGATCGCGCCGAGCTGGGCGCGTTCGGCGAAAAGGCGATCAAGGACATCGTCGATGAATCCCTGGCCGAGGCGCGCAAGCTGGAGAATGCGCTGCGAACGCTGCGCACCGACCGGGCGGTGGCGCTGCTCCATTATTCCCCGGTTGCGGCGACCGTGGAAGGCGAGCCCAAGGAGATTTGGCCGTTCCTCGGCTCGTCGCGCCTGGCCGATGCGGTCGACCGCTTCGACAATGTGCGGCTGGTGCTGCACGGCCATGCGCATCGCGGCAGCTATGAGGGGCGCACCCGGCGCGGTATTCCCGTCTACAACGTCGCGCAGTTCGTGCTGACCGAGCAGTTCGGCAAGCCGTACGTGCTGTACGAAGTCTAGCGCGGGGCGCCGCTCAACCGACCCGTAGGTCGGGCCGGCCCAGCCCCATGCGGGCGAGCTCGCGCTGGCGGTCGACGAACTGGTGCTTGAGGGCGCCGGCGACGTGGAGCAGCAGCAGCGCGAGCAGGATCCAGGCGCCGATGGCGTGGAAGGTCTCGATCCGCGCATGCACGGCGCGCTGTTCCGGCACCCCCGCAGGCGTGCGGCCGAGTTCCTGAACGGGACCGATCATCGGCAGCGGGAACAGGCCCCAGACTTCGGTCGGGCCGCGCTTGCGCGGCGGCAGCCCGCCGCCCTTGCCCTCGCCGGCAGGGCCGCCGCGGGAGGTCGTGTCGGGCTTGAGCGTGGGTGCGGGGGGCGCCCCCGGCGGGTTCTCGGCCGCCCAGGCCGCGCCCGGCGAGTCGGCCGGCGGATTGGCCGAGATCATCGCCCAGCCGGAGAAGGGCATCAGCAGCATGGCGGCGTAGAGCAGGAGGTGGACAGCTTTGGCGAGCCGCTTTTCCCACTGCGCCATGGGCAGGAAAGGCGGCGGGCGGTGGGTAAGCCGCCAGCCGACCAGGACCAGCGTCAGCACCAGGATGGAGATCCCGGACGAGACGTGGAAGGCGAAAAAGCCGCGGGGCAGCACCGGGCGCAGCAGCCCGGAGACGAGGTTGTAGAGGATCAGCGCAGCGATCGCCCAATGCAGGGCGATCGCGACATTGGCGTAGCGCAGCCTTCGGCGCGCGCTCCCGTCGTAGGTGTCGACCCCCATGTGGACCCACTCCTTCAAACCTGCGTAAACCTGTCCCTCACCGGCCGCCGGGTCAAGCACGCGGAGGCTGTCAGGCGAGCAACCGCATCCCGGTGATCACCAGCACCAGCGCCAGGGTCGGGCGAAGGACGCGGTCGGAGGCGCGAGAGGCGAATAGCGAGCCGGCGATGATGCCCGGGATCGAGCCCAGCAGCAGGCCGCCGAGCAGCGGCGCGTCGACATTGCCCAGCGACAGGTGGCCGAGCCCCGCGACCAGCGTCAGCGGCACGGCATGGACGATGTCGGTGGCCACCAGCTTCCGGGTAGTGAGGCGCAGCGGATAGAGGGCGAAGAGGATGACGGCGCCGAGCGCGCCTGCGCCTACCGAGGTGAGCGTCACCATCACCCCCAGCAACGCTCCCGCGAGCACCGTCAGCGGCGGCTGGAGGTGGTGGAAGCGGGCGGCGGATCGGGCGCGGAAGCGGATCGCCGCGCGTTGCAGCCGCGGGCGCAGCAGCGTGGCCCCCGCCGTCAGCAGCAGCACCACGCCCAGCGCATGCAGGATCAGCCCACCCTTGATCGCATGGGTGTCGGTATGCGCGAGCACCCACAGCGTGAGCCCGGCGGCGGGAAGGCTGCCGACGCACAGCCGGCGCACGACCTGGAAGTCCGGGCCGCCGTCGGTGCCGCGGTGGCGATGATGGATGAAGCCGCCCACCGACTTGGTGATCGCGGCGAACCACAGGTCGGTGCCGACCGCGGTGATCGGCGTCACCCCCAGCAGCAGGATCAGGATGGGTGCCATCAGCGATCCGCCGCCCACGCCGGTCACGCCGACGAGCAGCCCGACACCCAGGCCGGCGATCACATTGTACAGGTCCATCGCCCCCCGCTGCGGCGGCTAGGCCGACCGCTCGGCGACCAGCGCGAGCAGGCGGGGCGCGGCTTCCGGCCGGCAGATCAGCAGGTCCGGGAGGTAGGGGTTGGCGCAATTGTAGACGAGCGGCTGGCCGTCGATGCGGCTGACGTGCAGCCCGGCCGCAGCGGCGACCGCGACGGGCGCGCAATTGTCCCATTCATACTGGCCGCCGGTGTGGAGGTAGATGTCCGCCTCACCGCGAACCACTGCCATCGCCTTCGCCCCGGCCGATCCCATCGCGATGAGTTCGGCGCCGATCGCCTGCGCGACCGCGACCGCCTGTTCGGCCGGACGGCTGCGGCTCACCAGCATGCGCGGTGCGCCGCCGTGTGGCGGCGGGAGGACCGGCGGCGTATCCGACGCCAGCGTCACGCCGAGCGCTGGCAGCGCAACGGCGCCTGCCGCAGCCCGTCCGCCGATCGACAGCGCCACATGCACCGCCCAGTCGCTGCGCCCCTCGCTATATTCGCGGGTGCCGTCGAGCGGATCGACGATCCACACGCGCTCCGCCGACAGCCGCGCAGCGTCGTCCTGCTCCTCTTCGGAAAGGACCGCGTCGTCCGGACGCGCCTGCGCCAGCACCTCCAGGATGAAGCGGTTTGCGACGCAATCGCCCGCCTTGCCCAGCGCCTTGCCCGCGAACAGGCCGGAGCCGCGGATTTCCATCAAGAGCCGGCCGGCACTTTCGGCGATGCGGCGGGCGAGCGCGGCGTCCTCCGCCAGCGTCGTCACGCCGTGGTGCCGAGCAGCTGGGCCACGATCCGTTCGGCAGCCGCCTCCGGCGTCTCCCGCGTGGTGTCGACGTGGATATCCGGCGCCTCGGGCGGCTCATAGGGGCTGTCGATGCCGGTGAAGTTCTTGAGCTCGCCGGCGCGTGCCTTACGGTAGAGGCCCTTCACGTCGCGGGCCTCGGCCACTTCCAGCGGGGTGTCGATGAACACCTCGACGAACTCGCCGTCGGGCAACATGCTGCGCACCAGCTCGCGCTCTGCCCGGAACGGCGAGATAAAGGCGGTGAGCACGATCAGCCCGGCATCGGCCATCAGCTTCGCCACCTCGCCGACGCGGCGGACGTTCTCCACGCGATCGGCATCGGTGAAGCCCAGGTCCTTGTTGAGCCCGTGGCGGATGTTGTCGCCGTCGAGCAGGAAGCTGTGCTTGCCAAGGGCATGCAGCCGCTTTTCGACCAGATTGGCGATGGTCGACTTGCCCGATCCGGAGAGACCCGTGAACCACAGCACCTTGGATGCCTGGTGCTTCTGCGCGGCGTGGGCCTCGCGGGTGATCTCGACCGCCTGCCAATGCACGTTCTGGCTGCGGCGGAGCGCGAACTGCAGCATGCCGGCAGCGACGGTCGCGTTGGTGAGCTTGTCGATCAGGATGAAGCCGCCCAGGTCGCGGCTGTCGGCGTACGGCTCGAACGCGATGCCGCGGTCGGTATAGACCTCCGCCACGCCGATGTCGTTCAGGCCCAGCGTCTTCACCGAAAGCTCGGCCATCGTGTTCACGTCGACGGCATGCTTGGGCGATTGCACGGTCGCGCTGACGGTGCGGGTGCCGATCTTCATCCAATAGCCGCGGCCGGGGAGCAGATCCTCCGCATCCATCCACACGATCGTCGCCTGGAACTGATCGGCGACCTGCGGCGGCGCGTCGGCGGCGACCAGCACGTCGCCGCGCGAGCAGTCGATCTCGTCGGCGAGCGTGAGGGTGACGGACTGGCCGGCGCCGGCCTCCTCCAGGTCGCCGTCCAGGGTGACGATGCGGGCGATGGTGGAGGTGCGGCCCGATGGCAGCACGCGCACCGCATCGCCCGGCTTCACGGTACCGCTGGCGATCAGGCCGGCGAAGCCGCGAAAGTCGAGGTTGGGGCGATTGACCCACTGCACCGGCATGCGGAACGGGCGGCGCCGGTCGGCGGCAAGGTCGACCTCGAGCGTCTCCAGATGCTCGATCAGCGTCGGACCCTGGTACCAGGGTGTCTGGTCCGAGCGGCTGGCGATGTTGTCGCCGCCCAGGCCCGAGATCGGGATGGCGGTGAAGTCCTCGATGCCGATCGAGCGCGCAAACGCGCGATAGTCGGCGACGATCTCCGCGAACCGATCCGCATCATAGCCGACCAGGTCCATCTTGTTCACCGCCAGCACGATGTGGCGGATGCCGATCAGGTGAGCGAGATAGCTGTGGCGGCGGGTCTGGGTGAGCACGCCCTTGCGCCCGTCGATCAGGATTACGGCAAGATCGGCGGTGGACGCGCCGGTGACCATGTTGCGCGTGTACTGCTCATGGCCGGGTGTGTCGGCGACGATGAACTTGCGCTTTTCGGTCGCGAAGAAGCGGTAGGCGACGTCGATCGTGATGCCCTGCTCGCGCTCCGCGGCGAGGCCGTCGACCAGCAGCGCGAAGTCAATGTTCTGGCCCTGGGTGCCGATGCGCCGGCTGTCGTTCTCCAGCGCCGCGAGCTGATCCTCGAAGATCATCTTCGAATCATAGAGGAGGCGGCCGATCAGCGTCGACTTGCCATCGTCCACCGACCCGCAGGTGATGAAGCGCAGCAGCGTCTTGTTCTGGTGCGCCTCCAGATAGGCGTCGATATCCTCGGCGATGAGGGCGTCGGTCTTGTAGATCGGATCGTCGAGCACGGACATCAGCAGGCCTCGTCATGCTGAACGTGTTTCAGCATCCACCGCGCCGCAGGCAGCATCGGTGCGCGGGGAGGAATGGACCCGGAAACAGGTCCAGGGTGGCGGGAGAGAAGGAACGCGACCCGCATCAGAAATAGCCCTCCTGCTTCTTCTTCTCCATGCCGGCGCCGCCTTCGTCCTTGTCGATGGCGCGGCCCTGGCGCTCGGAGGTGGTGGTGAGCAGCATCTCCTGGATCACTTCCGACAGGGTCGCCGCCTCGCTCTCCACCGCGCCGGTCAGCGGGTAGCAGCCGAGCGTGCGGAAACGGATCGAGCGTTCGACGGGAGTCTCGCCGGGCCGCAGCGGAAAGCGCTCGTCGTCCACCATCAGCAGCATCCCGTCGCGCTCCACGGTGGGCCGGGGTGCGGCGAAGTAGAGCGGCACGATCTCGATCCCTTCCGCCAGGATGTATTGCCAGATATCGAGTTCGGTCCAGTTGGAGAGCGGAAAGACGCGGATCGACTCCCCCTTGGCCTTGCGCGCGTTGTAGAGGCGCCAAAGTTCGGGGCGCTGCGCCTTGGGATCCCAGCGGTGGCTCGCCGAGCGGAAGCTGAACACGCGCTCCTTGGCGCGGCTCTTCTCCTCGTCCCGGCGGGCGCCGCCGAACGCTGCGTCGAAGCCGTATTTGTCGAGCGCCTGCTTCAGCCCCTCGGTCTTCCAGAGATCGGTGTGCAGGCTGCCGTGGTCGAACGGATTGATCCCGCGCGCCATCGCGTCCGGATTGTGGTGGACCAGCAACTCCATGCCGGCATCCGCTGCGGCCTTGTCACGCAGGTCGTACATCGCCCGGAATTTCCAGGTGGTGTCGACATGGAGCAGCGGGAACGGCGGCGGCGCTGGGAAGAACGCCTTCTTGGCGAGGTGCAACATGACGGCCGAATCCTTGCCGACCGAATAGAGCATCACCGGCCGCTCTGCCTCCGCCACCACTTCGCGCAGGATGTGGATGCTCTCTGCCTCGAGCCGCTGGAGGTGCGTGAGGCTGGACCCGGACGGCCGGCGGATGGGCGAAGAGGCGTTCATAGCCCGTGGAGTTGGCAGAACGTTCCAGGCCGTACAATGGCGAATTGGCCCATTTACTCGGTCCGTCCCGGAGAGATCTTGGGCGGGTAAAAGCGGAACTTTAGGAGGGCCGAGGAAGCGGCGAAAACCGCAAATGATAACTTCGCGGGATGATAGAGATGCTTGGATCGGCGGGTTTGTTGCGACGTGCGGCTGGAGTGCCACGGGTGCGAGTCTCGATCGGCGACATGGTCATTCTGGTGTGGCGCAGCGATGAAGGGGCCACGGCGTTGAGATTGGCGAGGCCAGTGTTGGCCTTCCCATCGGGTGCAGTACGCAAGAGGATCGTCTGCGCTCGATCGCATGGCTAAGGGCGCGCAGCTTCTTCTCCGGGGTCGGCAAGACTGCGTCGTCGGGCGACGGAAGGAGGGCGCGCTGCCCGCTTGGGCTCGACGATCCGGAGAGGCGACATGGACTCCCTCGGCGCCGCGGCGCGTTCTACCGCGCCAAGTGGCGGCGTAGGACCCGCATCTGCGGCCGCTCGCCGCCCGTGCGGCTCGGCTGCACGCTGAAGGCGTAGCTGGCCGGCCACCAGGGGCCCGCCGCCCAATAGGTCCAGCCGGACCAGACATCCCCGTTCCGGTCCATATAGGCGAGCATGCGGTCGAGGGTTGCCAGGCATGCGGCGTCGCCGCCGGCGCCGAACTCGGCGAGGAAGCCGCGCGCCCGCACCGAGCGCAGCCAGGCGGTGGCAGCACGAAGTCGGTCGACTCCGGTATCCGGGCCGCCGCAGCCGGGGTGGGTGCCCGAGGAGTCGCTGTCGAGATACTGGTGCATTTCGAACGCGAAGTTGCCGCCGGGGTCGCGAAACCCGGCAAACGCATCGGCATTGGAGCCGCCACCGCCGGTGCGCATCCAGCTGTGGGCGCCGGTCCACTTCGTACCCGGCACGAGGACAAGATTGCGGGCGCCCGTGGCGCGGATCGCGCGCATCACCCGGTCGACGATCCTGCGCCAGTCGGTCGCGGCAATGCCATGCGGCTCGTTCATCAGCCCGAAGGCGACGCGCTGGCCCCTGTAATGCGCGGCGAGGCGCCTCCAAAGATCGACCAGCCCGTCGGCGACCACCGGCTCCGTGACGCTGCGGCCGGCATATCTGCCGTAGTTGTGCACATCGAGGATCACCGTCAGCCCGTGGGCGGACGCCCTGGCGACGACCGCATCGAGCCGCCCGACTTCCTCCGGAGAGAGCGCCTGCGAAAGCCCCGGCTGCACGCGCTCCCAGCGGAGCGGCACGCGCACGACGTTCATGCCCGCTTTGGCGAATGTCGCCAGATCGGCGTCCCGCGGGTAGAGGTAGTCCTTGCCATAGACGCCTGGGCGCCTCCCAGGCTTGAACTCGCCGCCTGCGAGGTTGACGCCGGTCAACTGCGGCCTGCCCTGCGCGACGGAGGCGGCGGGCGAGGAGAGCAGCGCGACGAGGAGCGGGAGCACGACGGTGCGAACGCCGCCGGTCACGGCACGATCACCGTCGCCAGCAGCGGCACCCCGCTTTCCTCCAGCAGCATGGTCAGCCGCTGGAGCGGGCGGAGCGCGCTGGCGTTGCGGCTCGCCAGTACCAGCGCGCCGTCGAAGCCGCTCAGGATCGTGTCGACCGCGCCGAAACGGGTCGACTCCCCGCGCGCGGAAAGGCTGAGGAGGAGCAGCCGGTAGCGGCCGATGCGGCCTTCCAGCGCGTCTGCCAGCGGTTTGCGCTCGATCAGCTCGGCACCATCACCCGCTGAGGGGCCCGCCGGCAGCAGCGATAGCCGCTCGATCGCGGTCGGCTGGACGGCAGCGCGTCCCTCCGCCTCTTTGAGCAGTGTCGACAGACCCGCTTGATTTGCTGTGCGAAAGAGCCGGTCCTGCGCCGGGGCCTGGATATCGCCGTCGATCAGCAGCGTCGGCCAGCCGAGCTGCGCGCAGACGACCGCGAGGTTCGCCGACACGGATGCCACCTCCACGCTCGCGTCGAGGCCGATCAGCGCGACGGCTCGGCAGTCATCGTGGGTGTCGCTGTGCCAGCGGCTCGACAAGGCGCTGCGCAGGTCGCGGATGCGAGCCACCGCGTCGCCGACGGCGTCGAACGCGGCAAAGACGGACGGGTCGACGCGAGGGTCGCCCGGATGCAGCAGAGAACCGTGCCGGACCGCTCCCATGGCGGCACTGCGGGAGGCGGATGCGCCGTCGTGCACCGCGCCTCCGACTTCCTGCGGATGCGAGGCCATCGGATCGCCGAAGGCGTCGATGGAGGGCATTCCGGGGGGCGGCAGCGGGCCTCGACCCGAGTCGCCGGAGGTATCGTTCGGCCACAGCCGCGCGCCCTCCAGGCTGCGTGCATCGAGCGCGGTGGAGCGCAGTCTCATGGCAGGACTCTCCCGATTTTCATTCTGCGGCCGCCATCGCCGGCCGGTGCTCGGAGGCTGCGAGCTGGAGCCGCGCGAGCAGGAACTGCGGTGCGAGCGAGTCCGCGAAGACGGCGGTGCCGGCATCGTTGAACAGCAGGGCGGGGGCGAGCGCCTGCGGTACCCGGTCGGCGGCAACCGTCTGATGCGCGGCGGCATCGCAGGCGAGCGCCCGCAGCCGCTCGCGAAGATCGGCAAGCCGGCAGAGGCGTTCGAACAGCGCGGCGGCGGACGCGTTGACGCTGGCCCATTCCTCGAAGCTCGCGGCCAGTCCGGTGCGCACCGCCGCCACATCGACCGTGCCGGCGCCGGCCTCCGCCGCCGCCAGGCCGGCTGCCTGGCAGAACAGGCGGACATGATAGGGAGAGCCCGCCGCGGCGGCGCCGATCAGCACGCGCGCCTCGGCAGGGAAGAGCAGGCCGCTGCGCCGTGAGCCCTCGTCGATCACCGCCTCCACGGCGCGCGATCCGAACGGGCGGATCGGCACGGCGGTGAGGTGACGGCGCAGCGACGGGTGGGCCTCGAGCAGTTCGTCCACATCGGCGGCGATTCCGACGAGCAGGAACTGGAGCGGGGCGCGCGTGTCGGACAGCAGCTTCAGCAGGCTCGCCATTTGCGCCTTCGTCTGCGCGTTTTCGATGCGGTCGAATTCGTCCACGATCAGGAAGACCCGCCGCGCGAGCCCGGGCGCGGCCGCGCTTACGAAGTCGCGCGCCGTGAAATCGCGCTCCGCGAGCGCGGATAGTGCAGCCCGGCCGGCGGGACGCGCCTCCGCCTGCAAGAAGGGAAGATAGGGACGCAGCAGGTCCACGAACTCGGTGTCGCCGGTCGCCGCGTGATAGAGGGCAACGCATTCCGCCTCATCGGCGAGATCGCCGAAGATCCGCGCGAGCGACGTCTTGCCCGAGCCGCGGACGCCGAAGATCACTGCATGCTGGCGCCGCTCGACCACGCCATCGACGAGGCGGTTGAGCTCGGCCATGCGCCCGAGCAGTTCGTAGCGGTCGTCCACCGGCTGCGCGGCATTGAAGGCGGCGATGACGCGGGCGCGCTGCGACCGGGGCCCCATCGCTGCCGCAAAGCGCTGCGCCGGGGCCTGGGTGCATTCCGCCGCGGGATGGACCGGCATTGCATCCATGTTGGAAACAATCGCCGTTCCCTCGCCTGCCGGCGCTCCCACCGGGAGTGCCGGTGCGCTGCGGTGGTGCAGGGCTGAGGGGGCAGGCGACGGCCGCTCGTTCACCGCCCAACGCACGATGCGATGGACGGCGCGTCGAACCTGGTGCCACCACCCGCGTGTCTTGCCATCGTCTGCCATGGCCAAGTCGTACGGCGCATGCGGCAAGTAGAAAAGTAGACGGGTCCAACAAGTGCGGCAGTATTGAACCAATCCAGCATTGTACGCACCTGGCAGGCGCGCGATCATGACTGGCAGCTGCGTTGCAGCCGGTGGATCGAGGGGCGGGATGGCGGCCGATTTTTTGTTCGACAGCGGAAAAGACGGCAGCGTGGAGCCACCTGCCGCATTCCTCTTCACCCAACAGACGATCGGCTTGCAGGCGCGCAAGACCAGCATGGTGTTCCTGGCCGAGGCGCTGGTGCGGCGGGGCTACCGGGTTCACGTCGTCACCGTGCAGCTGAGTTGGCTCAGCGGGCTGCGGCGAGGGAGCAAGCTCGGCGCCCTGCGCGGCGTGCCCCGCAATCGCTGGTACGCGGCCGACGGCATGCGGGGCTTCCTGTGGGTCCCGCCGGTGCATCCGGTGGGTGCACGTCGCCGGCTGTGGCAGTGGGTGGCGGCACCGCTGATCGCCGCCTACGCCGCCCTGTTGCCGCGCACCGTGGTGAAACCGCTGCAGACTGCGGAGCTGGTGGTGATCGAAAGCTGCGCGGCGGTCGCGCTGTTCCGGCGCATCCGCCGGATCGCCCGGCAGGCGCGGATCCTCTACAGCATGAGCGACCGACTGACGGTGGTCGGCATGCACCCGGGATTGGAGCGAAGGCTGCGGGCGGACGCGGCGGGCTATGATCTGGTGCGTGTCCCCGCGGCCGCGCTGCTGGATGACCTGCCGGGCGCGCGCGCGGCGCTTGTCCGCCATGGCATCGATCGGCGCGCCTTCGACCGCGTCTCGGCCTCCCCGTACAGCAGCGGCCCGAACGCGGTGCTGATCGGCGACATGATGCTGGACCAGCCACTGCTGGAGCGGCTTGCCGGTGCGTTCCCCGACGTGCGGTTCCACTATTTCGGGCGCACGCCGCTCGCGTTCCCGCTGCGCGCGAACCTCACGGCATGGGGGGAGCAGCCGTTCGAGCGACTCGTGCCGTTCGTCCAGCATGCGGACGTTGGGCTGGCGCTCTATCGGCGCGTGCCGGGGCTCGCCTACCTGGCCGAATCCAGCCTGAAGAACCTCCAATATCGCTACTGCGGGCTGCCGGTGGTGGGGCCGGCGTTTGCGATGCGCGGCGTGCCGGGCGCGCTGTCCTATGACCCGGATTGCCAGGAGAGCGCGGCGGATGCGCTGCGCAGGGCGCTGGAGAAGGGGCGAGGCCCCCCGGAGGCCGTGGCCGATTGGGACGAGGTTGCCGGCGAATTGCTGGGTCTCGTGGGCGCGGTGGGAGCAACTTCCCCTCCATCCATTTCGGACCTCCAAAATGGACGAATTGCCCAGCCCAATCGGAGCAATCTCCGGAGATGAGGCTGCGCTTGCAATTGTCAAGTGATGAACTTCAGAAGTAAATTGCGCTGCGGTGCGTAGTACCGATTTTACAAACTAATCAGATCAGGCAAGTCGCTTGATAGCCGATACTGCGCCCTTTGTCGGGAGGTAAGCATGGCATACTATAACGGTACTTCGGGTGACAGCGTGATCGTCGCGGATGGGAACGGGGAGGACGTCCTCAAGGGCGACGCCGGCAATGATCGTCTGAACGGCACCCATGGCACGGACCGGATCAAGGGCGGGTCGGGCAACGACAATCTCGCCGGGCAGCAAGGCAACGACTATCTGCAGGGGGACGCCGGCGACGACATCCTCTTCGGCGGATCGGGAAGCGACTTCCTGTTCGGCGGATATGGCGCCGACAAGTTCGTCTTCGACGACTTCAATCACAGCGACGGCACGAACGACATCATCAAGGACTTCAAGTTGACGCAGGGCGACACGCTCCTGCTCAAGAACGGGGTGACGATCACCGCCGCGGTGATCACCGATCTTCCCGACAGCCTCTATGCCGACAATGAGCGGCCGGACATCCGAATCACCCTGACGTCGGACAACGGCTCGACCCAGCAGCTGTGGCTGGCGGACGTTATGACCGAGAAGGACAATGCGGCGCAGGACCGCCAGATCGCCGCGCTCGAGGATTATCTCGAGAGCCTGGGCTACACCGGCGGCCTCGCGTTCGCGGCGTGAGCGAGGCACCGGCACTCCGGCTGGTCTCGCAGGATATCGGCTCCGCCTCGCGCGGGGCCGGTATCCCGGCCGACCCCGAGCCGATGACGGCGCTCGAGACGCAGGTCGTGGTGCCGTGTCCGTTTTGCGACCGCCGGGAGGCGTGGGGCTGGGGATGCGAGAACGGCTATTCGGCGGTGAAGTGCGTCGGGTGCGGGCTCGTCTATGTCTCGCCACGCCCGGCCGACGAGACGATCAGCGAGGCGACGCGCACCGGCCAACACCGGCATGAGGTGGGCGCGATGTCGGTGGTCTACTCGCCCAGCCGCCGCAAGCTCGCCCGCTATCGCAACCGGATGCAGCGGGTGCTCGCGGGCGAGCTGGGGAACGATCCGGTGACCTGGCTCGACATCGGTTCCGGCTTCGGCGAACTGCTCGAGGCGTTGCGGGACGTGCTTCCTGCCGGCTCGCGGATCCGCGGAATCGAGCCCATGGCGGTCAAGGCGGCGCACGCGCGGGCCCGTGGGCTGCCGGTCACCTCCGAACCGCTTGCGCAGGTGACCGAGCGGTTCGACTTCGTGTCGCTGATCAACGTGTTCTCGCATTTGCCGGACCCCGGCAGTTTCCTCTCCGACCTGCGTCGGCTGGTGCGCCCCGGGGGCACGCTGGTGCTGATGACCGGCAATGGGGCCGAGCTCGACAGCGCGGACAGCTATCCCGACCGGCTCGCCCTGCCCGACCATCTGGTGTTCGCCGGGCGTCCGCAGCTCGACGCCTTCCTCGGCGAGGCGGGGTTCGAACCCTATCGTCGCGACCTGGTGCGGCTGGACACGGCCAGTTGGGCAGCCAAGGCTCTGATCAAGAAGACGCTCGGACAGCCGGTGCCGCTGGTGATCCCGTACCGCTCCCGGTTCCGGGACATGCTGTACCTCGCAAGGCGGGTGCGATGAGCGTTGCGCTGCGTGAGCGGCCGGAGGTCGACGCCGGTGCGGCCAGCGTGCCGATCGACTTCCTGGTGCTGGGCGCCCAGAAATGCGGCACCACCTGGATCCACCATGTGTTGAGCCAGCACCCCGGCGTCTTTATCCCGCCGGCCAAGGAACTGCACTTCTTCAACAAATCGTCGGCGCTTTCGCGAGGATGCGGCTGGTATGCGGACCAGTTCGCCGCTGCCGGGGCGGGACAGCTGCGTGGGGAGTGCACGCCGAATTACCTGTGGAATCACCTCGATCCCCGGGATCGGACGGTGCCGGGCGAGCACCATGATCTTGCGCCCAAGCTGGCCGAGCTGCGCCCGCAGCTGCGGCTGGTGGCGACGCTGCGCAACCCGGTCGATCGGGCAATCTCCGCCTTTCATCATCACATCAACCAGGGGCGGATCGCGCCGGACGCGCGGATCCTCGACCATCTCTGGACGCTGGGCATCGCCTCGATGGGCATGTACGCGCGCCACCTGCGGCACTGGATCGACGCGTTCGGGCGGGAGCCGCTGATGGTGCTGATCTATGAACAGGACGTCGCGCCCGACACGGTCAAGCCCGCGACGGCGCAGCGGCTGTTCGCGCACCTCGGCCTGGCACCGTTCGAGGTGCCGTCCCTCTACGAGCAGCTGAATGCCCGCCGAAGCTATCTGGCAATGCGGCTCGCGCGCCATTTGCCGCCTTCCGGACTGGCCGGGCGTGTGGTGCGTCGCGGAATCGATACGATAACGCCCGCGCGCGTGGATCGCCTGTTCCGATTCGCTGTGTCGAAGGAGGAGCGCGTGGAGCTTTCGAGACTGTTCGCCCCGCACCAGGCGGAGCTGGAGGCGTTGCTCGGGCGACCGATGCCGTGGGGGTGATGGCATCCAGCAGCCGGTCGGTCCCACCCGCCAGCGCTTCGCCATTGCACGAAGCGGTGTGGCAGGTTGGGTGGTTCCTATGCTCGGGCAGTCGCGCCATGGCGCGCCCGATCGCGGCATCCGGAACTGGCGTTCGGCACACTTGGCTCATCGATGCGGGACATGGCTCGCCGCTTGTGCGGCAACGGCGCCGCGATGGCGTGCGACTTGGAAGTCGCCAATGGCCGATCGGCTCATGCTGACAGCAGAGGGAGCGAAGGCGGTTCGCCCGGCAGTCAGAAGGATGGCACCGGAACGTCGATCAGCCGATGCGGCTCTCGGACGGCTCTCGAAGTACGGGCTGCGCGGTTTCCAGAAGGCTCCGGCGGATTGTTTAACGGGATAACCGGCGTGTCCGTCGCTTTGCGACACCTCGTAGGAGGCTGTCCCCGTGGCAGGACACGACGGTGACGGCGTCTAGCGCCAACTCCTTACGCGCACTCACGAGGACCGATCGGCGGCCGGCGCGGTACCGTTCGCCGCTGCGCCGAAGATCTGCCGCCGGCGACGGCATACGGTTTGTCGGGAACGGCGGCATAGCCCCAGGAGAACGGTTGAAAGAACGGCCACGGCGCACCAGCGTGGTAGCGCTCGCCGAGAGGATGCACCCGCGAATCGGTCCCGCCTCGTAAACACCGCGTCAGGGCACGTGAAGGCGTTTGCGGCCGCCATGTACGCCTAGGCGCTTCGACGTCTGTTGACGCAACATCAGCCGGTCTGCGGCGCTTCGGCTCGGCTCGGCTCGGCTCGGCTCGGCTCGGCTCGGCGCGCTAAGCTTGGCCGAGGCCTCCACATCATCGTTGAAACCACTCCGTTGCCCACGCCGTCAGGCCAAGCAGTCGGGCGACCGGCCGCGACGGTGCGCGGGTGGCCTCAAGGCTTCGTCGGCGCAGGGGTGAGGCGGCGGACGTGCAGCCCCTTGGCGGCGAGGGCGTCCTGGAGCGATCCGGGGCCGACGAGGTGGCCGGTGCCCACTGCCATGAAGACACGGCCCGGTCGGTCCATGCGCCGCGTGACCCAGTTCGCCCAGGCGGCGTTCCGGTCGGCGAGCACGCGCTGCTGCACGGCGTCCGAGGTCTGGCGCAGGTCGTGGGCGATGATCGCGGCGAGGGTGTCGGTATCGCCGCGGCTCCACGCCTCGGCCGTGCGGCGCATGAGATCGGCGGCGGCATCCTGCCCGTCGAGGACGCGCGTCAGCATCGCGATCTGCTCGGCCTCCGGCAGTTGGTCGAACATCGCGATCTGGTCGCGCTGGGTCTCCAGGCCCTCGATCGGCTTGCCCGCACGCCGTGCGGACGCGGTGAGCACGGCCTCCACGCCCGCTTCCCGGCTGTAGCCGGTCCGGCGGAGCGGCAGGATCGAGAGCGAAGTCGCCGCTAGCCACGGGTCCATGCGGTCGAACGCCCCTTCCGGATAGCCGGCTGCGCGCGTCGCGGCGGCCAGCTTCTCCGCATAGCCGGGGGGCAGGCGTTCCGGAAGCGGAGGCGCATCGGCCGGGGGCGCCACGCGGCGGAGTGCCGCCTGCACCTCCCCCTCGGGCGGGGCGACCAGTTCGAGCACCAGCGTGTCGCTCTCCTCGAATGCGCGGCGTACCGGCCCCTGGAACCAGGCGAGATCCGGGTGCAGCTCGTGCACCGATCCGAACAGATAGACGATGGTGTCGGCATCCCGCACCGCCCACAGCGCCGGCTGCGGCGGCGGTCCTGCCGGGCGCGCGGCAGGGCCGGCGAAGAACAGGACGAAGGCGGCCAGGAGCAGGCGGACGAGCGGCATGCCGGTGTTCTTAGAGGCTGGCGCGCGCGAGCAGAAGCGGGCGGATGTGCCGACGGCAGCATTGTCGCCGACGCGGTGCGAATTTCGCGCGATATGTGCTTTGTCAACCGAAGGTTCGGGGTCGTCGGCCTCGGGCTGCGCCAATCCAGCTTTTCCGGAAGGGGAAGCTCATGCACGGATGGTGAATTGGGCGGGAAGCGAACCGAGAGCTTTTTGGGCGGCAACGACGCGTAGCGGACATCCATCCGTTGCGGAACATAGAAGGCTCGGCCAAGAGCCGGCTGCTACTAATCGGAAGCGCTAACATGACGGTTCGCCAAGCCACCATCGCCGATCTGGACACTCTCGTTCCGTTGTTTGATGCGTACCGCCAGTTTTACGGACAGCCTTCAAATCCCGCTGCTGCACGAACATTCTTGAAGGACCGATTGGAGCACCAGCAGTCCGTCATCCTGCTTGCACGCAAGGACGGGCGCGACGTCGGCTTTGCGCAGCTTTATCCGAGCTTCTCGTCTGTCAGACTATCTCGAACCTTCATCCTCAATGACCTGTTTGTCACACCCGACGCGCGTGCGTCTGGCTTTGGCAGGATCCTGCTCGATGCTGCCTGCACCTATGGCCGGCAGATTGGCGCGGCACGGTTGTCGCTCTCAACCGCGGCCGACAACGCGAAGGCTCAATCCTTATATGAGCGCGCTGGCTGGACGCGGGATACCGAGTTCTATGCTTACGACTTCGCGCTGACCTGACGGCGGTTCAGGTCTATGCGCCAAGGCCGGAATCGGGTTCAGCGTCGATGCTCAATCCGCACTTCGGACAGGGATCTATCACCCACGGCTAGAAGACCGCGCCGCGCTGGTTGATGAGTCGTGTTGGACATGGTCGGCGTCTGATGGAGCCACCCCGGGAGGCGGCCAGCGGGAAACCTCTAAAACGGGTGTTTGCGCCTCGCCGCCCTTGGCCCGCGCTTCCCGGCACGGCAGCCGCACGGCGGTATCGCCACCTGCCGACGCTCCCGGAGAGGCTCGATGCTTGACCCCTTTCGGGTCATGGGTCAAAGCGCGGCCGTGTCCGAGCCACTCAGCTTCCAGCGCATGATCCTCACGCTCCATGACTATTGGAGCGATCGGGGCTGTCTCATCCTCCAGCCGTACGACATGGAGATGGGCGCCGGCACCTTCCACACCGCCACGACGCTGCGCGCGCTGGGGCCGGAGCCGTGGAACGCCGCGTTCGTCCAGCCGTGCCGCCGTCCGACCGACGGGCGCTATGGCGAGAACCCGAACCGGCTGCAGCATTACTACCAGTATCAGGTGATCCTGAAGCCGAGCCCGGCGGACCTGCAGGAGCTGTACCTCGGCTCGCTGGCGGCGATCGGCATCGACTTCACCCGCCACGACATCCGCTTCGTGGAGGACGACTGGGAGTCGCCGACGCTGGGCGCCTGGGGCCTGGGTTGGGAAGTCTGGTGCGACGGGATGGAAGTCACCCAGTTCACCTATTTCCAGCAGATGGGCGGGTTCGACTGCAAGCCGGTGGCGGGCGAGCTGACCTACGGGCTCGAGCGGCTGGCCATGTACATCCAGAACAAGGATTCGGTGTACGACCTGGCGTTCAACGACGCGGGCGTCACCTATGGCGAGGTGTTCCACGAGAACGAGGTCCAGATGTCGACCTGGAACTTCGAGGTCGCCGACACCGACACGCTGTTCGACCAGTTCCGCAAGGCCGCGGCCGAGTGCGAGCGCTGCCTCGCCGCGGGCCTGCCGATCCCGGCGTACGAGCAGGCGATCAAGGCCAGCCACACCTTCAACCTGCTGCAGGCGCGCGGCGTGATCTCGGTCGCGGAGCGCCAGGCTTATATCGGCCGGGTGCGGGACCTGGCGAAGGGTGCGTGCGCCAAGTGGATCGAGAAGAAGACGCCCGAATGGCAGGCGCGCTTTCCGGGGTGGACGGCATGATACGTGACGCGAAGATCCTCTCTTGGAAGGAGAGGGGGACCAGCGCAGCTGGTGGAGAGGTACTTCCCACCCGCGATGCGCTCGCCTGCGGCCGATACCCCTCCACCATGCTTTGCATGGTCCCCCTCCCCTTGCAGGGGAGGAACTGAGATGTCTGATTTTCTTCTCGAACTCCGCTCGGAGGAAATCCCGGCGCGCATGCAGGAGCGGGCGCGCGAGGACCTGGCCAAGCTGTTCGCCGCCGAACTCGGCAAGGCCGGGCTGAAGGCGGCGGAAATCGTCACCTATGCGAGCCCGCGCCGGCTGGCGCTGATCGCGCGCGGGCTGCCGCTCGCGACCGAGGCGGTCCGCGAGGAAGTGAAGGGGCCGCGTGCCTCCGCGCCGCCGCAGGCGCTGGAGGGCTTCCTGCGCAAGACGGGCCTCACGCGCGAGGACCTGGTGGAGCGGGACGGCGTGCTGTTCGCCGTCACCGACAAGCCGGGCCGTGCGACGGCCGAAGTGCTGGCCGAGGCCGTTCCGGCGGTCGTTCGGGCCTTTCCCTGGCCCACGGCGATGCGCTGGGGCGCGCCCTCGGTATCGACCGAGAGCCCGCGCTGGGTGCGTCCGCTGCAGGGCATCGTCGCGCTGCTCGACGACACGGTGGTGCCGTTCGAAGTGTTCGGCGTCACCTCCGGTGCAGCGACGCTCGGCCATCGCTTCCATCATCCCGGTGCCATCACCATCGGATCGGCGCACGACTATGTCGAGAAGCTGCGCGCCTGCCACGTCATCGTCGACGGGGCGGAGCGCCGCGCGAGCATTGCGGTGGGCGCCAAGCTCGCGGCGCAGGGCGCGGGGCTGACGCTGGTCGAGGACGAGGGGCTGCTGTTCGAGAACGCCGGCCTCACCGAATTCCCGATGCCGCTGCTCGGCCGGTTCGACGCAAGCTACCTGTCGGTGCCGCCCGAGGTGATCCAGCTCACCGCGCGCGTGAACCAGAAGTATTTCGTCTGCCGCGACGCCGAGGGCAAGCTCGCCGACGCGTTCGTCTGCACCGCCAACATCGATGCCGAGGACGGCGGCGACAAGATCGTCGAGGGCAATCGCAAGGTGCTGGCGGCACGGCTGTCGGACGCCAAGTTCTTCTACGAGACCGACCTCAAGACGCGGCTGGAGGACCTCACCCCCAAGCTGGAAAAGATCGTCTTCCACGAGAAGCTCGGCACCGTCGCCGACAAGGTCGACCGGGTGGCGAAGCTCGCGCGCTGGCTGGTGGAGCAGGGCATCGTCGGGGCGCGCGAGGCGCCGGCGCATGTCGAGCTGCCGCTCGATCCGTCGTCCTCGCCGATCGACGCACGCGACATCGCTGCGGGCACGGTGAGCGCCGATCGCGCGCGGCTGGCCGACATGGCCGAACGCGCGGCGCGGCTTGCCAAGGCGGACCTCGTCACCGGCATGGTCGGCGAGTTCCCGGAGCTGCAGGGCCTGATGGGCGGCTATTATGCCGCCGCGCAGGGCGAACCGGCGGAAGTCGCCGAGGCGATCCGCGACCATTACAAGCCGGTCGGGCAGGGCGATGACGTGCCGACCGCGCCGGTGGCGGTGGCGGTCGCGCTGGCGGACAAGCTCGACAGCATTACGCAATTCTTCGGCGTGGACCTCAAGCCGAGCGGCTCCAAGGATCCGTTCGCGCTGCGGCGCTCGGCGCTTGGCGTCATCGCCCTGCTGCTCGACAACAAGCTGCGGCTGCCTCTGTCGCAGGTCGCAGGCGAGGACGTGCTCGACTTCTTCGCCGATCGCCTGAAGGTGCAGCAGCGCGAGGCGGGGGTTCGCCACGACCTGATCGACGCGGTGTTTGCGCTGGGCGGTGAGGACGATCTCGTCCGGCTGCTGGCGCGGGTGCATGCGTTGCAGGGGTTCGTGACCACCGAGGACGGCACCAACCTGCTCGCCGGCTACAAGCGTGCGGCCAACATCCTGAAGAAGGAGGGCTACACCACCCCCGATCACCCGCGTACCCCGGCGGAGGCCGGGGCCCAGGCCCGCACTCTCCCGGATCACGCCGCGCGTGAGTCCCTGGACCCCGGCCTTCGCCGGGGTACGGAAGAAGAAGGGACGGCGGAAGCCCCTGCGGCCGCGCTGGGCCAGCGCCGCAGCGTTGCCGCCAATGCGCCGGACGCGACCGACGCCTCGGTTCCGACCGGCAGCACCGGCACCCCCGGCAACCTGCGCCACCAGGACGAGGAGGCCAACCAGGCGGTCGACCGCCAGGGCACGACCGAGCACGATGGCACGGCGCACCCCTTTGCCGGCGGCCAGCCTGACGGCATTCCCCAGACCGGCGAGGAGGACCCGCTGGTCGAGGTGGAGCAGGGCGAATTCACCGGCTCCGTCGCCGCCTTCGCCCGCAGCGAGCGTGCGCAGTCGCTCTCCTACGAGCCGGAGCCGGCCGAGGACGCGCTGATGGCGGCCCTCGACGTTGCCGAGCCGCGCGCGGCCAAGGCGATCGCCGACGAGGATTTCGAGGGCGCGATGGCGGCACTCGCGTCGCTGCGTGCGCCGATCGATGCCTTCTTCGACAAGGTGACCGTCAACGACGCCGATCCCGCCAAGCGCACGGCACGGCTCGCGTTGCTGGCGCGGGTGCGGGCGGCGGTGCATCGCGTGGCCGATTTCTCCCGGATCGAAGGATAGCGGACAGCCCGATGCGCTGATGCTATCCTTCGCCCGAAGGTCTGGTTTGTGATCCTCCTCCCCAGGGAACGCACTCCAACCCACGCAAGGAACCACGATGACGCAGTATGTGTACCGTTTTGGCGGCGGAGTTTCGGACGGGGGCTCCGGCGACAAGACGCTGCTCGGCGGCAAGGGCGCCAACCTCGCGGAAATGGCGTCGATCGGCCTGCCGGTGCCGCCGGGGTTCACCATCTCCACCCAGATGTGCACGCGCTATTATGAGGAGGGGCAGAGCTTCCCCGATTCCCTGCGCGACGAGGTTGCCCAGGGGATCGCGCACATCGAGGGCGTGACCGGCAAGACGTTCGGCGACGCGGCCGATCCGCTGCTGGTGTCGGTCCGTTCCGGCGCGCGCGTGTCGATGCCGGGCATGATGGACACGGTGCTGAACCTGGGCCTCAACGATCAGACGGTCGAGGGGCTGGCGACCGCGTCGGGCGACGCGCGCTTCGCCTGGGACAGCTATCGCCGCTTCATCCAGATGTATTCCGACGTCGTCCTAGAGCTCGATCACGGCCGCTTCGAGGAAGCGCTGGAGATCGCCAAGGAGGACAACGGCTACAACCTCGACACCGAACTGACCGCCGAGGACTGGCAGAAGCTGGTCGCCGAATACAAGGCGCTGGTCGAGGAACTGTGGGGCAAGCCGTTCCCGCAGGACGTGCACGATCAGCTGTGGGGCGCGATCGGCGCGGTGTTCGGATCGTGGCAGGCGGAGCGCGCCAAGGTCTATCGCCGGCTGAACAACATCCCGGGTGACTGGGGCACCGCCGTCAACGTGCAGGCGATGGTGTTCGGCAACATGGGCGACACCTCGGCCACCGGAGTCGCCTTCACGCGCAACCCGGCGACCGGCGAGAACGCCTATTATGGCGAGTTCCTGATCAACGCGCAGGGCGAGGACGTGGTCGCAGGCATCCGCACGCCGCAGTACCTTACCAAGGCAGCGCGCGAAGGCGCGGGCGCCAAGCCGCTGTCGATGGAAGAGGCGATGCCGGACGCCTATGGCGAGCTGGCGGCGGTGTTCGACCGGCTGGAGCGGCATTACCGCGACATGCAGGACATCGAGTTCACGGTGCAGCAGGGCAAGCTCTGGATGCTCCAGACCCGCTCGGGCAAGCGCACCGCCAAGGCCGCCCTCAAGATCGGCATCGACATGGCCGAAGAGGGGCTGATCACGCGCGAGGAAGCCGTCGCGCGCGTCGATCCGGCGGCACTCGACCAGCTGCTCCACCCGACGCTCGATCCGGATGCGCCGCGCGACGTGCTGACCAAGGGGCTGCCGGCCTCGCCGGGTGCCGCTTCGGGCGTGGCCGTGTTCGACAGCGAGACCGCCGAACGCCGTTCCGCCACCGGCGAGCCGGTGATCCTGGTGCGCGTCGAGACCAGCCCCGAGGACATTCACGGCATGCACGCGGCCAAGGGCATCCTGACGGCGCGCGGCGGCATGACCAGCCACGCGGCGGTGGTCGCCCGCGGCATGGGGCGGCCGTGCGTGTCGGGTGCAGGCTCGCTCGCGATCGACAGCCGTGCGCGCGTGATGCGCGTCGGCACGCGGGAGATCCGCGAGGGCGACACGCTCACCATCGACGGCTCGACCGGCGAGGTGATGGCGGGTTCGGTGCCGACCGTGCAGCCAGAGCTTGCCGGTGACTTCGGCACGCTGATGGAATGGGCCGACGGCGTCCGCCGCCTGAAGGTGCGCGCCAATGCCGAGACGCCGCTCGACTGCCGGACGGCACGCGACTTCGGTGCCGAGGGCATCGGCCTTTGCCGCACCGAGCACATGTTCTTCGAGGGCAGCCGCATTACGGCCGTGCGCCAGATGATCCTGGCGGAGGACGAGAAGGGTCGCCGCGCGGCACTTGACAAGCTGCTGCCGGAGCAGCGCCGCGACTTCATCGAGATCTTCGAGGTGATGGCGGGGCTGCCCTGCACGATCCGCCTGCTCGATCCGCCGCTGCACGAGTTCCTGCCGCACCAGGAGGCGGAGTTCGCCGAGGTCGCATCGGCCGCCGGCGTGGGCGTCGAGCAGCTCAAGCGCCGGGCTGCAGAACTCCACGAGTTCAACCCGATGCTCGGCCATCGCGGCTGCCGGCTGGGCGTGACCTACCCTGAAATCTACGAGATGCAGGCGCGCGCCATCTTCGAGGCGGCGTGCGAGGTCGCGGAGAAATCGGGCGAGGCGCCGATCCCGGAGGTGATGATCCCCCTGGTCGGCACGCGCAAGGAACTGGAGCTGATGAAGGCGGTCGTCGACAAGGCGGCTGAGGCCGTGTTTGCCGAGAAGGGCCGCACGATCGAGTATCTGGTCGGTACCATGATCGAGCTGCCGCGCGCGGCGCTCAAGGCGGGCGAGATCGCCGAGGTGGGCGAGTTCTTCTCCTTCGGTACCAACGACCTGACGCAGACGACGCTGGGCGTCAGTCGCGACGATGCCGCGCGCTTCCTGGGCGTCTATGTCGACAAGGGCATCTATGCGCGCGATCCGTTCGTGAGCCTGGACGTCGACGGCGTGGGCGAGTTGATCGAGATCGCGGCGGAGCGCGGGCGCAAGACGCGGCCGAACATCAAGCTCGGCATCTGCGGCGAGCATGGCGGCGATCCGGCCTCCATCGCTTTCTGCGAGAAGGCTGGTCTCGACTATGTCTCGGCGTCGCCGTACCGCGTGCCGATCGCGCGGCTGGCGGCGGCACAAGCCGCGCTGAACGCCCAGGCATGAGCATGCGCCGCCCGGGCGAGGGGCAGAAGCTGACGCGGGAGGGGTTCGACCGGATCGGGCCCTTCCACCCCTATGTCGTCTGGGCGGCGATCCTGCTGTTCGACCTGCTGGTGGTGCTCGGGATCCTGGCGGCACTCACCATGGCGGGTGATCGGATCGAGGACCGGCTCTGGCCCGGTGGCACGGAGTGGGTGACGATCTAGGACGGCACCCGGTCGCCTTCTTCAACGGTACCCCGGCGTAGGCGGGGGCCCAGCTTCGATGGGATCGGGTTGGATTGCCAACGCCTGCTTTCCCAACTGGGCCCCGGCCTTCGCCGGGGTACGGTTGTGTGTAAGGGCGAGATTGTCACCCCAACCGCTGCCAAGGGATTGTCGGGAGGACGTTCTTACCCCCAGCGGCGGACGTGCTCGTCGTCGCGGCCTTCGCGGATCATCGCGGCCTGCTCGCGCCAGCCTTCGCGGGCGATGGTGCCGGGGGCGAGGCGGAGCTGGACTTCGAGGGTCTGCTCGTCCTCGGCGGTCATCGTCTCGATGCCCTTGAAGGTCTTGATGCCGCGATCGTTGAGCTCGCGTTCACGGACTTCGTCGATGCCGCGGATGCGCGACAGATTGTCGCGGCCCCAGCCAAACCAGCCGCCCAGACCCTCGTGGTGGCGATGCGAGTCATGCGTGTGCGACGTCGCCGCAGCGGCTGCAGTGGTGGCCGCGACCGGAACCGCGGTGCCGGCAACGGTGCCGGTGGTGCCCACGGGTGCGGCACGCAGCGCACGATCACGCTCGGCCTCCAGCTCGCGGATGCGGGTGTCGCGCGCCTTCAGCTCGGCCACCGTCTCATCCCGGTAGCGGCGGTGCTCGATCTCCTCGGCATGGTGCCGCTCGCGCCACTTGCGGCCTCCCGAACTGGAGGCGAGGCCGAACAGCCAGCCTGCGACCAGGCAGAGCACGAGGACGAGATATTGAGTCGGCGTGTGGAACAGCATGGCGGCCTCCGGATCGATTCGGAGCGTCAACGACGCGGGCGAGCCCTGCGTTCCTTGGGAATGCCTACTGCGGGCTCAGCGCGTCGGAGATCGAGCAGGCGGCGGGACCCAGGATCACCACGAACAGCGTCGGCAGGATGAACAGGATCAGCGGCACCGTCATGATCGCCGGCAGCCGCGCGGCCTTTTCCTCGGCACGCATCATGCGCTCGTTGCGGAACTCTGCCGACAAGACGCGCAGGGCCGAGGCGAGGGGGGTGCCGTATTTCTCCGTCTGGATCATGGTGGTGGCGACGCTGCGGATCGCATCCAGGTCGATGCGCTGGGTCAGGTTCTCGAACGCCTGGCGCCGCTCGGTCAGGAAGCCGAGCTCGATCGCGGTGAGGGAGAATTCCTCGCCGAGTTCGGGATAGGCGCGTCCGAGCTCACGCGCGACCCGGCCAAAGGCGGCATCGACGGTCAGGCCCGCCTCGGCGCAGATCACCAGCAGGTCGAGCGCGTCGGGAAGGCCCTTGCGGATGGCGTCCGACCGCTTGGTGATGCGGTTCTTGAGGTAGATGTCGGGCGCCTTGTAGCTCGCGACCAGCGCAACCGCGACGACCAGATAGGACTTGAGCGGCCCCCAGGTGGCGAAGGTGTCGGTGCCATACACGACGAACGCCACGGGGCCGCCAATGAGGATCGGCAGGACCAGACGACCGAAGATCACCGCCACCGCCCATTCGCGCGAACGGATGCCGGCCTGGAGCAGCTTGGTCTGGGCGGCCTTGAGCTGTTCGTCCTGCAGCACCTTCAGGGACGACAGGGTGGCGCGCATCCAGTCGGTGGTCTCGTTCTTCTTGACGAGTTGTGCCCGGCGTCGGGACACCGGCGCGACGATGCCGGCCTTGAGCTGTTCGCGCCGCTCGTGGAGCGCCTTGACGCGCTTGGACATGGGGTCGCGTACGGACAAGGCGGCATAGATCGCGATCAGCACGGCGAACGCGGCGACGCCGGCGAGCAGCGTCGCCACCATCAACACGTCCACGCCCATGATGGTCGGGCCCTCGGGGTTGCTCAGCATCGCGTCAGATCTCGAAACTGACCATCTTGGCCATGATGAAGCCGCCGATCGCCATCCAGATGAAGCCGCCGATCCCGATGACCATCAGCCGCTGATCCACGAAGAACTTGGCGAGATAGTCGCTGTTGACGAACCAGATGAGCCCGAACACCACGAAGGGCAGCGAGCCGACGATATAGGCGGATGCCTTGGATTCGGACGACATCGCCTTGATCTTGAGCTTCATCTGCGATCGCTTGCGCAGCACGTCGGCAAGGTTGCTCAGCGTTTCCGACAGGTTGCCGCCGGTCTCGCGCTGGATGGCGATGGTGATCAGGAAGAACTGGAACTCCGGGGTGCCGATGCGATCGGCCGTTTCCTGAAGCGCGGCGTCCAAGGTGCGGCCGATGCGCATGCGGTCCGATACGGCGCGGAACTCCTCGCCGACCGGGCCGGGCACTTCCTGGCCGACGACGCCCATCGTCTCGGTGATCGGCAGGCCCGAGCGCAGACCGCGGACCAGCAGCTCGATCGCGTCCGGGAACTTGGCGGTGAACTTGTTGATCCGGCGATTGATCGCCATGCCGACCACCTTGTGTGGAATGCCTGCCCCCAGGAACAGGCCCACGAACAGGCTGAGCAGCAACGGCATGCCCCGGCTCCACAGCAGGATCGTCGCCGCGATGGCGATGCCGAGCGTCGCCATGCCGTACTGGCCGACGGTCCAGCTCTTGCCCGTCATCGACAGCCGCTTCTGGAGCTGGGCGGGGTTGGGCAGCAGGCGCCCTGCGGCCACGTCCATGCGCGTGGCGCGCGCGGTGGTGATCCGGCGGATCTGCGCTTCCATGCTCGTGCCGGCCGCCGCGGCCTGATGCCGCTCGCGTACCGCGGCGAGCCGGCGCGCGCGGGCCTTTTCCGCGGACGGGCCCATGAAGGCGAACGCCAGCAGCAGCAGGACCAGCGCCGATCCCAGGATCATCAGCAGGAACGGCATCGGGTTCATGCCCGCCGTCCCCTGATCTGCCTCGTGCCCCGCATCCGGCCGCGCCTATCGCTTCGCCGGCTTTGCAGCGAAGCGTGAACGGAACTGCCCAAGGCGGCCGAGCAGCGACGGTGCCCCCGCGCCCGGTGCGGCCGGGCGACCCGCGCCGCCCTCGCCGAGTGCGTCCGCGACCGCCACGACCTGCGCTGCCAAGTCGACCAGCGGCGCGATCGTCTTGGACCCCTTGCCCACGTCTGCCATCGGCTTGCCGAGCTTCGCGGCCTGGGCTGCGAGCTTCTGGTCGAACGGCAGCTGATAATCGACCGGCCGCTCGATCGAATTCTCGAAGTCCTTGCGGCTGATCTCCAGCTGCTGCGCCGGGTGCACCCGGTTCGCGACCACGAAGACCGTTGCCTCCGGCGCGTTGCTCTTGAGCCAGGAGAGGATGCGGATCGCGTCGCGCGCGGCGGCGAGCGTATATTCGGTCACCACCACGACCACCGGCATCTCCTGCGCCAGTTGCGGATGGTTGACCAGAATCGAGCGCGGCAGATCGACCACCGTGCATTCATAGGCGCTGCGCATCTCCTCACGCAGGCGGCGGAAGACGCTGCCGTCGGTCAGCACCGGGCTGCTGATCGGTGCTTCGGCAGAGAGGACGGCCAGCCGGTCCGAGGCGCGCACCATCGCGCGCTCGATGAACAGCCCGTCGATGCGGCTGGGATTGTCGATCGCATCGGTGAGGCCGCGCCCGGGCTCCAGATCGAGCGCGAGCGCATCGGTGCCGAAGTGCACGTCGAGGTCGAGAAGGGCGGTGCTGCGCCCGGCACGCTCGCTCACCAGCCAGGCGATCGAGGTCGCGATCGTCGAGGCGCCGGCCCCGCCGCGCGTGCCGATCACCGCAACGGCACAA
Source organism: Sphingomonas sp. JUb134 (assembly GCF_004341505.2). Lineage (NCBI taxonomy): Bacteria > Pseudomonadati > Pseudomonadota > Alphaproteobacteria > Sphingomonadales > Sphingomonadaceae > Sphingomonas > Sphingomonas sp. JUb134. The sequence goes on from NZ_SLYP02000001.1 coordinate 1,297,188, forward strand.
TGCGGTCGCTGCACCGCGGCTGCGGCCGCCTCGCTCGCCTTGGGGGCGGCCAGCGTCGCCTGCGCCTGGGTAAAGGCGTCGCGCACCGCGTCCGGATTGAGCGGCTTCAGCAGATAGTCCTGGATGCCGCTGGCGATCAGGTCGCGGTAGAGCCGGACGTCGTTGACCTGGCCGGTCGCGATCACCGCCGTACCCGGCTCGCACACCTCCGCCAGCGCGTTGATGTCGTTGATCGGATCACTGGATTCTGAAAGGTCGACGAACAGCACGGTCGGGCTGGAGGCGACGGAGAGCGCCTGCACGGCACTGCGCAGATTGCCGCGCTGCACCCTGTCGGCGGACCAGCCGAAGGCGTGGACGATCGGGCGCAGCGTGTCGGCAGAGGCTTCGTCGGTGACGAAGCCGGCAAAGGGATCGCGATTGGCGGGGCGGCTGGCCATCAGTTGCCCGCCGATCCGGTGGTGCCGGCGCCAATGCTGCCGCCAAGACCTCCGCCAGCGCCGCCGGTCGTGCTGCCGCCGCCGGTGCCCTGGTTGCTCGAGCCGCCTGCGCCGCTGGGGGCGGCACCGCGATAGGCCTGGATCGCACGCGTGGCGTTGACCGGATCCGTGATGCCGGTCCCCGATTGGCCGTGGATCAGATCCTCGGGCTGCGCGACCATGGCAGCGAGATTGGAGTTCACGGCGCACCCGTGATTGGGACTGGTGTGCGAATCGAGGGTGAAGCCGGTTGCGGGATCGGCCCGCGGGCAGGTCGGCACGCTGGCGGACGCGCGGGTCAGGACGACGCGCACCGTGCCTGCCGGAACCCCGCCCGGCGCCGGCGGAGCGGTGTCGGCAAGCAGCAGGCCGTAGCGTGCGGCCTCGGCCGCCACCTGCGCGCGGGCACCGGTGGCGCCGGCGGGATCCTCGACGGCGATCCGATCGCCATAGCCGGGCTTCAGCGCGGCCATCCAGCCGGCCAGCCGCCCAGCCTCTCCCTCGCTCAGGCCATAAGGAGTGGTCGCCAGTTCGACCGCATAGTCGCTGCGCGTGACGACCGGCTGGTTGACGGATTCCAGGCCGCGGTGGGCGTTGGGATCGCAGGCGGCGAGGAGGAGGGCGGGGGCGCAGAGCGCCAGGGCCGCAAGACGCGAGTACATGTTCTTCTCCATCGGCGGCGTCATTGGTTGCTGAAGCCCGGCGCGGCGGGCCGCTTCTTGCGCTTGCCCGAGCGCTCCTCGGCGAGCACCGGCAGGTCGGGACCGGCGGGTAGCGGCGCGCCGACAACCGGCGCGCCGACCACGGGCGGGGGCGCCATGGTGGGCACCGGCCGCGGCCCGCCGGAGGTCGGGCTGGTGGCGTTGCCGAGCAGCACGCGATCGGCGTCGTCGGGCGCGCGATAGGCATCGGTGGGTAGCACGATGCGGTTCGCGTCGATCGGCTTCACCAGATAGGGCGTGATCACGATCACCAGCTCCGTCTCGTTGCGCTGGAACGCGTTGGATCGGAACAGCGACCCGATGATCGGCAGGTTGGCGAGGAACGGCGCCTGGTTCACCGAATTGTCGTGGGTGTTCGACAGCAGTCCGGCGATCATGAAGCTCTGGCCGGAGCCGAGTTCCACGGTCGTCTCCGCACGGCGCGTGGTGAGCGCGGGGATCGTGATGTCGTTGAGCTCCACCGAACCGGTGCTGGTGATCTGCGACACCTCCGGGCGGACGCGCAGGGAGATGCGGCCGTCCGTGAGGACCGTCGGCGTATAGGCGAGGCTGACGCCATATTGCTTGTACTCGACCGAGATGCTCCCGAGCCCACCCTGGCTGATCGGGATGGGGATCTCGCCGCCTGCCAGGAACGTGCCCGTCTCGCCCGAGACCGCGGTCAGGTTCGGGTTGGCGAGCGTCGTCACCTGGCCGTTGCGTTCCCCCAGGTCGAGCGAGGCGAGCAGATCGAGCCCCAGCAGCCGACCGGCAGCGCCGATCGTGGTCCCGATCTCGGGAACGCCGGGAGCGGTGAAGCCGGTCCCTCCGGAGGGCAGGGTCTCGATGGTGCCCTGGCGACCCTGGCCGATGTTGAACAGGAACCCGCCCGTGCTGTCGCGCGAGGTCAGGTTGACGCCGATGTTCTTGACGTAGCTGCGGCTGACCTCGGCAATGCGGACCTGCAAGTTCACCTGCAACGGCGTGGCCGTCTTCAACCGGCTGAGCACGCGCGTGTTCTCGCCCACGAATGCCTGCGCCAGGGACTGCGCCTCTGCCACGTCCTCGGGAGAGCGGACGGTGCCGGTCAGCAGCACCATGTTGTTCATGGGCGTGGCGACGATCTGCGCCTCGGGCATGGCGAGCGCGAGCATCTCGCCGAGGGTCGTGATGTTGTTCCCGACGCGGACGGTCGCCGCATAGACGGTCGCCCCGCTGCGGGAGACGGCGTGGACGGTGGTCTCGCCCGGGGACTTGCCGAACACATAGAGCTGCCGGGCCGAGCGGACCTGCACGTCGGCGATGCGATCGTCAGCGACGAACACGTCCGTCATGCCCGCAGGCAGGTTGATGAGCTGGCCCCGGCCGGAGTTCATCTGAACCACCGGCGGCGAGGGTGCGGCCGTCTGTGCGGCGACCGGGGCGGGCGCGCCCATTCCGGTCGCCAGGACGGCGATCAGTGCGAGCGGCGTGCCCAGCAGCCTTGCCTGGATACGCATGTCAGTTCCTCCCCCCGACCGGGACAACGGAAACCGCGCTGCCGCGCGCGATGCGGACGCTCGGCCCGGTGACGGCCATGGCGCTGCCGGCGGCACCCGGCATGGTCGGGAAGACCGCCGGTGGCGCCCGGTCCGTGTTCTGGGGCTTGCCTGGCACCGAGCTGCGCTGGAAGCGCGAGACGTCCGCGCCGGTCGACACGGTGCTGCCACCCTCGACCGGACGCGCGGCGAGGCGCGCGAGGGCGGCCCGTTCCGCGTTGGGATCGTCGCTGTCGGGAAGACCGGCGTCTTCGCCGCTTGCGATCGCTTCCTCGAGTTCGGTGCCGCTGTCGGCCAGCGAGCGGAGCGAAAGGGAGATCTGGCCCACGGCCTGAGCCACGGAGATCTTTTCAGCGATGCGCGGGGTCGCCTCAAGCGTCACGGTCGAGAAGGTGTTGACGACCGTGTTCCCCTTTTCATCGACCTGCTTGTCGGTCCGTTGGTCGGTGGCGAGCACGCGCAGGTTGCGCAGCATCGTCTCCGACGCCTTCAACGGCGGGCCGTCGCCGCCACCCTCGATGTTCTGGGTCAGGATCAGGTCGACGCGGTCGCCCGGGAAGACGAAGCCTCCGACCGCTCCCTGCGCGGAGACCGGCACCGTCACCGCTCGCATGCCCGGGCCAAGCGCCGCCGCCAGGAAGCCGCGGTCGCCCGGCTTCACCAGCGCGCCCTGCGTGATCGGCTGGCCGGCGGGAATCGGATAGCGGACCACGGTTCCGACTAGCTTCGTCGCGTCGGGCGACCCTTCGGTGTAATAGGCATCGGTGACGAGGTCCTGCGGCCACGGCTGAAAGGCGAGCGCGCCGGCATCGATGATCGTGCCCACCGGGAGCGCGCGCTTGGCGACCAGCACCTTGGGGCCTCCGACCACCGTCGGTTCGCCGGCTGCGGTGGCGGTAGGGGTCGATGCGCCCTGCATCAGGCTGCGCGCCATGAAGGCCGTGATGGCCGCCACGAACAATGCGCCTACCAGCAGCAGGACTTTACGAGAATCCATGACGTCGAGACCTTTCCGTCCCTGGGCAGCGATGTTGCGGCATTAGGCAGTCACCGGAACTGGTTAAGAATGGGTTCGCGGATCACGAGGAGCGCCGCCAGCGCGATCGCAACCCCATAGGGTATCTCAGGAAGTTGTTTCTTTTTTCTCAACAGCTTGTCGGCGACCATCAGCAGAGTAAGGGCGCCGCCCAGCAGCGACATCAGCACCAGCATCCACAGCAGCGGCTGCGGCGGCAGCCACAGCGCCAGCGCGCCGATCAGCTTCACGTCGCCGCCCCCCATCTGCCCGAGCCAGAAAGCCCCGACGAACAGGCCGAAGACCGCCACCGCCACCGCCAGCTGGATCGCGACGCCCGGCCACAGGCTGAGCCCGCTCGCCATCCACCAGCCGGGGGCGAGCAGCGCGATCAGCGCGTTCTTCCAGTTCGCGATCTCCCGCGTGCGGACGTCCTCGATGCCTGCGGACAGCAGAAGGACCACCAGCGCGAGCAGCAGAAACGAGGCAAGGGACAGCGGCATCGTCCAAGGGCCTAGACGCAGCCGCTTACGAAACCGTAACCGGGGGCATGGCTGCCCACGCCCTGTATCGCCGCGCGATTCCCGCCGCGGCGCGGATTACCCGATGGCATGCACCCGACGGGTGGGTGCATCGCCGGTTCGACTGGCCAGCGGCAGAGGGTGCCCGCCAGCGCGGCGCCATGCTGTTCCAGGTCGGGCGCGGCGACATATTCGAGAAATATCTGGAGAGCTTCGCCCACTGGCGTGCGTGCGGCTGGTCGATCACGAGCTTCGACTGGCGCGGGCAGGCAGGGTCGGGCCGGCTGACGGACGACCTCCATTGCGGCCACATCGATTCGTTCGACACCTATGTCGACGACCTCGCGGCCTTTGCCGCCGCCTGGCGGGAAGAGCGGGCAGGACCGCACGTGATGGTCGGCCATTCGATGGGCGGGCACCTGGTGCTGCGCGCGCTGGCAGAGGGCCGGGTGACGGCGGATGCCGCAGTGCTGGTCGCGCCGATGCTGGGATTGAAGGCGCCGTTCGGCCCGCGTTTCGGCGAGCGCGCGGCGCGGCTGCTGGCCGGGCTCGGCCGCAGCAGCCGCCGGGCGTGGCGCGCCAACGAGCGACCCTTCACCCGCGCCGCGCGCCAGACGCTGCTCACCTCCGACCGGGCGCGCTATGAGGACGAGCTCTGGTGGATGGAGGCGAACCCGGCCCATCGCACGGGCCCGCCGAGCTGGGCGTGGGTGCTGGAGGCGTTCCGGTCCACCCGCACGTTGAACGCGAGCCCTGCGCTCGCCACGCTGGACGTACCGGTCCAGCTGCTGGTGGCGGAGGGGGATGCGCTCGTCGATCCCAAGGCGGCGCTGGCGGTGGCGGCGCGGCTCAAGCGGGGAACCCTGGTCCGGTTCGGACCGGAGGCCCGCCACGAGCTGCTGCGCGAGACGGATGCGATCCGCGATCGCGCGATCGGTGAGATCGACCGCTTCCTGGCCGAAGTGCTGGTACCGGCGTGACCCGCCGGATCGCCATCGTCGGCGCAGGCATGGCCGGCGCGAGCCTTGCCGCGAGGGTCGCCGGCAGCGACTCGGTGGTGCTGCTGGAGGCGGAGGCGCACCCGGGCTTCCACGCCACGGGCCGCTCGGCGGCCTTCTGGTCGGAGACCTATGGGGGGCCGGGGGTGCAGCCGCTCACCAGCGCGTCGGGGCCGTTCCTCCACCAGCCCCCGCCGGAGTTCGGCGGCGAGCCGTTCCTGGCCGAGCGGGGCGAATTGATGATCGCGCCGGCCGCGGATCCGGCGGCACTGGACGCGTTCGAGGCGCGGTTCGCCGGATCGGGAATCGCGATGATGCGCGAGAACGCGGCGGGGCGGGTGCCGGGCCTGAGAGGCGAATGGCAGGGCCTGTGGATGCCGAGCTGCGCGGACATCGACGTAGCGCGATTGCACGGGGCGTTTCTGGCCCGCGCGCGCCGGCTTGGCGCCATCCTGCGCTGCGACGCGATGCTGGTGGAGGCACGGCGGGTGGCCGGAAGCTGGCGGCTTCGGCTGGGCGATGGCGGGGTGGTGGAGGCCGACGTGCTCGTCAACGCGGCCGGCGCCTGGGCGGACCGGGTGGCGGCGCTCGCGGGTGCGCGGCCGGTCGGCATCCAGCCCTATCGCCGCACCATGGTGCAGCTGCGCGTCGATCCGCCCGCGCCGCCGTCCCTGCCGGTGGTGATGGACGCGGCGGGTGGTTTCTACTTCAAGCCCGAGCCCGGCGGGCGGGTGTGGCTGACGCCGCATGACGAGACGCCGGCCGAGCCGGGCGACGTCGCCGCGGAGGAGATCGACGTGGCGCTGGCGATCGATCGCATGCAGCGCGTCGTCGACTGGCGGGTCGAGGCGGTCGAGCGGCGCTGGGCGGGCTTGCGCAGCTTCGCGCCCGACCGGCTGCCGGTCTATGGCTGGGACCCGCGGGTGGAGGGGCTGTTCTGGTGCGCCGGGCAGGGGGGCTTCGGCATCCAGACCGCGCCCGCGGGCGCCTCCCTGTGCGCGGCGCTGATGGGGCGGGGGACCGTGCCGGCGGACGTGGACGCCGCTCTCTACCGTCCGGAACGGTTCGGCTGACGCCTCAGGCGGCGGCGCTCCGGCTGCCCACCGCCATCGCGGCGTCGCTCGCGAGCTTGTCGGCGCGCTCGTTCTCCGGATGGCCGGCGTGGCCCTTCACCCAGACCCACTTGATCTGGTGCGGCTTGGCGGCGGCGAGCAGGGCTTGCCAGAGTTCGGCGTTCTTCACCGGCTTGCGATCGGCGGTCTTCCAGCCGTTCTTCTGCCAGCCGTGAATCCACTTGGTGAGCCCGTCCATCACGTAGCGGCTGTCGGTCGACAGCGTCACCTGGCACGGCCGCTTGAGGGCGTTCAGCCCCTCGATCGCGGCCATCAGTTCCATGCGGTTGTTGGTGGTATGCGCCTCTCCGCCCGACATCTCGCGCTCGTGCTCGCCCGAGCGGATCACCACGCCCCAGCCGCCGCGGCCCGGATTGCCCTTGCACGCGCCGTCGGTGAAGATTTCGACGGGGGTCAGTTCGGTCATGCAAACGCGTTCCTGTTGTTCTCGTACCAATCGAGCCGCCGCAGATAGGCGAGCGGGTCCTTGCGCGTCACCAGCGCATCGGCGGGGGTGTTGATCCAGTCCCAGGCGCGCGTCAGCAGGAAGCGGATGCACGCCCCCTCCGCCAGCACGGGCAGCGCCGCACGTTCGTCGGGCGAGAGGCCGAAGCCGGATTCATAGCCTTCCAGCAAGGCGCGCCCGACCGCGGGGTCGAGCGGCGTACCGGTGCCGTCGAAGCTCCACGCAGAGTGCATCACCGCCAGGTCGTAGGCGCGCACGTCGGTGCAGGCGAAGTAGAAGTCGATGAGGCCGGTGACTTCGTCGCCCAGCATCAGCACATTGTCGGGGAACAGGTCGGCGTGGATGGCGCCGACCGGCAGCTGGTGCGGCCAGGCGGCGAGCACCCTGTCGAGCGCGCTTCCCACCCGATCCCGCAGGCCCGGCTGGATGCTGTCGAGCCCGGACGCGCATTGCTCGAACAGCTGCGGCCAGGTCTCCACCCCCATGGAGTTGGGGCGGGTCGGGGCAAAGTCGGTGAGCGCCGCATGCATGCGCGCCATCGCAGCACCCCCGGCGCGGGCCTGTGCCGGCGTTGGCTGGCTGAGCGATACGCCGGACAGGAACTCGATTAGGCAGGCGGGGCGGCCCTCCAGCGTCTGGATCACCGTGCCGGTGCGGTCGGGCAGCGCGCGCGGCACCGGATTGCCGGCGTCGGCGAGTCGATCGATCATCGCGAAGAAGAAGGGCAGGTCGCCCGCATCCACGCGCTTCTCGTAGAGCGTCAGGATGAAGCGGCCGCGGGTGGTGTCGACCAGATAGTTGGAGTTCTCGACCCCTTCGGCGATCCCCTTGGCCGAGACCAGCGCGCCCACGTCATAGCGGGCGAGGAAGGCGCCGAGCGCCTCCGCCGAAACCTGCGTATAGACGGCCACCGGTCAGGCGGCGGCGGCTTCGAGGCCGCGCGGCAGCTTGAAGGTGAGGGTCTCGCGGGTCATTTCGACCTCGCGCTCATGGATCTCGAAGCGTTCGGCGAGGCGGTCGACCACTTCGCGCACCAGCATCTCCGGAGCGGACGCACCGGCGGTGAGGCCAAGCGAGCCGACACCCTCCAGCCAGGCGAAGTCGATCTCGCTGCCGCGCTGGATCAGATGGGCGGGCGTGCCCTCACGCTCGGCGACTTCCACCAGCCGCAGCGAGTTGGAGGAGTTGGGGGCCCCGATCACCAGCACCAGGTCGACGGACGACGCGATCGCCTTGACGGCGGCCTGCCGGTTGGAGGTCGCGTAGCAGATGTCGTCCGCCTTGGGCGCGACGATCGCCGGGAAGCGGCGCTGCAGCGTCGCCATGATGTCGGCGGTGTCGTCGACCGACAGCGTGGTCTGGGTCAGGAAGGCGAGATGGTTCGGGTTGGCCGGCATCACCGCCTCGGCATCGGCCACCGTCTCGATCAGCGTCATCTGGCCCTGCGGCACCTGGCCGAAGGTGCCGATCACTTCCGGGTGGCCGGCGTGGCCCACGAACAGGATGTGGTGACCGGTGGTCACCAGCCGCTCGGCCTGGCGGTGCACCTTGGAGACCAGCGGGCAGGTGGCATCGAGATATTCGAGGCCACGATCTTCCGCCTCGGCCGGTACCGACTTGGGCACGCCATGGGCGGAGAACACCACCGGCACGCCGGCGGGAACCTCGTCCAGTTCCTCGACGAACACCGCGCCCTTGGCGCGCAGGCTGTCGACCACGAACTTGTTGTGGACGATCTCGTGCCGGACGTAGACGGGCGCGCCGTGCTTCTCGATCGCGAGCTCGACGATGCGGATCGCGCGGTCGACCCCGGCGCAGAAACCGCGGGGCGCCGCGATCAGCAGCTCGAGGACGGGCTTGGCAGCGGGCGGCGTGGCGGGATCGGTCATCACCCCCGCGCATCTACGCGATTGCTTGCGCGCTTGAAAGGCGCTTCCTATGCTGGCGGCGGTCCGGGTCGGCGCTGCATGCGACGGCCCGTTCGTCGTGAAAGGTGTACTTCCTGTGATCGTCCGAACGCTCGCTGTTTCCGCTGTCGCGCTCCTCGCCCTCGCGGGGTGCAGCCGTAAAGGCGAGATCGACGTGACCCGTGGCGTCGGCATCACCACGGTCCGCTCCGCCTGTCCGGCAGCCGGCGTGCCCGCCGGCACCGGCGACATCACCCTGTTCGATCCGGCCGGCACCCAGCTGGCGAGCGCGATCGACGTGACCGCGACGATCACCAACGTGCGCGCCACCTGCAACGAGACGGGCGAGGACATCGTCTCCACCGTCACCTTCGACATCCAGGCGCGCCGCACCCGCACCGACGGCGCTCGCCAGGTCGACCTGCCGTACTTCCTGACGGTGGTGCGCGGCGGATCGCAGGTGGTGGCCAAGCGCATCAACCACGCCGTGCTCGATTTCGCCCCCGGCGAGGCGCGCGCCCAGGCGACCGGCAGCGCGACCGCGGTCGTGCAGCGCTCGGCGGCGACGCTGCCGGACGAAATCCGCCAGCAGATCACCCGCCCGCGCAAGGCCGGCGCAGAGGATGCCGCGGTCGACCCGCTGTCGACGCCGGAAGTGCGTCAGGCTGTGCTCAACGCCTCGTTCGAGGCGCTGGTAGGCTTCCAGCTGACTCAGGACCAGCTGCGCTACAACGCCACGCGCTGATCTTCCGCGGTCGTTGGCTGCAACCAACCCCGTTTGTCTCGAGCAGGGATCGAGCTTGTCGAGAGCCCGTGTCGAGAGAGCCACCGCCACCGGTTCTCGATACGCCGTCTCGACAGGCTCGACGGCTACTCGAACTGAACGGGAGGGGCTGAGTGCCAATGGGGCTTTTAAACGAAGCGTCCGTCGCGAGGCCGATTGACTCGGCTCCGCGGGCGAGCCAGAGCGGGCGCGTCGATGGCCGGGAACGGCCATGGGCACGCGCGGGAGAGCGCCGCCGGCCTTGCAGGCCGCATGCGGCCGCCGAAGGAGCAACCGCCCCGGAATCTCTCAGGCTAAAGGGACCGCGCGCGCCAACGACACTCTGGAAAGCGCGCCGTGATTTCGGCGCCACCGAAGGGGTAAGCGCACAACAGCTGCGCGAAAGCTCTCAGGTTCCGTGACAGAGGGGGCGGCGGGGATGCGGGGAGGCCTGTGTCTGCGTCGTGCCAGACCTGCCGGAGACTGCGCGAATGAGCGACCCGATTTCCTCTTCCGATGCGGACGGCTTCGAGCCGATCGCGCCCTCGTTGCTGCCGCTCGACGGCTGGCATCGCGCCCGTGGTGGGCGGATGGTGCCCTTCGCCGGCTATGAGATGCCGGTGCAGTATGAAGGCATCATGGCCGAGCACCTGTGGACCCGCCAGCACGCCGGCCTGTTCGACGTCAGCCACATGGGCCAGCTGCTGTTCACGGGCGAGGGCGTGGCCCAGGCGCTCGAAGCGCTGCTGCCGGGCGACCTCCAGGTGCTGGCACCCAATCGCATGCGCTATTCGCTGCTGCTCGCCGACAATGGCGGCATCCTCGACGACCTGATGGTGACGCGCCTGCCGGAAGCGCATCCGTTCGGCGAGGCGGGTGAGCCGGCGCCTGCTGGCGAGGCCTTCTACATGGTCGTGAACGGCGCCACCAAGTACGACGACCTCGGCCATCTGCGTGAGGCGCTGGCCGACTCGATCACCATCAACCACCTGGAAGACCGCGCACTGCTGGCGCTGCAGGGGCCTGAGGCGGTCGCCACGCTCGCGCGGCTGATCCCCGGCGTCGATGCGCTGCGCTTCATGACGGCGGGTGCGTTCGAGTGGGCCGGCCATGCGCTGTGGATCAGCCGGTCGGGCTACACCGGCGAGGACGGCTGCGAGATCTCGCTGCCGGCCGAAGCGGCCGAGGCATTCGCCGACGCGCTCACCGGCGAGCCGGAGGTGCAGCCGATCGGTCTCGGCGCACGCGACTCGCTGCGCCTGGAGGCCGGGCTGCCGCTTTACGGCCATGACCTGGACGAAGAGACCACGCCGGTCGCCGCCGACCTGGGCTTTGCGCTGTCGAAGCGCCGCCGCGAGGAAGGGGGCTTCCCCGGTGCCGAGCGCATCCTGGCCGAGCGTGCCGAGGGTCCGGCGACCAAGCGCGTCTGCCTGCGCGTCGACGGCCGCCAGCCGGTGCGCGAGGGCGCGACCGTCGTCGACCAGACCGGCAAGACCATCGGCCGCGTGACCTCGGGCGGCTTTGCCCCCAGCGTCGGCGCGCCGATCGCCATGGCCTATGTGCCCGCCGCGCTCGCGGTGCCCGGCACCGAGATCACCCTGTCCCAGCGCGGCAAGGCCCATACCGCCGAGGTCGTGCCGATGCCGTTCATTTCCCACCGTTACGTCCGCTAAGGAGCGCCGTCGATGAGCCGTTATTTCACCGAAGAACATGAGTGGGTCGAAGTCGACGGCGACGTCGCGACCGTCGGCATCACCGAATATGCCCAGAGCCAGCTGGGCGACATCGTGTTCGTCGAAGTTCCCGAGGAAGGCCGCGAGCTGACCAAGGGCGACGAGGCCGCGGTGGTCGAATCGGTCAAGGCCGCTTCCGACGTCTACACGCCGGCATCGGGCACCGTGGTCGAGGGCAATGCCGAGCTCGAGGCGAGCCCGGCCCTCGTCAACGAGGATCCGGAAGGCGACGGCTGGTTCTTCCGCCTGACCCTGTCCGACCCGTCCGAGCTCGAAGGGCTGATGGACGCGGACAAGTACGCGGCGTTCGTCGCCAAGCTCTGAACCCCAAGTCCGCCAGCTTTAGGCTGGCATCTCGGGCGGCGGGCGTGGCTCTTGTGGAGTGAGCCCGCCGCATGAGAAACCGGCGGTCGCCGGACCTTTGCAAGAGGCGCAACAGGCGTCCAGACACTCCCGTATCCCTGCGCAGGCAGGGATCCAGGGCCAAGCAGAGCAACGGCTCGCGGCGCTTGAAACCCTGGGCTCCTGCTTTCGCAGGAGCACGAGACAGCGCTTTGCAAAGGTCTTGGCCAGCCGGGCTCCCGTCCCGAAGGATTGCCATGCGCTACCTGCCCCTGACCCAGCCTGACCGCGAGGCGATGCTCGCCGCGGTGGGCGCGTCCTCTGTCGACGCGCTGTTTGCCGATGTGCCGGAGGCCGCGCGCCTCGACGGCCCCGTGCCCGGCCTGCCCAACCACGCGAGCGAGCTCGCCGTCGAGCGCCACCTGTCGGCGCTTGCCGCCAAGAACCTCGCCGCCGGCACGGCGCCGTTCTTTCTCGGCTGCGGCGCCTATCGCCACCATGTGCCGGCGAGCGTCGACCATCTGATCCAGCGCGGCGAGTATCTCACCGCCTACACGCCCTATCAGCCGGAAATCGCGCAGGGCACGTTGCAGATGCTGTTCGAGTTCCAGACGCAGGTCGCACAGCTGTTCGGCTGCGACGTGGCCAACGCGTCGATGTACGACGGCTCGACCGCCTGCTGGGAAGCGATCACCATGGCGCGCCGGGTCACCCGCCGCGGCAAGGCGATCCTCTCGTCGGGGCTCCACCCGCATTACGTCTCGGTCGCCAATACCATGGCGAAGTTCACCGGCGACGTGCTGGAGACCTCCGCGCCGACGCTCACCGCCGACACCGATGCCGAGGCGCTGATCGCCGCGATCGACGGGGATACCTCGTGCGTGGTCGTCCAGTATCCGGACATCCTCGGCCGCATCCCGGACCTGCGCCCGATCGCCGAGGCGGCGCACGCCAACAAGGCGCTGCTGATCGCGGTGGTGACCGAGCCGGTGGCGCTCGGCGCGATCGCCTCGCCGGGCGAGCTGGGCGCCGACATCGTCGTCGGCGAAGGCCAGTCGCTGGGCGTCGGCCTGCAGTTCGGCGGGCCGTACGTCGGCCTGTTCGCCTGCTCCGACAAGCTGGTCCGCCAGATGCCGGGGCGTCTCTGCGGCGAGACCGTGGATGCCGAGGGCAAGCGCGGCTTCGTGCTGACGCTGTCGACCCGCGAGCAGCACATCCGTCGCGAAAAGGCGACGTCGAACATCTGCACCAACTCGGGGCTGTGTGCGCTCGCCTTCTCGATCCACATGACCCTCTTGGGCGAGAAGGGCCTGCGCCAGCTCGCCGCGAGCAACCATGCGCGCGCCGTGGCGGCGGCCGACCGGCTGGCGAAGGTGCCGGGGATCGAGCTGGTCAACACCAGCTTCTTCAACGAGTTCACGCTCAAGCTGTCGAAGGAAGCGCGTCCGGTCGTCCGCACGCTGGCGGAGCGCGGCGTGCTGGCGGGCGTCTCGCTTGGCCGGCTCTATCCGGGCGAGGCGGAGCTTGCCAATGGCCTGGTGGTGGCGGTGACCGAGACGGTGACCGCGGAAGATATCGAGACGCTCGCAACCGAGCTCGAAGAGGTGCTGGCATGACGATCAACCAGAGCGGCTGGCGCCCCGAGATGGGCGGCGGCGACGAGGCCACCCAGGCGACCTTCACCGGCAACCGCGCGCTGATGCTCGAAGAGCCGCTGCTGTTCGAGATCGGCTCGGCCGACGTGACTGGCGTCGACTTCGACGAATCGCCGCAGGCGCCGTCGCGGCTCGGCGGGATGGAACGCAAGGACCCGATCGGCCTGCCCGGCCTGTCGGAGCCGGAGGCGGTGCGGCACTACACGCGCCTCAGCCGTCAGAACTATGCCATCGACCTGGGCCTGTTCCCGCTCGGCTCGTGCACCATGAAGCACAACCCGCGCCTGAACGAGCGCATGGCGCGGTTGCCGGGCTTTGCCGATGTCCACCCGCTGCAGCCGGTCGACACGGTGCAGGGCGCGCTGGAGGTGATCCACCAGCTCGCGCACTGGCTGGTGACGCTGACGGGCATGGACTCGGTCGCGATGAGCCCCAAGGCGGGCGCGCATGGCGAGCTGTGCGGCATTCTCGCGATTCGCGCGGCGCTGGAAGCCAAGGGCGAGGGCCATCGCAAGGTGATCCTGGTGCCCGAGAGCGCGCACGGCACCAACCCCGCGACCGCGGCCTTTGCCGGCTTCAAGGTCGAGGACATTCCCGCCACTGCCGAGGGGCGCGTCGACCTGGAGGCGCTGAAGGCGCGGCTGGGGCCGGACGTGGCGGGCGTGATGATCACCAACCCCAATACCTGCGGCCTGTTCGAGCGCGACATGCGCGCGATCAGCGATGCGGTGCATGACGCGGGCGGCTATGTCTATTGCGACGGCGCCAACTTCAACGCGATCGTCGGGCGGGTACGTCCGGGCGACCTCGGCGTCGATGCGATGCACATCAACCTGCACAAGACCTTCTCGACGCCGCACGGCGGCGGCGGGCCGGGTTCGGGGCCGGTGGTGTTCTCGGCGGCGCTGACGCCGTTCGCCCCGCTTCCCTTCGTCGAGAAGCAGGGCGACCGCTTCGCGCTGATCGAGGAAGAGACGGCGGGCGAGCATCACGCCGGCAGCTTCGGCCGCATGGTCGCCTTCCACGGGCAGATGGGCATGTTCACCCGCGCGCTCAGCTACATCCTCAGCCACGGTGCCGATGGCCTCTACCAGGTGTCGGGCGATGCGGTGCTCAACGCCAACTATGTGCTGCGCCAGCTGGAAGACGTGCTCGACGCGCCGTTCGGCGGCAGCGGCCCGTGCATGCACGAGGCGCTGTTCTCGGACGCAGGCCTGGCCGAGGGCTTCACGACGCTGGACGTGGCCAAGGGGCTCATCGACGAGGGTTATCACCCGATGACGATGTACTTCCCGCTGGTCGTCCACGGCGCGATGCTGATCGAGCCGACCGAAACCGAGTCGAAGGCCGCGCTCGACCAGTTCATCGGCGCGCTGCGCTCGGTGGCGGAACGCGCCAAGGCCGGCGACCAGGCGTTGAAGGGCGCGCCCCACTTCGCGCCGCGTCGTCGCCTCGACGAGACGCAGGCCGCCCGCAAGCCGGTGCTGCGCTGGAAGGCGCCGCAGCCGGCGGCGCAGGCAGCCGAGTAATCGCACAGCCTCCTCCCGGGCCGGTGTCCGGGAGGAGAGGCTGCCGATACTTGCGCGTGGGCGTCGCTCGTGGAGACGGCGCCGGAACCGTCCAAGTATCGCCCACGTTGTTCCGAATAGTTCACGCTCCGTTCAACCGCGTTCTGCGACCGATGCGGACATTCCTATTCGGGAGAATTCCCATGTTTCTGAAGCGCATCCGTACTCTCGCGCTGATCGCGGCAGCGGGCCTGGGCGTCAGCGCCTGCACCTATGGCGACGGCGGCTATGGCTATAGCGGCGTGTCCGTCGGCTATGGTTCCGGCGGTTACTATGATCCCTATTATGACGGTTATGGCGCCGGCTACTACGGCAGCGGCTTCGGCTCGCCCTATTGGGGTTGGCAGGGCAACTATTATTATCCGGGCACCGGCTACTACGTCTACGACCGCTATCGCCGCCCGCACCGCTGGACCGACAGCCAGCGCCGCTATTGGGAGCAGCGCCGGCACAACTGGCGCGGCGATGGCCGCCCGGGCAACAACTGGAACGACTTCCGCCCCGGCGACGGTCGTCCGGGCGTGCGTCCCGGCCGTCCGGGTGACGGACGCCCCGGTGTGCGTCCCGGCCGTCCGGGTGACGGACGCCCCGGTGTGCGTCCCGGCCGTCCGGGCGACGGCCGTCCAGGCGATGGGCGCCCGGGTGTCCGTCCGGGGCAAGGCGGCGAGTATCGTCCCGGCGTCCGTCCTGGCCGGCCTGGTTCCTGGGTCCCCAGTTCGCGTCCGGGGCGGGGCGACGCGGGTGCGCAGCGCCCGGATCGTCCCGGCGGCAGCGACGCGCGGCCGGGCGGCCGTCCGAGCCCGAGCTGGGGAGATCGCGGCGGTCGGTCGAGCCCGCGTTGGGGTGGCCAGAGCGGCCGCTCCAGCCCGCGCTGGGGCGGGCAGGGTGGCCGTTCGGGCGGCCCGCGCTCCAGCGGCCGGGGCGGATCGCGTCCGAACTGACCCCAGGGCGGCGGGCTCCGGGCTGAACCCGGGGCCCGCGCCGCCCGAGCGCGTTACTGCGCCTTCAGAACGCCGCGGAACGGCGCGTCGGTGCCGTCGATCCCTTGGGCGGGCGGCAGGCCGATCAGGTCGCGCAGCAGCGGGTAGACGTCGACGTTGTCGAAATCCGGCAGCGTGCGCCCGCTCGCAAAGGCGGGGCCGTTGGCGATGAACAGCGCCGCCATGTCCGGCGCCATGTTGTCGAAGCCGTGGCTGCCGCCGGCCTGCGGCTGTGTCGGCGTGGTCGGCAGCACCTGCCAGCCGTCCTCCGCCAGGCACAGGATCGCTGGCACGCGCGGGTTGCGCCCATAGTGGAAGCGGGCCGGGATCTCCCCCTTGCGCCAGCACTCCATGTGCGCGTGCGGCTTCAACAGCGCCTTTTCGACCGCCGCTTCCTTGCCGGGCGTCGGCGTCAGCGCGGCATAGGGCCCGGCCTCCACGACGTGGTAGAGCGACGGATCGGCTAGCTTGTCGAGGGCCACCACGCGCTCACTGGTGGTGGCGGCCATGCCGTGATCGGCGACGATCACCAGGTTTGCAGGCTGGCCCATCGCGGCGAGACCGGCGACGAGCGCACCGACGGCTGCGTCGACATCGGCAGCGGCCTCGTTCACTTCGCCTGAGTCCGGACCAAAGCGGTGGCCGGCGGTGTCCACCGCTTCGAAATAGAGGGTGAGCAGGCGCGGGCGGATGTCGGCCGGGCGGCGCAGCCAGTCGAGCACGCCGTTGACGCGCTGCGTGGGGCTGATCGCCTCGTTATACTGCTGCCAGTCGGACGGGCGGGTGCCGCCCTGCGTCTTGTGCGGCCATTCGGCGGCGCGGGTGGCGCCGATCGGAACGTTCGAGCCGGGCCAGAACTGGGTGGCCGTACGGATGCCCGCCTTCTCGGCCGCTACCCAGATCGGCTCGGCGCCGTTCCACCAGCTCGGGTCGTCCGTCGCCATGGTGAAGACGTTCTTTGGATCCGCGGGATCCTCCATGCGATTGGCGACGATGCCGTGCCGGTCCGGGCGCAGGCCGGTCACCAGCGTCCAGTGATTGGGGAAGGTCTTGGAGGGGAAGGAGGGGTGCATCGGCCCGGTCACGCCGGTTGCGGCAAGGCGGGAGAGCACCGGCGTCACGCCGCGCTGCAGATAATCGGGGCGGAAGCCGTCGATCGAGACGAGGATGGTGACGGGCGCGCGGGCCTCCGCAGGGGCGGTCGCGGCAGGTGCCGGGGCGGCGGCGACCGGCGGCGGGGTTTGCGCGCAGGCGGCGAGCGAAGCGGCCGCCAACAGCGCGGCGACGAAGGGGAGCTTGAGCATGGCGCCTCCCTTCGCCCCGGTCGGCGGCAGGATTATGACAGCGGGTGACTTCGAAGCGGACGTCGTAGAATGCGACGCTTTCTCTCCCGTGCCCCCGCGGAGGCGGGGGCCCAGGGTCAGGCAGGGGCGAGGGTTGCGTTCGCGGCCCTGGGCTCCCGCCTCCGCGGGAGCACTGTGGCTTGGTGGGTGCCGAGGAGGCACCCCCAGACCGTCAAACGTTGAAGCGGAAGAGCATCACGTCGCCGTCGTGGACGACATATTCCTTGCCCTCCTGGCGCAGCTTGCCCGCTTCGCGCGCGCCGGCTTCGCCGTTGCAGGCGACATAGTCGTCATAGGCGATGGTCTCGGCGCGGATGAAGCCGCGCTCGAAGTCGGTGTGGATCTCGCCTGCGGCCTGTGGCGCCTTGGCACCGGCTTCGACCGTCCAGGCGCGCGCCTCCTTGGGACCGACCGTGAAGAAGGTCAGCAGGTTGAGCAGCTTGTAGCCGGCGCGGATCACGCGGGCGAGGCCGGTCTCGGTGAGACCCAGGTCGCTCAGGAACTCCTGGCGGTCGGCAGGCTCCATGGTCGCGATCTCGGCCTCGATCGCGGCGGAGACGACGACGGCCTGTGCGCCCTCGGCCGCAGCCTTCTCGAACACCTTGGCGGAGAGCGCATTGCCCTCGGCCGCGTCTTCCTCGTTCACGTTGCAGACGTAGAGCACCGGCTTGGCGGTGAGCAGCTGCGCCTGGGCGAACACGCGCGCTTCCTCGTCGTCCTTGGGCTGGGTCAGCCGCGCCGGCTTGCCCTCTCGAAGCAGCTCCAGCGCCTGGCCGAGCACGGAGGCGCCGATCTTGGCTTCCTTGTCGCCTTGCTGGCCCTTCTTGACGAGGTTGGGGACGCGCTTTTCCAGGCTCTCCAGGTCGGACAGCATCAGCTCGGTCTCGACCGTCTCGGCGTCGGCGATCGGGTCGACCTTGTTGTCGACGTGCTGAATATCGTCGTTCTCGAAGCAGCGCAGGACGTGGACGATCGCGTCCACCTCACGGATGTTGCCCAGGAACTGGTTGCCCAGGCCCTCGCCCTTGGATGCGCCGCGCACGAGCCCTGCGATGTCCACGAAGCCGAGCTGGGTCTCGATGATCTTCTGCGAGCCGGCGATGGCCGCCAGCTTCTCCAGCCGCTCGTCGGGGACGGCGACGTTCCCGACGTTGGGCTCGATGGTGCAGAACGGATAGTTCGCCGCCTGCGCCGCTGCCGTCTGGGTCAGCGCGTTGAAAAGAGTGGACTTGCCGACGTTCGGAAGCCCGACGATGCCGCAGCGGAAACCCATGTCCGGTTCTTCGATCCCGATGGTGAAGGTGAAGCCCGCCGCATAGGCGTTTCGGGCTCCCTTTACCAGACGGGTGCTGCGGCACCGCCTCGAAGGCTATGCTTTCTTGGTCGTCTTCTTGCGCTTGGCCTTGGCCTTGGCCTTCGGCGCCTCGCTGTCGCGGGAAAGCAGCAGCACGGCACCGATCGCGAGCGCGCCGAGGCCGACGCCGGCAAGCGTCGCCAGCGTTACGCTGCGCGTCCGCTCGCGATCCGCCTCATCCTGCGCGCGGCGGGCGGCAGCGCGCGCCGCCGTCTCTGCAATTGCGGGCGACGGCGGGGGCGGTGCCTGGCGGGGGTAGGGGGCCTGGTTCGCGTCAGGAACGGGCGGGGTGTGGCTCATGGGCGATCTTCCGGTCTGCTGGGGATAGGCGAGGGCGGCTTATTGGTAGCCGCCTTCTTCCTCACGCTCCTCGGCGGCCTCGGCCTGCGCTTCTTCCAGTTCGTCTTCGTTCTGGTTCTCGGTGGACTGGTCGTTGGGGTTCGGATCCTGGATCATCGGGACGGTCCTTTCTGGCTGAGTCTCCCCTTCAACCGTCCAGCCCGCCCCGGCGTTCCCCCTTACCAGCGGTAGTTGAAGCTGACGCTGATCCGGTCGCCCTTGCCGGCGTGCGGCATGACCTCGTGCCGAAGCCAGCTTTCCCACAAGAGGATGGTGCCCGGCTCCGGGTTCACCTCCACGAAGGTGGCGAGGCTTTCGGGCGCGTCCGGCCGGCGGGGCGGGGCCGCCATGAACCGTGCGAGGCGCGGGTCCTCCAGCTTGAGCCCGCCGGCACCCTCGGGCACGGCGACATAGACGGTGCCGGAGACGACGCTGTGCGGATGGATGTGGCCGGAGTGGCCGCCGCCGGGCTTCAGCAGGTTGACCCACAGGCTGTCGAGCTTCAGCCGGCGGCCGCCCAGGTCCATCGCGCAGGCTTCCGCAAAGCGGGCGACGTGCCGGTCGAGCAGGCGCTTCAGGTCGGCGAACGCGGGGTCGCGGATCGGCAGGTCGTCGAGCGAGGCATAGCTGGTGTAGCCGCGGTAGCGGTGCTCGCGCGACCAGCGCTTGCCGGCGATATCGTCCTCGGCGAGCGCGCGGACGCTTTCCTCCAGCTCGGCGATCAACTCGGGCTGGCCGATCTGCTCCTGGTAGAGCGGAGTGGTGAAGAGGTGGCGGACGGGCATGGGGGACTCCTGGGGTAGATCGACATGATACCCGACCCGTTCGTCTCGAGTAGGGATCGAGCTTGTCGAGAGCCCGTATCGGGAGAGCCACCGCAATCGGTCTCTCGATACGCCGTCTCGACAAGCTCGACGGCTACTCGAGACGAACGGCGGATGAGGTAGGCGGGCAGAGCATCCGCGACAGAGGAGTGCCCTAATCCCGCTGCAGCCGCAGCGCGACCTCGTTCATGAAGCGGACGTCGTCGCCGCGCGCCAGCCACTCGGCTTCCGCCGCGACCGCACCCAGCATGTCGGACAGGTCCTCGATCTCGGCCTTGGCATAGTTGCCGAGCACATAGCCGGTGACCCGGTCCTTGTGCCCCGGATGGCCGATGCCGAGCCGGACGCGGCGATAGTCGTTGCCGATGTGCTGGTCGGTGGAGCGCAGGCCGTTGTGGCCGGCAGCGCCGCCGCCGGTCTTCACCTTCACCTTGAAGGGGACCAGGTCGAGCTCGTCGTGGAACAGCGTCACGTCGGCCGGTGTCAGCTTGTAGAAGCGCATCGCCTCGCCGACCGAACGGCCGCTCTCGTTCATGTAGGTGCCGGGCTTCAGGAGCAGCAGCTTTTCGCTGCCGATGCGCCCTTCCTGCACCCAGCCCTGGAACGCTTTCTTCGGCGGGGAGAAACCGTGCACCTCGCCGATCGCATCGACGGCCATGAAGCCGACGTTGTGGCGCTGCATCGCATGTTGCGGGCCCGGATTGCCCAGGCCGACCCAGAGCTGCATGGCTGTCCCCGTGCTTGGGTGTTCCAAAAGAACATCGCCCCCGCAACAGGTTGCGGAGGCGATGCTGTCTTTACCGATGTCGGAAAAGGGAAGGGCTCAGGCGCCCGCACCCTCGACTTCGGTCTGGGTGTCGCCTTCGCTCGACTTGAGCGCGGACGGCGCCACGATCGTCGCGATGGTGAAGTCGCGGTCTTCGATCGCCGGCTGCGCGCCCTGGGGCAGCGTCACCGCGGAGATGTGGATCGAGTCGCCGACTTCGGCGCCCTTGAGCGAAACCTCGACCTGGTCGGGGATGTTCGCTGCGTCGACCACCAGCTCCAGCTCGTGACGGACGACGTTCAGAACGCCGCCGCGCTTGATGCCGGGAGCCTCTTCCTCGTCGGTGAACACTACGGGCACCTGGACGGTGACGGTCGAGTGCTCGCCGATGCGCAGGAAGTCCACGTGCACCGGCAGGTCGGTGACGGGATCGAAAGCCACGTCCTTGGGCAGCGTGCGGATCGAGGAACCGCCGGCGTCGATCATCACGACCGAGTTCATGAAGTGGCCGGTCATCAGCAGGCGCATCAGTTCGCGACCGTTGACGTGGATCGGGGTCGGTTCTTCGTTGTTGCCGTAGATCACGGCGGGCACGCGGCCTTCACGACGAAGCGAACGGGAGGCTCCCTTGCCAACCCGATCGCGCGTCTCGGCCGACAGCGTAAGCTGGTCGCTCATCACAGTCTCCGTATTGCGCTTGGTTCCATGTTCGCCGACCGGGCCTCCAGGGATGACCCCGGCACGACAAGGGCGCGCGCTTACGCGAACGCGCGCCGAAACGCAAGCAAGGCGCCCGTTCGGCGGTCTGCTACTTCTTGAGCACGTCCAGCGCCGCTGCCGTCAGCGCCTCGGTCGCGGTGCCGATCACGGCCTCCGCATCCGGTGCCCAGCCGGCGCTGTGGAGCGAGGGCAGCTCGGCCACCCCGTCCTGTGCCTTCGCCCACTTGTCGGCGGGCACCCCGCCGACCCAGAAGATCATGCTCTGGATCGACTTGTCCGCCAGATAATAGCGGCTGAAGTCCTCCCCGCCCATCGTCGCCGGCACCTCCTTGACCCGCGCTTCGCCGAAGCGCCCGGTGAACAGCGTGCGCAGTTCGCCCGACAAGGGCTCGGTGTTGAAGGTGGCGGGGGTGTAGGTCTGCTCGACCTGGACGGTCGGCATGCGATCCTCGGGGATGCCGGCGGCGATCGCCTCGCCGCGCGCGATCCGGGCGATGCCGTCGAGCAGCTGCTTGCGCGACTCGTCGGTGTAGCTGCGCACGGTCAAGAGCAGCTTCGCCTCGTCGGGGATGATGTTATGCTTGGCGCCGGCATGGAAGCTGCCGACCGTCACCACGCCCGGCGTCTGCGGGTCGAGTTCGCGCGACACCAAGGTCTGGAGCGCGCCGACGATGCGGGAGGCGAGCACGATCGGGTCCTTGGTGGTGTTGGGATAGGCGCCATGACCGCCGACGCCGCGGACCACCACGTCGACCGAGTCGACGTTGGCGAAGGTGTAGCCGGAATGGACGCCGATCACGCCTGCCTGCAGCCCGGCGCTGTCGTGGAAGGCGATGGCATGGGTGGGCTTGGGAAAGCGCGTGTAGAGGCCGTCCGCCAGCATCGCCTGCGCGCCGAGCCCCACTTCCTCCGCCGGCTGCGCGATCATCACCAGCGTGCCGGACCATTGGCCTTTCATCGCCGACAGGTTGCGCAGCGTGCCGACCCAGCTCGCCATGTGCGTGTCGTGGCCGCAGGCGTGCATCACGCCCGTCTCGACGCCATCGGCGGTGGTGGCGCGGACTTTCGAGGCGAAGGGGAGGCCGGTCGCCTCCGTCACTGGCAAGCCGTCCATGTCGGTGCGGATCAGCAGCGTGGGGCCGGGGCCGTTGCGCAGCACCGCGACGACGCCGGTGCCGCCGACCTTCTCGGTCACGGTGAAGCCTGCCTTGCGCGCCTCGGTCGCCATGCGCGCGGCGCTCTTCACCTCCTGCCGGCTGAGCTCGGGAGCGGCGTGGAGTTCGCGGTAGAGCGCGGTCAGCTGCGGCAGTGCCGCCATGGTCGCGTCGCGGACCGGTTCGGCAGCGGCAGGCGAGGCCGGCACCCCAAGCGTGGTGGCGAGCAGAGCGGTGGCGAGCATTGGACGCATGGCGATTCCCCCTGATGTGGACGCCAGCGTGCGACGACCAGCCGCCGCTTGGCAAGCAGCGCTCAGCCGGCGGGGACCAGCTCGATCACGTCCAGGGTGGATTCAAAGCGCGGATAGGGAAGGGCGATGCGCCAGCGGCCCTCCGCCACGCGCTCCACCCGGCCGGCCATGTCGCGGGTGGTGTCGCGGCCATAGTCCAGGGGGGCGGTCTCGTCGCTGAGCATCAGCGTGCCCAGGAAGATGCCGCGCACCTCGCTGTCCGGCAGGATGAGCCCGACCGGACGCTGTGAGCCGGTGCGCTTGTAGAAGCTCAGCACATCCCCCTCCTGCTCGATGCGGCAGTCGAAGAAGGGATAGGCGACGTAGCCGGGGGTGGCGGCACGACCGGTGCCGAGCTTGAAGACGCGGCAGCGATAGTCGCCGGGCGGTGGCGGCGAGCCGGGCAGCGCCAGGTCGGGATCGAACAACTCACCCTGCGCCGCGACCTCCTTCGGACTAACCACCCGGGCCGCCGCCAGTGCCGCCATCCAGGCGGTGCGCCAGTTGCGCAGCCGGTCGCGATCGGCGGCGGTCGCCATCGAGCGCCAGTCGGGCGTGGCGCTCGGCGTGGCGGCAACGTCGGAACGCTCGGCTCCGCCATGGGCACAGCCACCTGCGAGCAGCGCCGCCGTCAACACCGTCCAACACCCGCCAATTCGCATCCGCACCATCCCCCCGATCCGATTTCGTTTTGTCGAACGACCAAGCTCGCCGCTTCGATCCGCAAGCGCAAGCGCCGTCAGGCGGCGGTCCAGCCGCCGTCCATCGAGAGATTGGCGCCGGTGATCGCCTTGGCCTCTTCCCGGCAGAGGTACAGCGCGAAGGCGGCGACCTGCTCGGAGGTGACGAACTCCTTGGTCGGCTGGGCAGCGAGCAGCACGTCGTTCATCACCTGCTCGCGGGTCAGCCCGCGCGACTTCATGGTGTCGGGGATCTGCTGCTCCACCAGCGGCGTCCAGACATAGCCCGGCGAGATGCAGTTGACGGTGATGCCGTGGGTCGCGGTTTCCAGCGCGATCGTTTTGGTGAGGCCGGCGATGCCGTGCTTGGCCATGACATAGGCCGACTTGTTGGGGCTCGCGACCAGCGAATGGGCCGAGGCGGTGGAGATGATCCGGCCCCAGCCCTGCCGCTTCATGTGCGGCACCGCGGCGCGCATCATGTGCCAGGCAGACGACAGGTTGATGGCGAGGATCGCGTCGAACTTCTCGACCGGGAATTCCTCGATCGGGGCGACGTGCTGGATGCCGGCGTTGTTGACGATGATGTCGACGGAGCCGAATTCCGCCGCGGCGCCATCGACCATCGCCGCGATCTCGTCCGGCTTGGTCATGTCGGCGGCATTGTAGCGCGCCGCACCCCCGCTCAGCGCCGCCAGGCCAGCGCGCTCACGCTCGATCGCTTCCGCATCGCCGAAGCCGTTGATGACCAGCGTCGCGCCCTCGGCGGCCAACGCCTTGGCGATCGCCAGGCCGATGCCGGAGGTGGAGCCGGTGACGATCGCGGTCTTGCCCTTCAGGAACATGGCAGGGTCCTTTTGCTGGATCAGCGCGGCGCCGGGGGGAGCGGCGGCGTGCGGGTGAGGTCGTAGGCGGCGGTCTTGCCGTTGAGGAGGTCGGCGGCGACCACCTGCGCATTGGCCATGGTCTCGGCAACGGCGGCACCGCCGGCGGCCCAATGCTCGTGCATGGTGCGCGCTGAGAATTCGAAGTCGCGCGATCCGCCCTCCCAGGCGTTCGCGCGATAGATCAACTGGACCAGGCTCACCGGCAGCTCGGCCGCCATCGCCGCGAGCGCCTGTACGTCCGGATCCGTCGACATGTCGTCAGGGAGCTTGGCGAGGACCTTGCGGATCGCCTCGCGCTCCTGGCGCAGCTTCATGCGCTCGTCGCTGACCTGGCGGGTGCGGCTGGAGAAGCGAATCTCCTTTTCGCGCGCCAGCACGTCGGTGATCGTGCGCGGGCGTTCGGAGGCCGCGGCGAACAGATCGACCTGGAACACCAGCATCGCCGCGTCCTGATGATCGAGCACATGGGTGAGCGGCGTGTTGGAGACGAGGCCGCCGTCCCAATACCATTGCCCGTCGATCTCCACCGGCGGCAGGCCCGGCGGCAACGCGCCCGACGCCATGATGTGGCGCGCGTCGATGCGGCGCTCGCGGGTGTCGAAATAGGCGAAGTTGCCGCTCTCCAGGTTCACGGCGCCGACCGAAAGGCGCACCGGTCCGTCGTTGAGCAGGTCCCAGTCGACCAGCGCGTCGAGCGTCTCGCGCAGAGGTTCGGTGTCGTAGAAGCTCAGCGCCTCGCGGGTGCCGGGCAGGGCGAGGGCGGGGGGCCAGAGCCGCGGGCGGAAGAAGCCGGGGACGCCCTGGCCGAGCACAAAGGCGGCGGACCATTCGTGCACCGCCTCGCGCACGCGGTCGTCGGGATAGAGCGGAAACCGCGGCAGGGCGCTGCTCGCCTGTTCCCAGAAGGCGCGAAGCCGCTCGATCCGGCGCTCGGGCGGATTGCCGGCGATGATGGCGGCGTTGACGGCACCGATGGAGATGCCCGCCACCCAGTCGATCTCGATGCCGGCGCCTTCCAGCGCCTCGACCACGCCGGCCTGATAGCTGCCCAGCGCGCCGCCGCCCTGCAGCACCAGGGCCACGCAGTCGGGCAGCGGAAGGACGTCGCGGCTGCGGCGCGTGCGGCGCAGGCTGGGATCGGCATCGGCCATCGGGAGCGACCATGGACCGGAAGCGCCGCGGCTTCAACGGGATGCGCACATTCGGCGGCGGGGCGTGCAACGTCCCGGCTCGCCGCGCATTTTGGTTGCGGACCTTCAACGAACAGGGATGGCGCGATGCGTCTCGACGATCTCGATCCGACACGGAACGCACGCGACCTGGGAAGCGGCGGCGGCGGGGGCGGCGGCTTCGGCCTGCTCGGCCTGTTGCCGCTGTTGCTCGGCCGAGGGCGGATGGGCTGCGGCAGCTTCGCGATCCTGGCGGTCGTGGTCGTCGGCTATCTGTTGATGAGCGGCGGCGGCGGTATCCTGGGCGGCGGCGGTGGCCAAAGCGTGCAGCAGGGCCGGGTCGCCAGCAGCGGCAACAACGTCGCCTGCGATACCGAGGCGGAGCTGTTCTCGTGCCGGGTGATGACCTCCACCGAGCAGACCTGGGGCCGGATCTTCCAGGAACAGGGCGCCACCTACCGCCCGGCCACGATCAACTTCTACCAGGGTGGCGCGCAGTCTGGCTGTGGCGCCGCCCAATCCGCGATGGGGCCCTTCTACTGCCCGCCGGACCAGGGCGTGTACCTCGACACCAGCTTCTTCCAGGAGCTCAGCCAGCGCTTCGGCGCGGCGGGTGACTTCGCCGAGGCCTATGTCATCGCGCATGAGGTCGGCCACCATATCCAGAACCTGACCGGTACGGCCGAGAAGGTGACGGCGATCCAGCAGCGCTCCAGCCGGGCGGAGGGTAATGCCGCTTCGGTGCGGCTGGAGCTGCAGGCGGACTGCTATGCGGGCGTCTGGGCGGCGCGCAACCGCGACCGCATCGAGCCGGGCGACGTCGAGGAAGGCATGCGCGCGGCGCAGGCGATCGGCGACGACACGCTCCAGCAGCAGTCGCAGGGCCGCGTCGTTCCGGAAAGCTTCACCCACGGCACCTCTGCCCAGCGGATGAAGTGGTTGCGCACCGGCCTGGAATCGGGTGATCCGGCCAAATGCGATACTTTTTCCGGAGCGATCTGACCCGATGAGCGTGGCCTTTCGACGTGAGGACGACGACGAGCACAAGGAGCCGAAGTTCGAGCTGCCGCTGCCGCCCGGCGAGAATCTGGTGACCCGCCGGGGCCTGGCGAAGATCGAGGCGGAGGTCGCCCGGCTGGAGGCGGCGGTCGTCGCCGCGGCCGACGACGAGAAGCGTGCAACGTTGAAGCGCGACCTGCGCTATTGGCGCGCGCGCTTTTCCACGGCGACCATCGCGCCGCCCCCGCCGGAGGGCGAGGTGGCGTTCGGCTCTTGCGTGACCTTTCGCCTGAACGGCCAGACCCGCACCGTGTCGCTGGTCGGCAGCGACGAGGCGGACCCCGCGGCGGGGCTGATCCCGTTCACGGCGCCGCTTGCGGTCGCGATGACGGGCGCGGAAGTGGGCGATCTGGTCGATTTCGGCGGGGGCCCGGCGGCGATCGAGGTGCTCGATACCCGCCCGATCGCGGAGCCGGCGTCCTGAGTACGTCGCTTCGCGTCCTGGTCGACGCCGATGCCTGCCCGGTCAAGGACGAGGTGTACCGCGTCGCCGAGCGCCACGGCGCGCAGGTGACGATCGTCAGCAACGCCTGGCTGCGGGTGCCCCCGGGCGTCGAGCGGGTGGTGGTCGACAGCGGGTTCGACGCGGCCGACGACTGGATCGCCGAGCATGCCGACGCCCGATCCGTGGTGGTCACCGCCGACATCCTGCTCGCGGACCGCGCCTTGAAGGCGGGAGCGAGCGTGGTCGCACCCAGCGGCAAGCCGTTCACCACCGCCTCGATCGGCAGCGCCATCGCGGTGCGCGCGATCATGGCGGACCTGCGTGCCGGGGGCGAGCAGATCGGCGGACCACCGCCCTTTTCCAAGGCGGATCGATCGCGCTTCCTGCAGGCGCTCGACACGCTGCTGGTGCGGCTGGCGCGGACGGGGTAGCGCAGGGCTTCCCAAGGAGAACCATCATGGCCGAACGTTTCGAGCGCCATCGCCAGCCCTGGCGCCCCGACGAGATCCAGAAGCTGCACACGCTCGCCAAGAAGGGCATGGCCCTGAAGGCGATCGCCAAGGCGCTCACCCGCAGCGAGGAATCGGTGAAGCAGCGCGCCAAGGAAGACGGGCTGCCGATCGCCAAGCTGCACTGATCGCGCGGGCGGGAGACCCGCGCCGTCGCCTGCGTTGTGCCTGCATCCCGAACAGGAGATGCAGATGATGAAGGCGATGACAGTAGCCGCCCCGGGCGGGCTCGACCGGCTGCGGCTGGAGGAGCGGCCCGATCCGGGCGATCCCGGCCCCGGCGAGATCCGCGTGGCGCTGCACGGAAGCTCGCTCAACTATCACGACTATGGCGTGGCGACCGGCGGCATGCCCACCGAGGACGGGCGCGTGCCGATGGCCGACGGCGGCGGCACGGTGGAGGCGGTCGGCGAGGGCGTCAGGGAGTTCGCCGTCGGGGACTCGGTGGTGTCCTGCTTCTTCCCGGATTGGCTCGCCGGACCGCCCAGGATCGGCGACTTCAGCCGGACGCCCGGCGACGGCATCGATGGCTTTGCGCAGGAGCGGGTGGTGTTGCCCGCCACCGCCTTCACCCGCGCGCCCAAGGGCTATGACGCGGTGGAAGCGGCGACGATCACCACCGCCGGCCTCACCGCCTGGCGCGCGCTGGTGGTCGACGGAAATCTCAAGGCCGGCGACACGGTGCTGCTGCTGGGCACCGGCGGCGTCTCGATCTGGGCATTGCAGATCGCCAAGGTGATGGGCGCGCGGGTGGCGATCACCTCTTCGTCCGACGAGAAGCTGGAGCGTGCCCGCACCCTCGGCGCGGACTTCACGCTCAACTACCGGTCCGAAGCCGAGTGGGGCCGCCGGGTGCGCGACTGGAGCGGGGCGGGCGTCGACCATGTTGTGGAGGTCGGCGGACCGGGTACGCTCGCCCAGTCGATCGAGGCGGTGCGGGTCGGCGGGCACATCTCGCTGATCGGCGTGCTGACCGGGCGCGGCGGCGAGGTGCCGACCGCGGCGCTGATGGCCAAGCAGGCGCGGTTGCAGGGGCTGATCGTCGGCAGCCGCGCGGACCAGCAGGCGTTCGTCACCGCCCTGGAGGCGACCGGCATCCGCCCGGTCGTGGACCGGCGCTTCGCACTCGAAGACCTTGCGGACGCCTTCCGCTACGAGGAAAGCGGCAGCCACTTCGGCAAGATTGGCGTCGAATGGTAGCGTCTCACTGAGAGATACAAAAAGGGCCCGGACCGAAGTCCGGGCCCTTGCCGTAGGTGCTGCCAGGCAGGGGGAAGCCTGGCAGCGCTCGGGGGCTCAGCGGAAGGTTGAGCCGCCCTGAGGGGTGGTGCCGCCGGTCGTGCTCGACCCCGCGGCAGTACCCGTTCCCGACGTACCGCCGGTGTTGGCGGTCGCGCCCACGGTGCCCAGCGTGCCGGTGGTGCTGGTCGTGCCGGTGGTGCTGGAGCCGGTCGTGCCCGAGCCGCCGACGCCGCGGCCCGCGCCCGATCCGCCCTGCGCATCGTCACCGAACATCGCCTGGCTGTGCTCCTCGTCACGCCAGTGGCGCTTCGCTTCGTCCGCGGTCTTGCGGATCTTCACCTTGTCGTCGACCGTCTCGATCCAGCGCGACGGGATCGAGTGGTGGCGGCCGTGGGCGTCGGCATCATTCTTGGTCAGGAGGATGCGGTCGCCACGCACCTTGTCGACGGTGCCGACGTGCTGACCGTCCGAGCCGACCACTTCCATATGCTCATGGACACGGTTCAGCGAAGTGCGCTGGCCCTGCCGCTCGGTGCGCCAGCTACTGAACTCGTTGTGGAACTTGCTCGCATGTTCCTGGCGATACTCGTCATAGTCGCGATCGAACTCGGCAAGCTGGTTGCTGCGCCAGTTGCTGTAGTGGGGATCGTGGCCATAGCGGTCGTCGCGACGCTCGCGCTGCTCGTCATAGCGCTGGTCCAGCTCGCGGCGGCGTTCCGCCTCTTCGTCGCCGAACCAGGAGCGGACCTCGTCGCCGGCGCGTTCCAGGAAGCCGCGCTCGTCATGGTCATAGCCCTGCGGCCGTCCGCCGAAGCGCCGCTCGTCGCGATCGTCCCGGTCGCGGAAGCGGTTCTGCGCGCCATAGCCGCGATGATGATCGCGTTCGCCATGGCTGCGCTCGCCAAAGCTCCGCTCGCCATAGCCGCGTTCGCCGTGGCTGCGATCGACGAAGCCGCGCTCGCCATAGCCGGAGGATGCGCCGTAGCCGCCGCGGGGGCGCTGGTCGCGGTCGCCCAGATACCGGCCGCCGGAGTTGCGATCGCCGCCGTAGCGGTGGTCGCGATCCCAGCTGCCGCCCTCGTCCTGGTTGTCGACGTCGGTGAAGCGGTGGCCGTCGCTTGCGTAGCTGCCGCGATAGGGCTGGCTCGACCCGCGGTCGCGATAGCGCCCACCGCCGTATCCGCCCGAACCCTCGCCGCCGAAGTTGCGCGCGCCATAGTCCCGGTTGCCGTAGTCGCGGCCGCCATAGTCACGCTCGCCATAGCCACGACCCTCGTCGCGCCGGTAGCCGCCGCGTCCACGATCCTCGTCATAGCCGGCCGCCGCATAGTCGCGCGCGCTGGAATAGGTATAGTCGCGGCCCGAGCCGAAATCTTGGCCATAGTCACCCGCGGTACCGCGCCCGCGGGGGTAGCGTTCATACGCCATGGATCGTCTCCTGAAACGTCATCCTGCGGTGCCGCGTCTCGTGGCGCAGCTTCCGGAAATTATAACAGGTTAAGGATGAGCCGGTTCCGCGCGCTGGACGCACAGCGGGTGCCGTTCGGCGCACGATGCGGGGCTGGTTTCGGAAGAAGGCGACGGTTGCATCGCCCGAAAAGCCCGGCTAAGGGAGCGGCCCCGGCTTTGCCGGGGACGGGGCGGGGCTGTAGCTCAGATGGGAGAGCGCTGCAATCGCACTGCAGAGGTCAGGGGTTCGATTCCCCTCAGCTCCACCACCCCGCAGCCCAGCATTTCCGCCTGTCTCGTGTTGCTGGCCTCTCCGAGCTTCTGACGATCTGACGCTGTTGGGACCGCATTGGGACCGCAGGCCTGGGCTGGATTACGATCGCGAGTGTCTCAAGGAGCGGCCTGTAGGGTTGTGAGGCAAAACTCGGCGGAGACGAAACCCGAGTAGCGTCAGGTCGTTGGACATCGACACGCCGGCCCGGAGGCCCTGCCGATGCCAAGGTACTTTATCAACCTGCGGACCGGATCTCATGTCGCCAGCTCCACGGAGGTGAAGCGTGAGGATCTGACGAAACTTCGGTTGGAACTAGCAAAATTCGTCGGGGAGGTCCTGAAGGATCACGCCGAGCAGATCTGGTCGGATGAGTTGTGGCAGATCGAGGCGACTGATGAGTCGGGGCTGATCCTTTTCGTGATGCACGTTTCCGCATCTGACGCACCAGCGACGCGCCGCTTGGTTCCAGCCACACCAGCGGGCGTGTAAACTACATAGCCGCGGATGATCTGGGTCGCAGATGCACCGTGGTGTACCGCTTCATCTCCGACCAATAGTCCTCAACGGCACCGATCAGCTCAGCCAGATAGTCCGGCCGCAGGTGCCGGTAGTTGCGCTTGTTCGTGCCCTCGCCAACGTGGCCCGCTGCCGCTTCAATCTGCGCCTCAGGAACGCCGCGCGCGTGCATCTCGGTGATGATGGTGTGACGTAGGGTGTTCGGTGTTCCGCGCCCGCGCAGCTTCGGCCGCGGCTTGGTCTCGCCCAGCTTTCGGCGTGGCGGCAGCATGGCGGGCTTACCCCGCGCGTCCAGCACCGGCCGGCTAATCCCGGCCTCGACCAGGCAGGCGTCGAAGGCGTTGCCCAGGTCGTAGCAGTCGCGCTCGAAGAATTCCGGCACGTCCGGATCGGCCCACTTCGCCTGCGCCAGCTCTGCGCGGTACTTGATAACCTTGCCGCTGACACCTTCCAGCCACGGCGCCAGCGTCGGCGCGATCGGCACGATGGACCGGCGCTTGGACGTCTGGTCGCGATCCGGATCCAGGAAGAAGATCAGGCCGCGGTCGATCTGGTGATCGTGCAGGTCGAGGATTGCTTCGCTTCGGCCGCAGGTGCTCAGGGCGATCAGCGAGTAGAGGAACACGTGGTGTCGCTCGGGCCGGCTCCAGGCTGCTTCCAGCAGCGCCGCCACCTGCTCCATTGAGTAGGTGAGGTCGCGCGGCTTCGCCTTCTCCTTCGCCTCCACGTCCTTCACGAACGGGGCCGCCTCGATGAGCTCCTCGCGCCACGCCCAGTTCAGCGCGCCGCGGAGTGCCGCCAGGTCGCGGCTGATCGTGTGGCCGCCGACGGCCTCGCCCTTTCGGAATGCGATGAATCGATCGACGAACGTCTTGTTGATGTCGGCGACCGTCACGCCGCCCGTGATGCGGCCGAGGCGTTGCTCGCGGTCGAAGAAGCGCAACAGGTGCTGCACGGAGATGGCGTAACGCGCGCTGTCCGCCTTCGTCGCGACGTGATCCCGCATCCAACCGGTGAGCAATTCGGGCACCATCGCCTGCGCCCTCGGCTGAGGCTCGGCCGGCTTGCTTGCCTCCAGATAGTGGCGAGCTAGCGCTTCCCGCGCTGCCTCGGGCGGCTCAGCGCTGCCGCTTCCTCCAATGCCTGTCTTGCGGCGGCGCCGTGTACGAGCTGCGGGATCGTACCAGCAGATGCTCCAGTCGTCTCTTTCGGCTCGGTATTCGAGCCAGAAGGATCCGAGCTGGACGCGCTCAGCGCTTTGGGCCTTCTGTCGCGCCATGTGGCGACGAGCTCCTTCCTGCGTTCGTCGGTGAGAATGGAATAGGCGGGGGACTCGACCAGAGCCCGCACGACATCCGGTGCTAGGTGCGCCCTGGTCCCGTTTCGGGCAGCGCGCTCGAGCTGATCGGTCAGTTCATGAAAGGGCAGGGTCACTGGACCCTCCAACGGTATGCGACGTACCGCCGATTATCCGCCGTCGAGACGTGCAGCCGTATCTGGCTGGCTTTAGCTCGGTATCGCCGTCCCTCGAAGTCGAACTTCGCGACCCGTTTGCGGCCAGTCAGTGCTGCGACCGCGGCCTGGGCTGCGTCGAGCAGGGCTGTTGTCTCCTCTGTTGAGAAGTCGCCCTCGGCCAGCACGTCCCGCGCCGGCGCCTGACTCGCTTCTTCGCACTTGCCGGGCTGGTCGGCTGGTGCCGGCACGCGCACAGCTGAGAGGCTCCGCTCGAGGTGCGCCTCGGCGATCGCGTTCGCCTGATCGACGTCGTCAGCCAACGGCCTGCTCCGTCCGCCTGACCCACGCGGCGTGCGCCTCGAAAGCGCTTGCCGGGTCTTCGTCAGTTGGAAGCTTTGGCTCCAGACCGGCCAGGAATAGCTCCATGAACCGATCCCAGAGCCGGGCCACCTCCTGCGCCGCCTGCATTCGCGCAGTGCGGGCCTGTGCGGTGTCAGCGGTGCCTCGCTCTGCGGCCGAATAGCGCGCGTGCAGGGCGAGGGCGGCGGCGTCGAAAGCGGCCCATGCCGCCTCTACGGACGAGTTCTCTACTGCCAGCCGGATCATGCTGCCGGTTCCTGGGTCCGTGCGGCCGGGCGCTTGCCTCGTACCTCCCAGACGAACGCGAGTAGCTTGGCAATATTGTCGAACGAGCCCTGGCTGGCCCAGCGCGAGCACGATACCACCTTGCCGTTCGGCATTTCGACGAAGTTGCCGATGTCTTCCGGTTCGCTGACACCGTCGTTGACGCCGGAGGCAGTCACCGGGCGAACTTCTCCGTCGATGCACAGAGCCCAGCCGATCAAGGGGATTGCTTCGACAAACCACTCAGCTGCCTGACCATCATCGCTGCCATCATCGCTGAAGATCTGCAGGAGGTTGGTTCCGGGTTCCGAAGGGATCAGCTGAACAGGCGTCTCGCCGAACCGCTCCCACGTCATCAGGTCCATGTTCGTGGTGCCGTCCGCCTGCCGAAGCTTGAGCATTTCCACGCCGTGCCGGTTCTCGACCGACGAGGCGCTGACGACCTGGTGCAACGGGATGAAGCAGCGGTGATTATAGATGCCGGTCATGAGTGGAGCTCCGGATTGATGGTCTCGAAGGGGCTAGGTGACCGCTGAGCCGCGGCGATGAGGCGCTGGAGCTTCCTGGCCAGCCGGTCACACAGCGCCCGCGTCTTTGCGGGTGTCTTCGTCTCGACGCTGGTCGAGCTGAGGAGAGCGATCATCGACAGCATGGCGTCGATGACCTCGGCGCTGCGCACGAAGGCTGTGCGCGGCTGGCCAGGCTCCTCGACGAGCGACACTGTCATGATCGCCTGCATGAGCGCCTCGGTGAAGCGTGCCTGATAGGCGTGGTCGATGTCGCTCATGCTGCGTCCACCCACGGCTGAGCGGGTTCAGCAAGGCCAAGCTTCCGGGCCTCCGCCAGCGCCTTAGTCGCTAATTCCTGGGCCGGTTCGAAGCCCTCCTCGACGATTTGCGCAATCAGTAGCAGTTTCGTCATTACGTCCGGAGATGTAGCCGCCGGAGTGTCGAACAGACGCTCCTCAAGCGCGTTCATGCGCCCGCAAACCACGTTTCTTTCCTCGTCAGTAAGGTCAGGCTCGCCAAGTCGACCAAGCTCCGCATTACGCTCGTTGAGGATGTTGCGGAGACCGGCACCATTTTTCCCGGAAAGGCGTGCCACGCCGGCCGCGCTTGGCTCGACTGTGGCTGCGCGCGCCACCGGCGGGGTGATGTTCGGGCCGCCGTCGGCAACCATGGAGGCGAGATCTACGCCGCCAAGTTTCGCCAAGTCGTCGATCGCGCCCCAGAGCAGCCGGGTGTACCAGTCGCTGGAGGCCAAACCGTCCCGGAATACCACATGGCTGGTATCGGCGATGGCACGGTCAGACCACGCCTGGCCGACGTTCCCCCTGAACGCTAGGCGCAGCTTCGCCAGCACGCCCTCGATCGTCGTCGCACGCGCGGCAAAGATACGCTCCTCAGCTGCGTCGATCACCGCGCCAGTTTCATCGGCGGATTGATCATCGAGCTCTGGGCCGGCCGCGAGCCACTCTTCTGTGCCGCGCCTGCATACTGCGAACGCGGACAGAAGGTCTTCGTCCTGCTGGCGGAATGCTCCACGCCGGCCGAACCGGCGCGCGTCGGATGCGAGCACCTCGGCGATCCGCTGGTCGCAGCGCGCCCAGTCCTGCGTCTGGCGGGCGTGGAGATGGTGGACGGCGTGCCTGTGAGCACGATCGTCGGGCGCTACAACCTGACTACCATGCGGGACAAGCTGCCCTACGGCGGTGAGGTCGGCGCCGACTACCCGATGGTCCACGAGATCGAGCTGGACGGGCAGACCCGCTTTTACGGGCGGTGGACCGCACGCGGCACGGTCATGGACAGCGAAACCGCGCCGGTTCAGCGCGAGTCGCTCGCACGGACATCGAACCTGGCGTCGACTGACACTGTGGAGATGTCTGCCACCATTGCTGGTGACGAAGTCATCCAGCTTTCGATCAACGGCACGGCCGAACTGAACGAGATGCTCACCAAAGCCGCCAGCGAGCTGGGGCAACAGGTGGCGACAGCTACTGGCGAGCGCGTGCTTGCCCAGGATGCAGCAGCGGAGGCCCGGGGGCTCTCCCGGCCGTTCCTGTCCTACATCTACGACACGGCCACGGTCGGCGGTGCAACCGCATTGACGAGCGCCGGAACTGCAACCGGCAACCGAACCTATTTCGGACCGGTCTTCGACCGGCCCTTCCTTCTGGAACAGGTAGATTTCCGCGCGTTCAGCACCAACACGGCACCCGGCGCCCTGCACCTGGTGAAGCGGATCAGCGCCGGGGCGTATAGCGTGATCGCGTCCGCGCCCATTCCGATCGGCGCTATCCAGGCTGACCTCGACACCGTCCTGAAGAACACCGGATGGCTCGTGGAGGGCGGGTATCTTTTGCCGGCCGGCTACACCGTCGCCATCTTCGGGGCGGACGCCCGTATGCGGCAGACTACGCTTGCTGGCGGCGTGTTGCCCTACGTGCAGGGCAATATCGCCGGCGACAACGTGGCCGTGAGCACGACCAACGGCGCCATCCCGCAGATCCGCATGGTGGGCCGCGTGGCGCCGGGCACCTACGCGAAGGTCGCGGAGCATCAGCAGTATATCGACTCCCTGAAGGCCGCGAATGCGCTGACTGCCCTCAAGGGCGTCGCGTTCGCCACTCCTGCTGTGCTGGGCGTTCCGGAACACGAACAGGCCGGGGCCGCCAACGCCGGCCGGACGAACATTGTTCGGACCGCGACCGAGCCGTTCCTGCTCACGGGCATCGAGTTCGAGATGCTCACCGGTACCGGCTCTGTAGGGGCCTTCAAGCTGCTGAAGGAAGAGAGCGTCGGGATCTATTCGGAGATCCTGAGTTCGCCGGTTGCCATCGCCGCCGGCGGCAACGTCATTCCGGCCGGCACGGGCTGGATCCCCGGCGATGGCTATCTGATCCCGGCCGGCTGTGCCGTCGCGGTGTATACGCCGGGCGACGCCCGGATGCGCACCAAGGCGACCGGTCGCGATAGCTATTACAAGGCGGGCGTGAACCTCACGGGTTCCAACCAGGTGACTTCACTCTCTGCTGGCGTGGAACCGCAGATCCGCCTGCGTGGCTACACGGCGCCGGGTGTGGCGGCCGAAGTGCGCGAGCTGGCGGCAAAAGTAGCGGCTCTCCCGAGCGGCGGGCTCGTGATAGCGGACGCGCTGCGCGGCTCCACGGTCATCGTCGACCAGGTGATGAAGGCCGGCAACGACCTGCCCGCCGCGTGGCGGCTGAACGGATGGACGCAGGCGGCGGCGGGCATCGTGCCCCCAGCTACCCGGACGGGCTGGGGCGCCACCGCCTATTTCGACGCGGACAGCGCGCAGGATCGCAAGACGATCCGCATGCGGGCGACGGTGCACGATGCGAACGCCGTGTTCGGCCTGCGCGCCGTTCGTGGCGCCCGCGGCTCGACGCTGATGGTCGACGGGCAGGCGGGTACGCTCACCCTCTATGCCGACGTGGGCGGCGAGACCGACCAGCTTTCCCTTGAAGCTCCGGGAACTCCCGGCCCCTCGGTTCTCCTGCCTGCCGGCTTCCTGGTGGCGGGTCACGAGTACCTGCTCGAAATGAAGCGGGTGAACCTCACCATTCGCGCCTTCATCCGCGACACCACCAGTCAAGTCTCGGTGCCAGTGTCGACGGCGTACACGGGCGGCTTCCTCACCATGCTGAACGGTGGCGTCGGCGTGGTGGCGGTCAGCGGCAACGTGACGGTGTCCCGCCTTACCTGGATCGTGAACGTCGACAGCCGGCCGTTCGCGCTGTGGTTCGGCGACAGCATCACCGATGGCGTAGCGATCCGGAAGCCCGACGCGCCGACCGGCGGTCGCCTCATCGAAAAGTTCCGGGGGCGTGGCGACATGATGACCTGCGGCAAGAGCGGAGATCGCTCGTCGGACATCCTGTCGCGGCTCCAGTTCGAACTGACCTGGGCAACCCCGCGCTACGTCGTGATCCTCGCCGGGGCGAACGACGGCGGTGTGGTCTCGTGGGAGACCAACATGAAGGCGATGATCGCAGCGGTGGAGGCGAAGGGCAGCATCCCGGTCCTGGTCACCACGCCGCCGCGCAACGCCAACACGGCGGCGATGAACGATCGCCTCCGCAACAGCCCCGACTTCGCCAAGTACACGCTGATCGACCTCAACAAGGCGGTCACGCTCAACCACGACATGACGACATGGGACGATACCCTGCACATCGGCGATGGCGTGCATCCGAACGAAGAGGGGCACCTTCGCTACTCTCGGCAGATCGAGATCGATGCGCCCTTCCTGCTCGACAACGGCGCCGGGCTGTCGCTCGCCTAACTGCGCGTTCCTTTAAGCGACGCCCGGCGCTGTCCGGGCAGGAGATCCACAATGCACCCATCGCGCTTCGTCGCGGTGCTGGTGGGCCTGCTCGTGCCCGTCAGTGCCGCATGGGCTTCTGCGGCCAACAGCTTGGCCGCCCAGATGATCGCCAACGCGCCACGATCGCAGGCGCCGCCGTCGTTCAACGGCGACCCGACCCTGTTCGCCTGGAACCTGTTCCTGATGACCGCGGGCATGTTCCTCGGCTTCATGCTTTCTGCGCGGCAGGCGCAGCGGATCTGGTCACAGCGCGTCTATGACCATCCGCTTCACCCGGTGACGCTCTACCGCGCGATCACCTTCCTGGCGGCGGTCGCACTGATGATCCGATGCGGTACAGAGGCGCTGAACCTGTGGGGCTGGAACCCCGACGATCCCGCCACCTATGCCCGCGTCGTTATGGCGAAGCGCTGGCTGGACCCGGTAGCGCTGGGCTGCGGCTTCTCGTGGATGGCGATCGTGGTGCTCGGCGAGCCCGGCATCGAGTACAAGCTGCGCAGCGGGCCTCTGCCGGTCGACATGTGGTCTCGCTGGCCGGTGTTGGCGCGGGCGGCGGGTATTGTGATCTTGAGCGGTATCATCGCCGCTGCGGCTGTCCTCCTTCGGTGAAGGCTCAGGCGGCGGCGGGGGCGGCCGCGGCAGTCCCCATTCCGGTCGTATGGTCGATCGCGGGCTATCAGTTCCAGGCGGGGCCGTTGGTGGTGACCGTCGGCATCGTCCTGATCACGCGGCTGTGCGTCTATCTCAACACTCAGGGTAAAAAGCAGATCGCCCTCGACCTGGCGGTGACGGCGCTGTGCAGCGCGATCGCGGCGCTGTGGACGCAGGCGCACCAGCTGGACCTGCTGCCGGCCGGCATCAGCGCAATGACCATCGCCGGCATCGGCTATGGCCTGATCGGCATGGCGAAGAGCCAGATGCTCAACGCGGTCCGTGAGGGCTTCCAGGCGATGATCCGTACACTTGGCGCACCGGCGCCGCCCAATCCAGCTGAGCGGACGCTGAGCGATGACGATGAAATCGAGCGGCTGACCCGGGAACTGCGCAAACACGATTGATAAAAAGCCCCACCTGAGGGGACAGGCGGGGCAGGTTCTTAGGAGAGGGGTGCCGGCTTCATGAGGAGAGCCGGACAGCGGTTGTTCTGCCAAGTCAATGTTACGCCAGGATTAACAGGGTCGGACGAGTCCCGTACTTCTGGCCATTCAGCTCATCGTCGACCAATATTCCGAGGCTGTGATCGCGCAGCCGAATGGGTTTGCCGGTCCGAGTGTTGGCGCCGGCGACGCAGCTGGCGCACCATCTTCTCCCATTCTCGGGCCTGAGCTTCGTGCCGGAGGCGCTTGGCCTCCCGCCTTTGGAGCTGACGGTTCCGCTGCCGCCTCTGCCAAAATAGCCCGGCTACGGTGGCGACGACTGTAACCATTAGAAAGAACGTTAACCACATAAGGCACCTGTACGCTTCGACGCGCTTACGTTGCGCGCTGCATCCTGAACCCCCTGTGACCTGCACTGATCCGCGCCTCATGGCAGGAACGACACAGCTGACCAGTGCGAGCGAGAAGCCGCGTTATCTGGAAGATAATCGTCGTCGGTGAAGGCCCAGGCTGCGCGTCCACGAAGAGCGAAGAAGTCGCCCCGGCTCTTCGTGTTGCTGCCCGGGAGCCGGGGCGAGAGCGCATAGGACAGACCTGCGGCCCGTCTGAAACGTGGACCTCCAATCCTTACGAGAAAATGAACGCTGCGCGGCCGGGGCGTGCAGCTTGCTCCCCAATTGCACCTGAAAGGAAGAGCCATGACGAAGACAGCGATTCAGCTGGTCGACGAGGTGATCGCGCGCGAGGGTGGGTATAGCAACCACCCGGCCGATCGCGGCGGCCCCACGAATTGGGGCATCACCGAGCAGGTGGCGCGGGCCTATGGCTATAGGGGCGACATGCGCGCCCTGCCACGCCAGACCGCGGTGGAGATCTACCTCAAGCGCTACTGGACCGCGCCCGGTTTCGACAAGGTGGCGCAGCGTGACGCGGCGGTCGCAGCCGAGCTGTTCGACGCTGGCGTGAACATGGGGCCGGCCTGGGCGGGCAAGTTCCTGCAGCGCGCGCTGAACCTGCTGAACAGCGAGGCGAAGCACTATCCAGACATCGCAGTGGACGGCGGGGTCGGCGCAATGACGCTGGCGTCGCTCGACGGCTACCTGCGGCAGCGGAACAACGGCGAGGGCAGGGCGGTGCTCCTGTGGCTCGTGCGCGCCTTCCGGACCGGGCGCTATGCGGACATTGCCGAGGCCAACTGGACGCAGGAGGTGTTCCTGTACGGCTGGATCGCGCGCCAGGTGCGAGAAGCGGAATGACCGCGCTCGCACTGCTGCGCCGCTTCTGGTGGGCGCTGCCGATGCTGGCGCTCGCCGCCGCGCTCCTCGCCACCCGGGCGACGCTAGCCGACCGCACGGCCACGCTGCGCGCCGAGCGCTCCGCTTGGACATCCGCGCTCGATGCTGCGGAGAAGGTGCGCCTGGAGACCGAACGACGCTTCGCCACCAACGTCGCGCAGGCGGCGACCAACTACGCCGATGGGCTGGCTGCGCGCCAACCGATCATCGTTCGATCCACTAACACCGTGAGGGAATATGCGCAGACTGATGCTGGGCGCGTGCTGTGTCGTGATGCTGACCGGGTGCGCGCGATCGACGCCCTCGATGCCGAGCTCGCCGAAGCTGCCCGATCCGCCGGCGGCGGCGCTGGTCCCGTGCGAGCCGACGCCGCAGCGGCGGCAGGCGGACGGTAGCGCGACGGCCGCCGACGACGACGAGACGATTCGCGACGGGCGGTTCGACCTGGCCGCGTGCGAAGCGAAGCGTCGGCTGCTGGTGGAGGCGTGGCCTCGGTAGCGGTGCTGTTATTCCTCGGACGGCTTACTCGGAATGGTGGGGATGGCGCCCTGCGCCAACTTATCGAGCACGATCGGTGCTGATGCGCCGAGATAGAAGGCACTTAGTACGGTGTTAGCATCAAACACTACCGCCAGCGTGCCGCCGCCAAGCGCGAGGAGGATCCTAACGAAAAGGTACCCTGGCTTCCTGTAACGGCGCGGTAGATCGCCATCTGAATTTGCAGTGGCACGCGCACATACTCCGATCTCGACTAGGCCGCTGCCTATGACGCCGACCCAGAAAAGGCCGATCGAGCCGAAGTAAGGAAGTTCCAGAGAGCTAGCGGTGGCGGTACGGTCGCGATTGCGTGAAGCTATCGCTCAGGCGCAGCATCGAGACCACCTTCGAAAAATGGGAAAGGAAACGCATCGCCGCCCGCCGCTGATGGAGCAGGGTAGCCAGTACGACTAGGACGTTCGCCAAGATCAGGGCACCCGCTACGGTCGCCATCACGGCGCTCAGGGAGTTAATCAGGAAGTCCATGTCCGTACGCCTCTCTCCTCCCGTTTAAACGCGCTGCCCCCAGCGCTAGATCCGGTAGATCGTCTTGGAAAGAGCCGGAGTCAAGGCGTGGGGCGGGGCGGTGGCTGTGCGGCGAGCTGGGCAACTTGGTGGCGCTGTTTCTGACCCGACGAGAAGGGTCTGATCCAGTTCAG
The DNA here is from genome assembly GCF_004341505.2 of Sphingomonas sp. JUb134. Classification (NCBI taxonomy): domain Bacteria; kingdom Pseudomonadati; phylum Pseudomonadota; class Alphaproteobacteria; order Sphingomonadales; family Sphingomonadaceae; genus Sphingomonas; species Sphingomonas sp. JUb134. The sequence continues at coordinate 1,338,006 of NZ_SLYP02000001.1, forward strand.
TATCGAAGTGCACGGGTTTGAGTCTCCGGCGCTGAAAAGCTCCGCGCCGCCGCGAGCGCAACCGCTGGGTAGGTCAGACTACCCACGCCCATAGACCAGCGACCAACACCAGCACTGTCAGGGCTCCGATCAGTAGAGCTTCCGCGCGTGTCGCTGCGGGAGAGCGCCTTCGGTGTGCCCGTGTCGCAGCTGGGTCAGCATGACGTCGATCCGCCGCATCCTCTGCTCGCCTTCGCGGTCGCCCGCGTGCATCCTCGCCACGATCTGTTCGGCGACCCACAGCGGCGCCATTTCGCCGTGCGTGGCTTCGATCCTGCGTGCTTCCGCCCATAGTTCTGCCTCGCTCATGCAACCTCTCGTAGTAATCTTTAGACAGTGCTGTCGTGTTGGTAAGGGCTGGACTTGATGCCAACCCTCGTTCAACTTCGCGTTCGGGAGGGAATCACATGCGCTACTTGCTGCTGGCTGCGATGCTCGTCGTTGGATCTCCGAACGTCAACCCGTGCAATGCGGCGTTTGCGGCGGCAGCGGCGTGCTGCAAAGTCTGCTCCAAGGGCAAGGCCTGTGGCAACAGCTGCATCGCGCGCAACAAAACTTGTCATCAGCCGCGCGGCTGCGCCTGCGATGGCTGAGAAGATTCAGCCGTCAACCCGCCAGGATGACAGCCTCCTCGACGGACAAGGCAAGCTGGACGTCGCTAAGGTTGTGACGCGGATCGCAGTCGCTTGGTTAAGGAACCCACGCAATAAGATCCCCGCCGAAACGGTTCCGGAACTGCTGCGGCGCATCCATGAGGGGCTCGCGTCGCTTTAGCCGCTCAGCACCTATGTCGCTTCCAGTAGCGCCTCCATTGCAACACCGTTCCCGTGTCGACCATTGCGCAGGAGATATCACCGGCGACTGGAGACACGCACCAGGCGCCCGTCCTGCTGCCGATCGCCCGTCCAGTCGAGGTGCAGCGGAGCGCCGGCCCCCGCACCAGGACATGCCCTTGCTTGCTCTTGCCGGTCGCGGTCCCCAGCAGCCGGACGAGTGCCTGGCGCGCCTGCTCCGCCGTAGCGCGCGGGCAAGGTTGGTTGCTCCGGCAGGTGCCGTCGGACTCCCGCGCGGCGATCCCGGCCAATCGGATGCGTGGTCCTTCCTTGCACCAAACCGGTCCATCTCCGTCCCAAACACGGGTAGGAGTGCAGGTGAACGTCTGGCCGGCAGGGATTACGGCTGCAGCTAGTGCGGCAAGGATGAGCATGGCTCCCTCGCTAGCGCCGTGCAGTTCAGGCGTCCACGTAGAGGTGTTCGTTCGCTGATCGGCAGCCAGCCGCAGCGGCGCGGATGCCAAAGTTGGGACCGCACCGGGACCGCAAATCGCCCGATGTTCCTTAGCTGTTCCGCTTTATAGATCGGTGCAGCTAGGCGCTTTCTCTGTGATGAGGCAACGTTAGCTGCAATCGCACTGCAGAGGTCAGGGGTTCGATTCCCCTCAGCTCCACCACCCCTTTCGCCGCCGGATCGCCGGGCGGCACGCCACCCGGGACATTGCAGGAAACCGGCACGCCTCCTTGAAGGTTGCGGCGCCTTCGGCTCTCAGTGCCGGTGTTCGCGGCGCAGTCGGTAGCGACCTTCCGAATAGACGTCGAACAGACCCTCGATGGCGGGGTGCTCGACCGGCTCGTCGCTCTCATCGACCACCAGGTTCTGCTGGCTGACATAGGCGATGTAGCTCGCCTCTGCATTCTCGGCGAGCAGGTGGTAGAAGGGCTGGTCCTTGCGCGGGCGGATCTCTTCCGGGATCGCTTCATACCATTCGTCGCTGTTGGCGAAGACGGGGTCGACGTCGAAGACCACGCCGCGGAAGTCGAACAGGCGGTGGCGGACCACGTCGCCGATGGAAAAACGGGCATGCGCAACGGGCGGCATCGCCACCGGCGCATCGAGCAGGTTCCGGGGCTCGGACATTTCGATCATGCACAATATCTAGTCCCGGGAGAAAAAGGCACAAGGAGGCGCTTGCACTCCTGAACGCTTTGGCCTAACGGCGACCGCTCGCTGACCGGCGCGCCGTTTCTTCTCAGGAACGGATCGCGCCAAACCTCTGCGGAGAGGTGCCGGAGTGGTCGATCGGGGCGGTCTCGAAAACCGTTGAGCCCGCAAGGGTTCCGAGGGTTCGAATCCCTCCCTCTCCGCCAAGAGGCGCCGAGTCTACGCCGTGGCGCGATGTTCTGCGACATCGCTACCGAACGCCCCCGATATCCGGATCCGGTCAGTTCCTATATAGTTTAGTCGCCAACGGGCAGGAGCACCAGCTTGCCATGCGCACGTCCGCCATGGCTCAACTCAAAGCCGGTGCGCCATTCATGGATAGGAAATGTGTGCGCAATGGGAATTGTGAAGCGTCCCTCCGCCGCAAGCTGTGCATAGCGGGCAAGTGCGTCGTAGCGTGGAATTAGGCCCGCTTCTCGACCTGTCGTGCGGACGCCGAGCCCCTCTTCATCAAAGTCGGTGATGCTCATTACCCGATCGGCGTCACCATCGACGATCCTGATCAAATCCGGCAACACCCCCGGTACCAGCGCCGTGTGGAATACCAGATCTGGCGCGCCCCCGGCGATCTCGCGAACGCGATCGACCATCCCGTCGCCGTAAGACGTGACCTTTGCACCCAGGTCTCGCAAACGCTCCGCGAAGGTCCTGCCGGCGGTCGTGATTGCGTGGGCGCCGCGCATCAGTGCGATCTGGACGGCAGCAAATCCTACCATCGTTCCGCCACCGTTGATTAGAATGGTCTGACCGGCGGACAACCCAAGCAGATCGAGGCTACGAACGGCCGTCTCGACCGCCATGGGCAGCGCAGCCGCCTCGACAAAGTCCAAGCCTTCCGGAACAAGTTCCCATACAGCCAGAACCACTTGATCCGCCGCTCCGGCTGTCGAATAGCTCATATAATCTGGAACGCCGAACACACGGTCGCCCACGCGCACGTTCGTTACACCTTCGCCAACAGCATCGACGGTTCCGGAAACGTCGAGCCCGACGCCGCCGGGCAGAGGTCCAGGCATAACCCCGAGGCAGAGAACCCAATCCATCGGATTCAAGGCGCACGCGCGAACCCGAACGCGTATCTGGTTCGCACCCGGTTGCGGGACTGGCGCCTCTTCGAGCCGAAGCACGTCCGACCATTGCCCATAGCGATGAAAGCGCAGGCTTCTCATTGTCGCGTGTTCGTCGTCGCTCATGGCTTGCTCCTGCGAAGGTTACTCTCTAGGGTGTCAGTCGCTGACTATACGTTCAATAGTCAGTGACTGACAAGAGGATGTTGCAGATTCGTGCCACGAAACCGAGAGCAGGTGCGTCGCCGCCTCCAGCAGGCCGCTTTGGAATTATTTCGCGAGCGCGGGTTCGATGCGACGACTGCAGCAGAAATCGCACAACGGGCCGGTGTCACGGAACGCACTTTCTTCCGGCACTTTCCCGACAAGCGCGAGATCCTGTTTGATGGCGAGGATGCCTTTGCGGCGGCGCTGGTTGACGGAGTAGCCAACGCACCCCAGGCCTTTGGGCCGCTTCAAATCCTGTTTCGCGCCTTTGAGACCGTAGAGCAGATACTCGAATTCAATCGCCCATTCTCGGAGCCCCGGGCTCAGATCATCGCCGATGCGCCAGCTTTGCGTGAACGCGAACTGGCAAAAACAGAAGCATTGAAGAGTGCGTTGGCGGCAGCCTTGCTGGAACGCGGTGTAAAGGATCGTCTGGCAATGCTCGCCGCTCAGACTGGCATGGCGGCATTTAGCCAGGCTTTTTATGCATGGCTGAAAGATCCCTCGCGCAAATTGCACGAACACCTCATCGAAGCCTTCAGCGATCTTGACACATTGTGGCCGTTTCGCGGGGCGATCTGCTAGCCGGCGGGATAAGAGACCTAATGACCCTGGAATATTGAGGCCAATCAGCCGCGGAGCCAACCGAGCGGCGTTAGAGGCGATAGCGTAGACGTAGTGCTCATCATCGGGCGCGGCCCGCCAAGAGGTCGCCTTTCCAAGCATTGGTGAGATTCCTCTGGTTGCCCGTTCGGCTGCCACTCTGAGGTGGCTGCGCACGAACGGCCGAGCATCCGGCTCATTCCCTGGCTCAGGGATGGGGCGGCGCTTCACGCAGCCGCACCGGGGCTGCGGACATATCCGGACCATGATCGGTAGTTCTGCCGATGGCGAACCCGGCCCTCGAGAGCCTTTACTCCTGATCCAAGGACAGGAGACCCCCGATGAGAAGCTTTGCGATCGTAGCGTCGCTCCTGCTGGCAACAGCGACCGTGCCGGCCGCGATCGCGCAGGACGAACACAGCTGGGACAACCTGCTGCGCGTCAAGGCCAAGAAGATGGACGCGGTGTATCTGCTGCCGCAGGCGGACTTCCGCGGCTATACCAAGGTGATGCTGGATCCGACGCAGGTCGCGATGCGCAAGGACTGGAAGCGCGATCGCAACAACGAAACGGTGGGCATCTTCGAGGACGTGACCGACAGGGACGTCACCCGTATTCTCACCGAGGCGCGGACGGGGTTCGAGAAGCTGCTTCGCGAGGCCTATACCAAGGCGGGCTACCAGATCGTCACCGAACCCGCCGCCGACGTTCTTCGGATCGAGACCGCCGTGGTGGACATCGACGTCGAGGCGCCGGACACCATGTCCGCCGGGATGACGCGCGTATACACGCACGAAGCCGGAGGTGCGGTCCTGGTGGTGGAAGCGCGCGACTCGGTCACCGGTGCCGTGCTCGGACGCGCGGTAGACGGGGACACGACGGGCGACCTCGGCCCCTATCTGCGCAACCGGGCGACGAATACCGGCGAGTTCGAGCAGCTTTTCTCGCACTGGGCGAAGGTGAGCGTCGACGGCCTTGCGGAACTGAAGCAACTGTCGCCGGTGGATGCGCAGGGACGCCTCGCCAAACGTTGAACAGGCGAAGGTAGAAGGGCTGATCACTTGCGCGGGAAGTTTGCCCCCGCGCGAACGCCTGCTGCTCGCCGCGCGGGTGAGCCGCTGGATCATCGAGGAAAATGGAAGCGGCAGAGAGTTGGAGCGGCGCATCCGATCGCCGGTACGCGCTGTCAGCCTCAGCGTTCCAGCCCCAACGCCCCGCGATCGGCGGTGGCGGCCGCGAGTTCCGCGCGCGCGCCCGCGATGCGACTTTGCGCGTCAACCACTCGCACGCGTGCATCCGTCGCCGTTTCCTCACGCTGGTTCACGAGGAAAAAGTTGCTTGAACCCAACTCGAACCGGCGGCGTTCGGCGGCCACCAGCCGTTCTGCAAGCTGGAGTTCCTGTTCGGCAATCGCGGCCAGCCGTTCGGCCGCGTCGATACCGATGGTGATGCCGTCCACTTCCACCGCGATCTGATCGCGCAGGAACCGACTGCGCGCCTCCAGCGCGTCCATCTCTGCACGCGCCTCCGCGACGCGACCCCGCGCGGCGCGGTTTTCAGCGGCACGGAGAAGCGGACCCCGATTGCGGCTTCGAGCGGCGTGCGGGACGGGCCGCCCAAGCCCTCGTGGCCGACATCCTTGCCGACCTCTCCGCGGAGGTCGAGCCGCGGCCGAAGTTCGTTCTGCGCCAGCGCCAGGCGCGCCGTATCCTGATCGATGCGCGCCAGCAGCGCCTGAAGGTCGGGACGTCCCCGTGCGAAATCCGGACGGGGGACGGCGGCCACGCCGGACAGGGCGTCCGCATCGCGGGGCAGGCGCTCCGGCCCGACCCGTACCGGCTCTCCTGCCTCGTTCCGCAGGTAGAGCGACAAGGTGTTGGCCGCAGCCTGGAACTTGCCCTCCGCCCGCACCACCCGCGCACAAGATTTTGGTCGTTTTCGGCCAGAAGGATTTCGGGTCGGGCCCCGAGTTGCACCTGACGCGCCAGACCGCCGCGTCGGCTCTCCGACAGACTCGAGCAGGTCGCGGTAGGCGCGCAGCCGCAGGTCCGCGGCGACCCAGGTCTGATAGGCGTCGATGACCCGCCGCTGCACGCCGGTCGCCACTGCCTCCCGTTCGAAGCGCGCGATGTCGATGTCGCCGGATGCCAAGGTGCGCCGCGTGCGGCGCTCGTCCACCAGCCGATCCCGGAGCAGGGAGTAGAGCGCGCCGACTTTCACCTCCCCCAGGCGGTTGGTGTGATTCTCGTCCTCATAGACGGGAAAGGCGCCGCGGCTGACGCGGTAGCCACCGTAGACATAGCCCCCATTGCCGTCAGCGGGCGCGTCGCGCGCGTTCCGGCGACGGTTCCATCGCAATAGCCCAGGACTCGCGATCGGCCATCGATCTCGAACACGATGTCGAATACGCCAGGGACTCAGGGCGTGTCATTCGGCGACGCGTACCCGTGCCAGTGCCTCGACGATCTGCGGCGCTGCGCGGGCGGAGGCGCGCAACACTTCCTCCAAGGTCAGCGGCGCGGATGCCGGCGTCGCTGCCTCAGCGGCTGCATTCCGCTGGGGCGCTGCAGAGGTGGCGGAATCGGGCGCAGTGATGAGCGCGGGTATGAGGAGCAGGGACCGGATCATTCCGACTTCCCCACCTTGGCGGCGACCTTGCTGCTATCTTCCCTCGTGTCGCTCTTCTCAGTCGCGGCCGGACGACGAGCCGAGCCGCGTATCCAGCCCCAGCGGTAGGCTGGCCAGGCGAGCGCGCCGAGGTCGGCCCCGCCGATTTGGATCAGCCCGCTTTCGGGATGGGCATGCCACTTCAACAACAACGCCAGCCGATGCTCGGCACCGGACTCGACTATAGCCTTCATGCTTACCCTGCGGCAGCGCCACTATCTGCTGGCCATTGCGGACACCGGATCCTTTGCGATGGCGGCGCGCCCCGCCAACGTCTCGCAGCCGACGCTCAGTCGACAGGTACGCGGGCTTGAGGAGCGGGTGGGTGTGCGGTTGGTGGAACGCAGCACCACGGGCGCCGTGCTGACGCCGATCAGCCGGAGTATCGTCGCGACGGCGCGTCGGATGTTGAGTGATGCGCGAGACATCATCGCCCTCGCAGGCGGAGCTTCGGACAGCCGGGCCGGCACGTTGAAGCTGGGCACGACCCCCACGCTTGGTTCGTATCTCCTGTCTCCGATCATTGCCGAACTGCATCGGACGGCCCCGCGTCTGCGCCTGCACGTGTGCGAGGGCATCCCGACGAACAGGTGCTCGAACTCTCGCGAGGGAACATTGATGTCTTGCTGGGGCCGCTGCCGATAACCGGCGACGATCTGATGAGTTCCGTGAGCCGCTCCACCTCGTCGCGGCGCTAGACCATCCTCTGGGGCTCGACGGAGCGGTGACTCGCGATGACCTGGCGGGCAGCCCGCTTCTGACGCTGGATCCCCGACATCACCTCGCCTGACAGGCAGGTGATGTCGCCCAGGCCTACGACATGAAGATTGCGCCGGATTACTACGGCACAAGTCTGGACAGTCTGCACCAGATGGTAGCGAGCGGGCCGGGACTGGCTCTGCTGCCGAGCCTCTATCTCCGGTCCGAGGTGGGCGGGGCCGCAGGCAACAAAATCCTGCCTATCGAGGGGTGGCGAGCCCATCGGTCGATCGCCATGGCCTGGCGGAGGCAGTCATCGATGAGCACGGCTTTCAAGCTGATAGCCGAACACGTACAGGCCAGTGCGAAGCGCTTGCTGGTGGGATAGTCTCCGGAAGGTCTGCCGCGGCATGTCAACGGACCCCCGGCACGTTCGATGCACCCGCACACGTTGCGCGGACGGCGCCGATGCCGTCCGACGTTGTGGCAAAGCGTCTCGGGCGGGAATGTGTCACGGGAGAGGTCGCTAGCCTCCACCGTCCTCACCCAATTCGATGAAGAACATTCATCGCCTCGTTGAGCTGCTTTGCGGGCGCGATCGCCTGTGCCAAGCGTTAGAAAGAGTTGCGCGCAACGGCGGTGCGGCCATGCGTATGCGCGGCGCTGACGGACCGGCGAAGGAAGGAACCTTTATCATGGCCGCAGAGGCTGAACTCGGAATGTCTCGCCGAACCGTCCTTGCCAGCGGGGCGGCGACGGCGGTCGTCGCGACTGCGCCGGCGAGCGCCGCGGCAGCGCAAGCGACAACCGCTGTGAAAGCGGTGCCGACCATGCCCGTCTCGTTCGAGGTGAACGGCCAGAAGCGCGATCTCACCCTCGATCCGCGCACCACGCTGCTCGATGCCCTGCGCGAGCACCTGCACCTCACCGGCACCAAGAAAGGCTGCGACCACGGGCAGTGCGGCGCCTGCACGGTGATCGTGAACGGCGTCCGCATCAACTCCTGCCTCAGCCTCGCCGCCCAGCACCAGGGCGACACGGTCACGACGATCGAGGGCCTCGGCACGCCTGAGAAGCTGCACCCGATGCAGGCCGCGTTCGTCCGCCACGACGGCTATCAATGCGGTTATTGCACGCCGGGCCAGATCTGCTCGGCGGTGGCGGTGCTGGACGAGATCAAGCGCGGCGTGCCGAGCCATGTGCAGGCGGACCTGACGGGGAAGCCCGGCTTCACCAACATCGAGATGCGCGAGCGGATGAGCGGCAACATCTGCCGGTGCGGCGCCTATTCGAACATCGCCGAGGCCATGGCCGAAGTGGCGGGAGCCAAAGCATGAAGGCCTTTACCTACGAACGCGCCACGGACCCGGTCGCGGCCGCCCGGGCCGCGGCCCGGCCGGGCACCAAGTTCCTGGCCGGCGGCACCAACCTGCTCGACCTGATGAAGCTGGAGATCGAGACGCCGACCCATCTGGTGGACGTCCAGGACCTGGGCTTCGACAAGATCGAGAAGACCGCGGACGGCGGCCTCCGGATCGGGGCGCTCGTCACCAACACCGATCTTGCGACCGACGCGCGCGTGCGCCGCGACTATGGTGTGCTCGCCCGTGCGATCGTGGCGGGCGCGTCCGGCCAGCTTCGCAACAAGGCGACGACCGCGGGCAACCTGCTCCAGCGCACCCGCTGCCCCTATTTCTATGACACCAACATGCCCTGCAACAAGCGCAAGCCGGGCTCCGGCTGCAGCGCGATCGGCGGTGTCTCGCGCCAGCTCGCGGTGATCGGATCGAGCGAGGCCTGCATCGCGACCAACCCCAGCGATATGGCGGTGGCGATGCGCGTGCTCGACGCCACGGTCGAGACGGTCAGTCCGCAAGGGCAGACGCGATCGATCCCGATCGCCGACTTCCATCGGCTGCCCGGCGACACGCCGCACATCGAGAATGTGCTGACCCGGGGTGAGCTGATCACCGCGGTGACGCTGCCCAAGCCCGTCGGCGGGTTCCAGGTGTACGAGAAGGTGCGGGACCGCGCGTCCTATGCCTTTGCCGTGGTGTCCGTGGCCGCGATCGTCCAGAAGGACGGCACGGGCCGGGTCGCGCTGGGCGGGGTCGCGCACAAGCCGTGGCGTGTCGAGGCGGCCGAGGCGGCGATGCCGCAGGGCGCCAGGGCGGTTGCGGCGAGGCTGCTCGCCGGGGCGAAGCCCACGCACGACAATGCATTCAAGCTGCCGCTCGCTGAGCGCACGCTGGCAGCGGTGATGACCGAAGCGAGGTCCGCATGAAGTTCGACTCGCCCGCGGGCACCAACCCGATCGATCAGCAAAAGGTCGTGGGTCGCGCCCACAGCCGCATCGACGGACCGCTCAAGACTACCGGCACGGCACCCTATGCCTATGAGTTCCACCGGGAGGTCGCCGACGCCGCCTATGGCTATGTGGTGGGGTCGGCCGTGGCGAAGGGCCGGATCCGCGCGATGAACCTGCGCGACGCGAAGGCGGCGCCGGGGGTGATCGCGATCGTGACGGCCGCCGATGCCGGCAAGCTCGGCAAGGGCAACTACAACACGGCCAAGCTGCTGGGCGGGCCGGAGGTCGACCATTATCACCAGGCGGTCGCCCTCGTCGTGGCCGAGACGTTCGAGCAGGCCCGCGCAGCAGCCGCGCTGGTCCGCGTCGACTATGACCGGCGCGCCGGCCGCTTCGACTTGGACGAGGGGCTGAAGACGGCACCGCTGACGGGGGGCAACAGCGGCGAGGGCAGCGAATCCCCGCCCGAGCACCGGGTCGGCAAGTTCGAGGAGGCCTTTGCGGCAGCGCCCGTGAAGCTGGACGCGCTGTATACCACGCCCGACCACAGCCATGCGATGATGGAGCCGTTCGCTTCCATCGCCGCCTGGAACGGCGACGAGCTGACGCTCTGGACGTCCAACCAGATGATCGACTGGGGCCGTTCGGACCTCGCCAAGACGCTGGGGATGCCGAAGGAGAAGATCCACTTCCTTTCGCCCTATGTCGGCGGTGGCTTTGGCGGGAAGCTGTTCCTGCGCACCGACGCAGTGCTGGCGGCGCTGGGCGCACGCGCGGCGAAGCGGCCGGTGAAGCTCGCGCTGCAGCGCCCGCTGATCGCGAACAACACCACGCACCGGCCCGCGACGCGGCAGCGCATCCGCATCGGCACTACGCCGGACGGCACCATCACCGCCATCGCGCACGAGAGCGGATCCGGCGATCTGCCCGGCGGCGGCCCCGAGACCGCGGTGAACCAGACCGAGCTGCTCTATGCCGGTGCCAACCGGCTGACCTCGCTGCGGCTCGCCGTGCTCGACCTGCCCGAGGGCAATGCGATGCGCGCGCCCGGGGAAGCACCGGGCATGATGGCGCTCGAGATCGCGATCGACGAGATGGCCGAGAAGCTCGGCATGGACCCGATCGCCTTTCGCGTGAAGAACGACACCCAGGTCGACCCCAAGACGCCGACGCGCCGGTTCTCGCAACGCAACCTCGTCCGCTGCCTGGAGGAAGGTGCCGGCCGCTTCGGTTGGTCGCGTCGCCAGGCGAAGCCCGCCCAGGTGCGGGACGGCCGCTGGCTGGTGGGAATGGGCGTGGCGGCGGCGTTCCGCAACCACCTCGCCCTGCCGTCCGGCGCGCGGGTCCGGCTGGGCCGCGACGGGGTGGTGACGGTCGAAACCGACATGACGGACATCGGGACCGGCAGCTACACCATCATCGCCCAGACCGCGGCCGAGATGATGGGCGTGCCGATCGAGCAGGTGGCGGTGAAGCTCGGGGATTCGAGCTTCCCCATCTCTGCCGGTTCGGGCGGGCAGTTCGGCGCCGCCAGCGCGACCTCTGGCGTCTATGCCGCCTGCGTCAAGCTGCGCGAGGCGGTGGCCCAGCGGCTCGGCTTCAACTCGGCCGACGCGCAGTTCACCGGCGGCAAGGTCACCAGCGGCAATCGCTCGGCCACCCTGGCCCAGGCGGCGGCTGCCGGAGAGCTGGTCGCCGAGGACAAGATGGAATGGGGCGACCTCGGCAAGCAGATGCAGCAGTCGACCTTCGGCGCGCATTTCGTCGAGGTCGGCGTCGACGCCTATACGGGCGTGACCCGCGTGCGGCGGATGCTGGCGGTCTGTGCGGCCGGGCGGATCCTGAACCCCGTTACTGCCCGCAGCCAGATGATCGGCGCGATGACGATGGGTGTCGGCGGCGCGCTGATGGAGGCGCTGGAGGTCGACAAGCGTTTCGGCTTCTTCGTCAACCACGACCTTGCGGGCTATGAAGTGCCGGTTCACGCCGACATTCCGCACCAGGAGGTGATCTTCCTGGACGAGGCGGACCCGACGGCGAACCCGCTGAAGGCGAAGGGCGTGGGCGAGCTGGGGCTCTGCGGGGTCGGGGCGGCGGTCGCCAACGCGATCTACAATGCGACGGGCGTCCGGGTGCGCGACTATCCGATCACGCTGGACAAGCATCTGGAGAAGCTGCCTGCGATCGCCTGATGCGGACAGCTGCCACGCTTCTCCCCTTCGATGCGGTTGTTCCGGGTCGGGTGGGCTGACGCGCAAGAAGGTCTAGACCCATGAGCGATCTAGTCACCTGAATCTAAAGTTCGCCGCATAACGTACGGTCTGCGGCTTGGCAGAAGCGCTTTACGGAGGCGAGTATCTCGTCGGCGGACTTGGTCCATCGGTAGGGCTTCGGGTTCTCGTTGTGGCGCTCGATGAAGGCACGGATGTCCTGCTCGAGCTGATTGGTGGAGGTATGGACGCCGCGGCGCAGTTGCTTGCGGGTAAGTTCGGCAAACCAGCGCTCGACCTGGTTGATCCACGAAGCCGAAGTCGGCGTGAAATGCACATGATAGTGCGGCCTGCGGGCGAGCCAGGCCCGGACGAGCGCGGTTTTGTGGGTCGCGTAATTGTCCATGATGATGTGGACATCGAGATCGGGCGGCACCTGGGCGTCGATCTGCTTAAGGAAGTCCAGAAACTCGGCGGCGCGATGACGCTTGTAGCATTTGCCGATCACGAACCCCGAAGCGATGTCGAGCGCTGCGAACAGCGAGGTCGTGCCGTGACGGACGTAACTGTGAGTGCGCCGCTCGGGTACTCCTGGCATCATCGGCAGGACCGGCTGCTCTCGATCGAGCGCCTGGATCTGGCTCTTCTCGTCGACGCTGAGCACCAACGCGCGGTTAGGCGGGGAGAGATAGAGCCCGACAATGTCGCGGACCTTTTCCACGAACAGGGGATCGCTCGACAGCTTGAACGTCTCCGACCGATGCGGTTGCAGCCCAAAGGCCGACCAGATGCGCCGGATCGTCGTGTGGGAGAAGCCGGTCGCACCCGCCATCGAGCGTATCGACCAGTGGGTCGCGTCAGTTGGCGTGGAGCGGAGTGTGCGCTCGATCACGGCAGCAACCTGATCATCGTCGATCGTTCTCGGTCGTCCGGGCCGAGCCTCGTCCATCAGTCCCTCAACTCGGTCCTTCAGGAAGCGCCGTCGCCACTTACCGACTGTGTGCTCGTGCACGCCCAACTCAGCAGCGACAACCTTGCTCTGAATACCGTCCGCACAGCGAAGGATAATACGGCACCGCTCCGACATCGAGCGAGACACCCGCCGCCGGCGAACCTGCCGCTCCAGATAGTCCCGCTCCTCCGCCTCCAACACCAGAGGCATCGTCGGTCGGCCGCCCGCGTTCGCCATGCCAAGCTCCTCATCAGCGGAGCCAGCATACAATGCGACTTACTTCAGTTCCAGGTGACTAGCGCTCCATCGTTTAACTGGGGACGACGGCACCATGCCGGGCTTCGGCATGTATCAGACGGTATTTGAGGAAGCCGCTCGGTCGTTCGAGACCCTGATCAATCCAGGCGATCGGCTGTAGCCCGTGGCTGCGAACCGTTCCGATCTTGCCGACATCACCTACTTCCTGGCCATCGCCAGGCACCGCAGCTTCCGCTTGGCGGGACTGGAGGTAGGGGTCAGCGCATCCGCGCTGAGCCATGCCTTGAAAGGACTGGAAGGGCGCCTCGGCGTCAGGCTGCTCAATCGCACCAACCGTAGCGTCACGCTGACTGCGGCGGGTGAGGAACTGCGCGACGCGATCAGCCAGCCGTTCACCGCGATCGACCGGGCGCTTGAGGATCTCAATCGCTACCGTGATGCGCCAACCGGCCGCATCCGCCTGAATGTCGTCGCCGATGCGGTCCCGTTGCTGTTCGGATCGGTGCTGCCGCTGTTCGCCGAGCGCTTTCCCGACATCGAAGTCGACATCGTTGCAACCAACCGCATGGTCGATGTGGTCGGCAGCGGTTTCGACGCGGGGATCCGCTATGGCGGCACCGTTCCCGAAGACATGGTCGCCCAGCGTCTCTCCGCCAACCTGCGCTGGGTCGTGGCGGCATCTCCTGCGTATCTGGAACGCTACGGGGTGCCTGGTGCGCCGCAGGACCTCCAGCAGCATCGCTGCATCGGCGTGCGGCTGGGAAACGGGCGTATCTATCATTGGGAGTTCGAAGGGCCGGAGGGCGAGTTCGCCCTGCCGGTTCACAGCAAGATCACCGTGGATGATACTCAGGCTCTGTTGACGCTGGGCTTGCAGGGCATGGGGCTCATCTATGGTCTGGAACCGGCCTTCGCGCCGTACGTGGCCCGCGGCCAGCTCAATCTGGTTCTGGAGGAGTGGGCCACCCAGGGGCCAGGCTATCACATCTATTATTCCAGCCGACACCAGGTGCCGACCGCGCTTCGCCTCCTGATCGAGCTCATCCGCGAAGTCCGTCCCTTGGGCTTGTGAGCGCGCGCGATGAGCGACGCTCACCGTCTCATGAACGGCTGCCGGGCTAATCCCGCTCCGGCTTGAGGCCTACCTCCGGGGTGACAAGCTTCGGAGGCAAACAATGACCCCTACCTACGACTTTACGGGCCAGGTCGCATTCGTGACTGGCGCAAGCCAGGGCATGGGCCTGGCCGCGGCGAAGGCCTATGCCGCAGCGGGTGCCATCGTGGTGCTCACCGATGTGCAGGCAGAACGCATCCAAGCCGAAGCCGAGAAGATCCACGCCCAGGGAGGCAGAGCGATCGGCGTTGCTTGCGATGTCAGCGAGGAGGACCAGGTGGCCGCAGCGATCGAACAGACGGTTGCGGAGTTTGGGCGCCTCGACATCGCATTCAACAACGCCGGTGTGCAGGCGCCCGCGAACGATCTGGCCGACCAGCCGACCGAGGACTTCGATCGTGTCATGGCGATCAACCTGCGCGGCACCTGGGCGTGTATGAAGCACGAACTGAGGCAGATGCGGGCGCAAGGAACGGGCGCGATCGTCAACATGGCCTCGATCGGCGGGCTGATCGGCAACCTCGATCTCGCCGCGTACAACGCCACCAAGCATGGCGTGATCGGGCTGACCAGAAGCGCCGCACTGCGCTACGCCAAGCTCGGCATCCGCATCAATGCAGTCTGTCCGGCCACGATCAACACTCCGATGGTGGCGAGCATGCTGGAAACCCAGCCTGAGGCGATGGAGGACATCATGCGCCTGCAGGTGATCGGCCGTCTCGGTGAGCCCGAGGAAGTCGCCGCGGCAGTGTTGTGGCTGTCGAGCGCTGGCGCCAGCTTCGTCCACGGAATCGCCCTGCCCGTCGACGGCGGCTTCACGGCGAATTGACGATGATCGCTCGATCGCTCTTCGGGCCCGCAATCCTGGCGGGCTCACTCATCCTCCCGACCATCGCGCATGCACAGCAAGGAGAACCGAAGATGGAAATCACCCGCAAGGCGGCGATGAAGACCGCCGACGGCCCGGCGGAATATTTCACGGGCAAGGTCATCATCACGGGCCAGTTCCAGCGCCCGGATCCCTCCCGCGTCAGCGGCGCGATCGTCCATTTCGAGCCGGGCGCGCGCACCGCGTGGCACACCCATCCGGCCGGGCAGACGCTGATCGTCACGGAGGGCGTGGGCTGGACCCAAGTCGAGGGCGGACCGAAGCTCGAGTTCCATGCCGGCGACATCCTGTGGTGCCCTGCCGAGCACAAGCATTGGCACGGTGCGACCCAGCACGAAGCAATGACCCACATCGCGCTCCAGGAAGCGGTGAACGGCTCCCCCGTGACCTGGATGGAGAAGGTGACGGACGAGGAGTATCTTGCCCCGGTCGCGAAGGATTGATCCCATGCCGCGCCTGTGAATGAGGCGGATGATTGCGTCGCCTCTTCCTGCCGACCGCGCTCGGCAGCCGCTCTTTCAAAAACGGGGCGAGCTTCGGGTGTGGCCGGAACCGGTGCGAGCCGCGTCCGTGCAGCCGAACGAGCATCCACGCGTTGCGCCAGCCATGAATTATGTCGAGCACATCCTCGTTGCCCTTCTCGTCCAGTCGGCGGTCGGACTTTTCAGCGGAAACTGGTGGGCAGGGGCAGGCGTGGCGTCGACGTACTTCATCAGTCGGGAACTCGCGCAGGCGGAGTACCGATGGATCGAGCAATTCGGCCATGGGCTCCGATCCAACATGCCATGGTGGGGGCCATTCGACCGGCGGGTGTGGACGACGCTCGACCAGTGGGTCGACTGGCTCGGACCGCTGATCGTCACGTTTGGCCTAGCCTGGTTCCTCACCCGCTATGTGGTGGGTCGCTGAAGCGAGGCTGAAGCCGCGGCGGACGCCGTTTCCACTTGCCGGTTGCCCGTCAACCGCTATCGGCAGGCGGCATGGCTTGGCACCGGATACAGGGTTGGGGGCGGCCTCGGGCACTGCGTTGCCGGACCGCCTGGCTGGTGCTGGCCGTCCATTGGGATGCCGTGTGCCTTGCGCCCCGCAGATGGTGCCGGGCAGTTCTGTGGCGCCTGCTGGGCAAGCGCGTGCGTGCGCGGGCGCAACTCGCACCGCTGCTCGCCGCGTCCCCCAGGGCCTACCGGCTCTGGATGCAGCGACAGGCCAGGCCCGTTGACGTTTCCTCCTTAGAGGGGCCGGCGATCGTGGCGCTGGTGCAGGCAGGCCCCGGCCAGGACGAGACCCTTCGCGCCGCACGGAGCCAGAACCTCGGCGTGCTGGCGATCGGCACGCCCGAGGTCCCGGATCTGGCGGCCGCCGTCGCGCACATCGACTGGGGCTCGCAGCCCTGGCTGATGCCGCTCTGCGCTGGCGACGTGCTCGCCCCCGACGCAGCGCGGATATATCGGGCCGCTGCCTCGACCGGCGCTGGCGGCCTCATCTATGCGGACGATGACTGTATCGACGGTCGCGGGCGACGAACGCAGCCGCACTTCAAGCCCGATTGGAACCCGGAACTGTTTCGGCACTTCGACTATCTGACGGGCGCCTGTATCCTGCAGGCGCCGAGGGAGGCGGTGGCACGCCTTGAGGGCGAGGATTGGGCGGGGGCGCTCGTACGGATGGCGCTTGACACGGGAGGCGGGGCGCCAATCCACGTCCAACGCATCCTGCACCATCGGCGTGCCCGCCCTGAGCCGCGGGTGCCGGCGGCCGTAGGGCGCACAGGGGCGGGCACGCTCCCGCGCGTCAGCGTGATCGTGCCGACGCGCAATCGGCTCGACCTGCTGCGCCCGTGCCTGGAAGGGGTTGCGGCAACCGATTATCCCGACATCGAGGTGCTGGTCGTCGACAATGGCAGCGACGACCCGGCCACGCTTGCCTATCTGGCGAAGCTGGAGGGGGAAGTGGCAAGTATCCGCTATCGGGTTTTAGGGTGCCCTGGCCCATTTAATTTTTCCGCCCTCAACAATCATGCGGCGCGACTGGCGAGCGGGACGATGCTGTGCCTGCTCAACAACGACATCGAGGTGATCTCACCCGATTGGCTGAAGATTATGGTCGCCCAAGCGTTGCGTCCGGATATCGGCGCGGTTGGCGCGCAACTGCTCTACCCGGACGGGCGAATCCAGCACGCTGGCGTCGTGGTGGGGGTCGGCGGCGCTGCCGCACATGCGCACCGGCTGTTGGCACCGGAGGCGGAGGGTTATTTCCGGCGCCACGCCTTGCCGCAATATGTTTCGGCCGTGACGGCGGCATGCCTGGTCGTTCAGCGCCAGCGGTTTTCCGCGGTCGGGGGCCTGGATGAGGAACAGTTCGCCGTGGCCTTCAACGACGAGGGCGTTGAGGATGGTGAGGGGAATCAGCTTTTCGGGGAAGTGATAGGGGCCATAGTTGTTGGAGCAGTTCGAGACGACGACGGGAAGGCCGTAGGTCCGCTGCCACGCCTTGGCAAAATGATCGGACGCCGCTTTCGACGCCGAATAGGGCGAGCTCGGATCATAGGGCGTGGTCTCGGCAAACAAGCCCGTCTCGCCAAGCGAGCCATACACCTCGTCCGTCGAGACGTGCAGGAAGCGGAAGCGTTCGCGCGCATCGGCCTCAAGGCCGTTCCAGTAGCTGCGAGCGGCTTCCAGCAGGGTGAAGGTGCCCACGACGTTCGTCTGGACGAAATCCGCGGCGCCGGTGATGGAGCGGTCGACGTGACTCTCCGCGGCCAGGTGCATGATACGGTCTGGCCGGAACGTGGCGATTGCCGTCTCCATCGCCGCGCCGTCCCGGATGTCGGCCCTGAGGAAGCGGTGGTTCTTGTGCCCGGCCACCGCCCGCAGCGATGCCTCGCAGCCGGCATAGGTCAGGGCATCGATCGTGAGGACCTCGGCCTCTTTGTCGAGCACCAGATGGCGCACCACTGCCGAGCCGATGAAACCCGCTCCGCCTGTCACGATCACACGCATCGGTTCATCGCCTCCCGTTCAGATTGTTCCTTGCCCTCGGCCCACTCGAAGTAGAGGGGCAGGTCGTCGAGGCCGGGTTGATTGCGGTCTTTCTGGGAAAGGCTTCCGGGGTCCGCCACGTTGGGCCAGGTCACACCGACCGCGGCATCGTCCCAGCGCAGGCCGCGATCGCTGCCTGCGTCATAGAAGTCGGTGACCTTGTAGGAGACCACCGTATCCGGCTCGAGCGTGCAGAAGCCGTGCGCCATGCCGGGGGGCACCCAAAGCTGCCGGCCGTTCTCCGGCGTCAGTTCCTCGCCGAGCCAGCGGCCGTAGGTCGGGGAGCCCTGCCGGATGTCGACCACGACATCGAACAGCGCGCCAGCGGTGCACCGCACCAACTTCTGTGAAGGGCGGTGACAAACCAGGCCACAGGACCGCCGGCGCAGTGCCGTCGGGGGCGGAGTAAAATCCGGCCAGTTGGTAAGCTGCTCCCTTTGCGGAGCGGCGGGGATGTTTGTCGTGGAGAGCTACGCAGCGGTCAGACGGTTTGTATTTGTCGAGGGGCATAGTCGCCGGGAAGCGGCGGAGGTGTTCGGGCTGAACCGGGATACGGTACGCAAGATGTGCCTGTATTCGGCGCCTCCTGGATACCGCCGGACGAAACCTCCGACCAAGCCGAAGCTCGGGACGCTGCTACCGGTTATCGACGCAATCCTGGCAGCCGACCGCGAGGCGCCGGGCAAGCAGCAGCACACGGCCAAGCGGATCTTTGAGCGGCTGCGCGACGAGCATGGCTATACGGGCGGCTACACGATGGTGAAGGACCATGTGCGGCTGTGCAGGGCCCGCGGGCGCGAGACCTTCGTGCCGCTGGCGCACCCGCCGGGGCATGCACAGGTCGACTTTGGCGAGGCGGTCGCGGTCGTCGGCGGGGAGCGGATGAAGATCCACTATTTCTGCATGTCGCTGCCGCAGTCGGATGCCTGCTTCTTCAAGGCGTATCCGCGCGAGACGACCGAGGCGTTTCTTGACGGGCACGTGTCGGCATTCGCGTTCTTCGGGGGCGTGCCGCTGTCCATCCTCTACGACAACACAACCATCGCCGTGGCAAAGATCTGCGGCGATGGAACGCGCGAGCGCACACGCGCCTTCACCGAGTTGGTCAGCCACTACCTGTTTCAGGACCGTTTTGCGCGTCCAGCGCGAGGCAACGACAAAGGCAAGGTCGAGGGGCTGGTGAAGTTTGCGCGCAACAACTTCATGGTGCCCGTGCCGGTCGCTGCCAATTTCGATGTCCTGAACGCCAGGTTCGAGGAGTCCTGCCGTACGCGCCAGGGCGAGCATGCCGGTCAGCACGCGCAGACCATTGCCGAGCGGCTGGCGGCAGACGTATCGGCATTGCGCACGCTGCCGTCCGTACCACTGGAGCCATGCGAGAAACGCGCGGCGCGCGTGTCGTCGACCGCGATGGTGCGCTACCGGACCAACGACTATTCGGTGCCGACCGCGTACGGCTACCGCGACGTGATGGTGAAGGGGTTCGTCGACGAGGTCGTCATCATATGCGCGGGCGAAGAGATTGCCCGGCACGCGCGTTGCTACGACGAAGGCGTATTCGTCTCCAACCCACTGCACTATCTCGCGCTCATCGAGACCAAGCCCGGTGCGCTCGACCAGGCGGCAGCCCTTCAGGACTGGAACCTGCCGGACATCTTCCAGCATCTGCGCCACCTGCTCGAGGCCCGGATGGGCAACAAGGGTAAACGCGAGTTCATCCAGGTGCTGCGGCTGCTCGAGGCGATGCCGCTTCCCATCGTCACGGATGCCGTGACCGAGGCAGTCCAGTTGGGCGCACCTGGTTTTGACGCGGTAAAACTCATCGCGCTGGCGCGTATCGAGCGCCGTCCGCCGCGCCTGGATTTAGCGGCGTATCCGCACGTGCCCAAGATGGACGTCAAAACGACGTGCGCGGCCGACTATGCGGTGCTGGCAGCATGACGGACAAGGACGCCATGCCGGTGGGCACGACCGCAGGTACGCCACAGGTGCTGCTCGCCCATCATCTCAAACAACTCAAACTGCCAACCGTTCTGCGCGAGTACGAAAAGGTCGCGCGCGAATGCGCGCAAGGCGGGGTCGACCACACGCGCTACCTGTTGCGGCTTATCGAGTTGGAGCTCATCGACCGCGAGCGCCGGACCATCGAGCGACGGATCCGCGCAGCCCGTTTCCCGGCTGTGAAGAGCTTCGACACCTTCGAGTTCACCGCCATCCCCAGCCTGAACAAGATGATGGTGGTCGAGCTCGCACGGTGCGAATATATCCTGCGCCGCGAGAACGTCATTGCGCTCGGCAACAGCGGGACAGGCAAGACGCATGTAGCCCTCGCGCTCGGCCTGGCGGCTTGCCAGAAGGGCTTCACAGTCGCCTTCACTACCGCGGCCTCGCTGGTGAACCAGTTGATGGAGGCGCGAGACGAGCGACGGCTGCTCAAGCTCCAACGCGAGATGGCGGCCGTGAAGCTGCTCGTCGTCGATGAACTCGGCTACGTCCCGTTGTCCCCGACCGGCGCCGAACTGCTCTTCGAGGTGCTGTCGCAGCGCTACGAGCGCGGCTCGACCATCATCACCTCCAACCTGCCGTTCGAGGACTGGACGCAGGTGCTCGCCTCCGAGCGGCTGACCGGCGCACTGCTCGACCGGCTCACCCACCATGCCACCATCCTGACCATGAACGGCGACAGCTATCGCCTCAAGCAGTCCACCGGACGCAAACGTCGCGGGGCGGAGCAAAACCAGGCCAGTGCCCTGTCCGACCCGGACACCGGTGAGATATTATCTTCCTGACCATCAGGCCGAGGACGGCAACGATATGAAAAGGGCCCCGATCGGGGCCCTTTTCATATCGTCAGCGCGCGCCTCAAGTGGCCTGCTTTTACTCCGCCCCGCTGGCCTGGTTTTGCTCCGCCGTTGACACCAGCGACAGGGTGAGGGTCGCGAGCGGTACGTGCGGGACGCTTGGCCCCACGAAGGCAGAGGCGTCGCCGGTCCGCAGCAACGCGTGGCGCGGCCGCAGGCTGGGCCAGACCAGCAGCAGCACGAACGACCAGAAGATCAGATGGAAGAGGGCCGAGCTGAGGTTTGGGAAACGGATCGCGGCAAAGGCATTGCCGATCAGCGGATTGGCGGTGGCGAACAGCGCGAGAAAGGTCGCGCCACCCAGGAGCGGCAGCGCGAGGATCGTGAGAACCGCCACTGGCCCGGTCCCCGGCCGCGCGGGTGAGACCTTCCGCAGGCGCACCATGTCCTGCAGCAGCGCCAACGGAGTGAGCAGGCCGTGGAGGAACAGCCGCCCGGTCCAGCCAATCGCGGTCCCGAACCGGTGCTGCGGCAGCAGGGCCGCGGAGGCGAGCGCCGCCCAGAACAGGCACCAGTCGAGCGGGTCGGGATCCTCCACCAGTGCGAAACCGGCCGCGATCGCGAACAACAGCGCGCCGAGCGCAGCCCGGTTGCGGCGCAGGTCGGGGCGCGTGAGCGCGAGCACCGCGGTCCAGGCGAGCGCGAATACGCCGAGGGTGGCGCCTGGCTCCTCGCCGTAGAAGAGCAGTTGCGCCACCGCGACCAGCGCGACGGCGCCGAGGGCTTTGCGATGGAAGGTGAAACCTGGTCGATGCGTGCTGGCGGTCATGCCGATCTCCCTTGATCGGCCCGGGACTAAACAGCGCCCGTCGAGGTCGCGCGGAAGCGGTCGACCGGAAACCATGGCGCTTCGGTGCAGAAGCCGTGCAGAGGGGCGACCGAAGTGCGCGACGGGTGGACATGGCAGCGCTTTGGCGGCACGGCGGCGGCGCTTCTCCCCCATCACCGCGGGTTCCGAATTCATGACGCATCAGCCTGAAAGCCGTCGCGGCCTGATCCACGGCGCCACCGCCTATGGCCTGTGGGGGCTGCTGCCGCTCTATTTCCACCTGCTCGACCAGGTCGACGCCGGCGAGATCGTGGCGCAGCGGGTGCTGTGGTCCGTCGTGCTGCTGGTGCCAATCGTGCTGGTGCTGGGCCGTCGCGCCTCCTTGTGGGCGGTGCTGCGCAATCCGCGGACCATGGCGATGCTGGCGGCGAGCGCGGTGCTGATCGCGGCCAACTGGCTGCTCTATGTCTGGGCGGTGCTGCACCACCAGGTGCTGGCGGCGAGCATGGCCTATTTCCTGAACCCGCTGCTCAACATCGCGATGGGCGTGGCGCTCCTGGGCGAGCGGCTGACGCGCGCGCAGGCGGTGGCGGTGCTTCTTGCCGGGGCGGGGGTCGCGGTGCTGGCGCTGGGGGCGGGCGGTGCGCTGTGGATCAGCCTGACGATCGCGCTGAGCTTTGCCTTCTACGGCCTGATCCGCAAGCTGGCCCCGGTCGAGGCGTTCGAGGGGCTGACGATCGAGACGCTGCTGCTGGCGCCGTTTGCGCTCGCGTATCTCGTCTGGCTGTCGGGCCACGGCGGCATGAGCTTCGGCCGGGAGGGCGGGACCACCGCGCTGCTGGTGCTGGCGGGGGCGGTCACCACGGTGCCGCTGCTGCTGTTCGCGGCGGCCGCACGCGAGCTTCGGATGGCGACGCTGGGCCTGCTCCAGTTCCTGGCGCCGACCATGCAGTTCCTTTTGGCGATCACGCTGTTCGGCGAGCGGCTGGACCCGGCCAAGCTGCTGAGCTTCGGGCTGATCTGGGCCGGGCTTGCGGTCTATGTCGGCGGCAGCGTCCTCGGCCGCACGCGGCGTGACGCCGTCGCCTGACGAAAACGGGGCCGGCAGGCGCCGGCCCCTCCTGCCTTAGCGGCAGACCACCTCGCGACGATCGAGCGAGCGGCCGAGCAGTGCGCCGCCCGCACCGCCGATCAGCGTCCCCAGCAGCTGCGAGTCGCCGTTGGTGAGGATGTTGCCCAGCACGCCACCGGCCAGGCCGCCGACGATCAATCCGGTCGTGCCGTCCGTGCGGCGGCAGTAGTAGCGGCCGTTGCTGCCGCGGTAGACGCGGTCGTTCCGGCTGAGGTAGCGCGGCTGGTAGTAGTTGCCGCCGCGATAGTAGCGATCGGCATAGTAGCGGCCCTGGCCGCGCTCGTACCGGTTGTAGTCGTAGTTGCGGTACTGGCGCCAATCGCGCTGATTCTGGGAGATGCGGCGGCGGTCGTCGCGGCGATCCTCGCGGCGTTCGTTCCAGCGCCGCTCGTTCCGCTCGCGCTGCTGCCGGGCGCGGGCATCGCGATAATCCTGATCGCGCCATCCCTGCGCGGCCGGCGCCGCCGACGCGGCAGCCGGGATGGTGGGAAGAACCATGGCCGCCATCAGGCTGGCGATCAGGGGAATACGCATGACAGTCTCCACTTGGCTTTGATGCGTGAAGAACGGTGCGATGGAGTCCCGGGTTGCGTGAACGGCAAACTACCTTCCGTTCATGCGAAGGCTAGCAAGCGAGGCGGGAGAGTTTGAATGCTGGTCAGGAGTGGGTGGACAGCGGACATAGCGTGTAACGGTATTATATGACGATCAGAGGCATTGAGCATTTTCCGCAACCGGAAGACTGGACCGAATTCAGCCTCCAGCAGCTTGGCTACAGGCGGTACTCGGTCTCGATATTCGACCACTGGCTGACAGAGAACGAATGGTCACTGCACCCGTTCGTCTCGCTGGAGCGAGCCCGCGCCAACGGGTTTGAGCAGGCTTTCCACGAGCAAAACCGGAGATTCCGCGCCTTTTACCGCAGCATCTTCGACGGTGGTGTTTTCCGTCTGACTGGATCGCGTTCGAGGCCGCAGGTGACTTGGCACGCTCGCTGGGATCGCCGTCTGAAGAAGGCCGTGACCGCTATGGTAGAAGATCGAACTTGGGGCGCGGAGTTCTACGCACCGGTCTCTCACATCCGTATCTCGTCCGGCGATGCCCGCACCGATACCGTGTTCCTCGAACGGAATGCGGATGAGGTCGCCATCAGAAACCTCGTGATGAGTCACGGCCTAAATCTCATCGGCTGATCCGACATGGGTGCAAGTAAGTGGTTAGCTGCCGTTCAGTCGAACCAGCGAGTGTGCATAGAGCTCAAAAAAGATCGGTCTTCCACGGGATACCCGGACGCTGAACCGATCACCGAATCCACGCCGCACTGGGGGCAAAGGGCTGTTCCGCCTTCATCCTCCAGCCACTCATCGATACTAGCCGTCATGAAGGTTGCTTGGCAGTAGAAGCAGCCGCACACACCACTTCGCTCCAGCTGCTCCCGGTGGTCGCGCGAATGACGGTGAGCAGCATCCAACGCCTGAGATCATATTCCATCAGGCCAGCATCGACGCGCTAGGGAATGTCGGCAAGTAGGCGCTAGTTGCCGCTCTCGTTCAGGCCGCAACCTAGTCCGCGTCTGCCGAACCGAGCGACGCAGCAATGCCCGCAGCGGCTTCGCGCAGCATCGCTTCGGATTGCGCGGCGGCTTTCAGGAAGTCGGCCTGGGAAGCGGGCGTGTAGTTGCAGCCGACGAACAGATGGTCCGTGGGAGGGGACGGAGGCGCCTCGCCGCCGAACGCCTTGGCCAGTGCCGCCTCGATCGAGCCGCCGGTCGGTTCATAGGCGCCGAGCATGGGGCCGGTCTCGGGATCCACGAAGCGATAATATTGCTCGGTGACCTTGATGGGCGCGCGCTCCATTTTCTGCGCGGCGATAAAGGCCGCCGCCTTGTCGCGCGGCCAGAACGTCACGACCCAATCCTTCAGGAAATAGACGGTGGAGACCTGCTCCCCCAGGAACGCGACGGGCTTGGAGAGCGTGTAGCCGTAGAGGCCGATCACGCCCTTTGTCTCCTCGCTCTCCTTGATCTCCCGCATCCAGGCGGGCGGCTTGCCCTGAAGGAACAGCGCGGTGGCGAAGGCGACCGCGGCCGGATGGGACCGGCAGCTGAGCGCATCGCCCAGCGTCTCGGGCGTAAGCTGGATGTCCTCTTCCTCCACCGCGTCCTCGGTCGCCTCGAGCTCGGCCTCGTCGGCCTGGGCGAGCGCCGGCACGGGCAAGGCAAGCGAGAGCGGAAGCAGCAGGCGCAGCAGAGTCGTGTTCATCAACCAACCTGTCGAACGGAGGCGAGCCGACCCGAGCGCGGGCGCGCGGGTCGGCCGTGTGGATCAGGCGGCGATGCGCTCGCTGCCCGGGTAAGCGAACAGCAGGTCGGCGCCTTCGCCGGCTTCGACCTGGGTGGTGCCGGTCAGCGTCAGGCATTCGCCGGCCTTGAACGGGGTGCCGTCGGCGGTGCCTTGGCCGGTGACCGGGACCAGCCAGCCGGTGGTGCCTTCCGGCAGCGTCACGGTGCGGGTGCCGGCGGGCCAGCGTTCCAGCACGAACTTGGGACCTTCGACCAGGATGGTGCGATCCTCGGACACCTTGCCGGCTGCGGCCGGGGCGACGAAGGGCACCGCGTCCGACACGGCGACGCCGTCGTCCAGGTGCAGCTCGCGCGGGCGGCCATAGTCGTAGAGGCGGTAGGTCGTCTCGGAGTTCTGCTGGATCTCGATCAGCGTGATGCCGGCGCCGATCGCGTGGACGGTGCCGGAGGCGGAGTAGAAGAAGTCGCCGGCCTTCACCGGCTTCCAGTCGAGCTTGTGCTCGATCGAGCCGTCCTCGGCTGCCGCGCGCAGCTCCTCGTGGGTCATCGGGGCGAGCGTGCCGAGCGCGATGGTCGAATCCGGCTCGGCGGCCAGGATCACCCAGCATTCGTCCTTGCCGCGCGGCAGGCCGCGGGCCTGCGCCTGGGCGTCGTCCGGGTGGACCTGCACCGACAGCTTCTCGCTGGTGAAGAGGTACTTCACGAGCAGGTCGGGGGTCGAATCGCCGGGCGACTTGAACCAGACCTCACCGATCGGATCGCTGCCCGGGGCCGGATCGGGGAAGCCGGGCCACAGGTCGGTGCGGCCCCAGGGCTTTTCGACGCGGTGGGTTTCGAGCATCGTCGCGGGCAAGTCGGTTCTCCGTTCTCGTGGGGCACAAGGCGTCGGGATGCACGGCGGGGCCGCCGCGCATCCGATCGGTTTCACGTTGCGCGAAAGCTATTGTTCGCGCCACCCCTAAGCGGCTAGACGCAGGTCATGCGTAAGTCCCTGTTCCGTGCAAGCACGCTGGTCCTGTTCGCCGCTGGAGCGGCAACCCTCTCCGGCTGCGCGCGCAGCGGGGGCGGCTCCGCCGACACGCCCTATGTGGCGCGCGACGTGGGCACCCTCTACACCGCGGCGAAGAACCGCCTGGATCGGGGGCAGTACAAGCTCGCCGCCGGGCTGTTCGACGAGGTCGAGCGCCAGCACCCCTATTCGGTCTGGGCGCGCCGCGCGCAGGTGATGGGCGCGTTCAGCTATTACCTCGACAAGGACTATGCGAAGGCGATCGCCGGCGCGCAGCGGTTCCTGACGGTGCACCCGGGCAATCAGGAAGCGCCCTACGCCTATTATCTGATCGCGCTGTGCTACTACGAGCAGATCGCCGACGTCACCCGCGACCAGAAGATCACCGACCAGGCGATGACCGCCCTGGGTGAGCTGATCCGCCGCTATCCCCAGACCAACTATGCCGCCGACGCGCGCCTGAAGCTCGACCTGGTGCGCGACCATCTCGCCGGCAAGGAAATGGAGATCGGCCGCTTCTACGAGCAGCGCGGCCAGTGGCTCGCAGCCTCGATGCGTTTCCGTCGGGTCGTCGACGAGTATCAGACCACCACCCATGCGCCCGAGGCGCTGATGCGCCTGACCGAGACCTATCTGGCGCTGGGCGTGCCGGACGAAGCGCGCAAGGCCGCGGCTGTGCTCGGCGCCAACTATCCCGGCACCGAATGGTACGAGCGCGCCTACAAGCTGATGCAGGAGCATGCGCCCCAGACCGCGGCCGCCAAGGACGCCTGACGCGCGCGATCCCCGACCCCGGACGATGAGGACGGATCGATGCTGACGGCACTGTCGATCCGCGACGTCGTGCTGATCGAGGCGCTGGACCTGGAGTTCGGCGCCGGGCTGGGCGTGCTGACCGGCGAAACCGGGGCGGGCAAGTCGATCCTGCTCGACGCGCTCGGCCTCGCGCTGGGCGCGCGCGGCGACACCGGGCTGGTGCGCGATGGTGCAACCCAGGCGGTGGTGACCGCAAGCTTCGATGCGCCCGCGGCCGGCACGCCGCTCGCCGCCATCGTCGAGGAAAACGGGCTGGAACTGGAGGCCGGCGAGCCGCTGATCGTGCGGCGGCTGGTGAAGCGCGACGGCGGCAGCCGCGGGTTCGTCAACGACCAGCCGGCGTCGGCGGCGCTGCTGCGCGAGATGGGGCAGCATCTGGTCGAGGTCCACGGCCAGCACGACGATCGCGGCCTCCTCAACCCGCGTGGCCACCGCGCCCTCCTCGATGCCTTTGCGCGGATCGATGTGCGGGAGGCGAGCGCCGCCTATCGCAAATGGCGCGATGCCGAGGCGGCGCTCGGCGCGGCGCAAGCCGAGATCGAGACCGCGCAGCGCGACCGCGAGTGGCTGGAGCACGCTGTCGCCGAACTCGACGCGCTCGCGCCCGAGCCGGGGGAGGAGGAGGCGCTCGCCGACCGCCGTCGGCTGATGCAGCGCGCCGAAAAGGCGTCCGACGATCTGCGGGCGGTGGAAACCCTGCTGGAAGGATCGGGCGGCGGCCTCTCGCAACTGCGCCAGGCGGCGCGGGTGCTGGAGCGGCTGGGCGACGACCATCCCGCGCTCGCCGAGGCGCTGGCGGCGGTCGATCGCGCGGTGATCGAGGGGGCAGTGGCCGAAGACCGGCTGCGCGAGGCGCGGGCGGCACTGGCGTTCGATCCGCGCGCGCAGGAGGACGACGAGGCGCGGCTGTTCGAGCTGCGCGGGGTGGCGCGCAAGCACCGCGTGCGGCCGGACGAACTGGCCGAGCTGGCCGACGAGCTGCGCGGGCGCTTGCGGCGGCTGGAGTCGGGCGAGGAAGGGATCGCCGCGCTGGTGGCCGAGGTCGCGACGGCGCGCGGCGCCTATGATGCGGCGGCCGAGGCGCTGAGCGCGCGGCGGGCGGCGGCGGCGGGCGCGCTGGACCGTGCGGTCGCGGGCGAGCTGGCGCCCCTCAAGCTGGAGGCGGCGCGCTTCCGCACGGTGGTCGCGCCGCTGGGCTCGGAGCAATGGTCGGCCGCGGGCAAGGACCGGGTCGAGTTCGAGATCGCGACCAATCCCGGCACGCCGTTCGCGCCGCTGATCAAGATCGCGAGCGGCGGCGAACTGTCGCGCTTCATCCTGGCGCTGAAGGTCGCGCTTGCCGAGGAAGGCGGCGCGGGGACGATGGTGTTCGACGAGATCGACCGCGGCGTCGGCGGCGCGGTGGCGTCGGCGATCGGCGACCGGCTGGCGCGGCTGGCCGAGCGCACCCAGGTGCTGGTGGTGACCCACAGCCCGCAGGTGGCCGCGCGTGGGCGGCGGCATTTGTTGATCGCCAAGCGGCATGACGGGGTGGTGACGCGCACCGGCGTCACGCCGCTCGATCCGGCGGAACGGCGCGAGGAGATCGCGCGGATGCTGTCGGGCGCGGAGATCACCGACGAGGCGCGCGCGCAGGCGGCCCGGCTGATCGACGCCGCCTGAGCGGGGGCATTGCGGGGTGCTGGGTGGTGAACGCCTATAGGGGAACGTCCGCTAACGCCCCACTTGCGGACAACGCTCCGTTGCCGCAGGGTTGAGGATGACTGACCGGCCCTCCGTTCCGATCCCCCACCTTCTTCCTGCTGCGCGCCGCTTACGATTTGGAGCAGTTGGTGCTTCTGCTGGGGGACGGGACAAATTGTCCGCTTCTGGAGGTTGTGTTCACGCTTCCCCGAGCCTTTCGATCCTTTGCGGAGAGCGATTACCACCGATATTTAGGTGCTTTTGAAGGTAGGCCGCTCATCTATTCCGCTGACCCAGGCTGCGGCATCGAGCTAAGCGGCGACGCCCCCTACCTCCTTGACTACCGCGCCAACGCTCGCGTCCAGGAATCGGAGGAGACATTTTCCTGCCTGATTAGAACGCCGGATCATTGCTTGGAGGTCATCTGCTTCGAGGAGCCCGCGCTTCGTTATTTCTAACGTCCGCTTTCCACCCATTTCGGATATCAGCGGCGGAGACACCGTCCGCCGTGCTCCAGCAGACACGGCAGAAAAGCTAGGTCTAAGCGGCGCTACCGCCAGACGATACCCCGACGGCACCCCCGAACGGCAGGGCACGAGGCGCCCACGTCGGCTATTGGTGCGGGTTAGGTGACCGGTTCGTCAAATCGGTCGTACATATCCAAGTGCAATGAAAGGCCGCGCTGTGCCAAACCCAGCAGCGTACCGGGCGACAGCACGGCCTCTTCATTCGAGCTGTTCAGCATGAGGCCGCAGAAGATCTTACCCGATAGCGTGCGATTGATCTCCGCCCACAGGGCAGGGTCGTCCGGCAGCTGATCAAGGAGCTCCCGAAGCAAGAGCTCGAGAGGCTGGTCGGTCCGCCAGCCGGTTGTGAGCTGGAAGCGTCCGGTGCTCGACACCATCTTCTCACCGGTTTCGGACAGGTAGATGTCGCCCTTGCGGATGCAGTAAGCTGGGGTGCACCCGAGTGATCGAGCAAGCTTGTCCGGGTCCAGCTCGTCACCCTTGAGCCATAGAGAAGCTTTGCATTCGGCCAGCTCGATCATTGGTGGAGCATAGCTCGTACACGCCCGCTTTCCACCCACAATGCGCCATACAGGCCAGCGATCGGCCGAACGACCGTGACGTCCAGTTGCGGACGCGAGATCGCTTAAGCGGTGAGTGACGATGGACGCGGTTAACCGTGGCGTGAACCGCACTCTGTAGCAGTCGGCGACGTAGAGAGATCCGTGCCGCGCCTGCGCCATGCCGCTTCTGCTTGGCGCTATCCTGCTCTAGGGTGGTGCTTTCTCTCCCTCCCCGAAAGTTGCCGATGCGTTCCCTGCTGCTTTGCCTGCCGTTGCTTTCCCTGATCGCGGCACAGCCCGCGCTTGCCCAAGCCGCGCCCGCGGTGTCCACGGCCGAGGCGGCGCTCACCCCGAAGCAGGCGGCGCTGAAGGCGCATGTCGCGTTCCTGGCCTCCGACGTGCTGCGGGGGCGGGAGGCGGGGACGCCGGACTATGACGTGGCGGCGGAATATGTCGCCGCGCAGATGCTGGCGGCGGGGCTGACGCCGGGCGGCAAGGACGGTAGCTGGTTCCAGCCGGTGCCGCTGGTGGCGGCCAAACCGGCGGGCGAGCCGACGATGGCGCTGCGCGTCGCGGGCAGGGCCGTGCCGATGGCGTTCGGCACCGACTGGACGATCCGGGTGACGCCCACTGCCGAGCGCATCGCGCTTTCCGCGCCGGTGGTGTTCGCGGGCTATGGCATCGTCGACAAGGCGAGCGGGCGCGACGACTATCGCGGGCTCGACGTGCGCGGCAAGATCGTCGCGATCCTCTACAGCGGGCCCAAGGGGCTCAACAGCGAGATCGCGGCGCACCTGAGCAACCGGCTCGATCGCGCGCGGGTGGCCAAGGCGCATGGCGCGGTAGGCGTGGTGGTGATCGAGACCAGCCAGATCCACCAGGTGTTCCCGTTCGAGGCGATGGCCGAGGGCTGGGACACGCGCGGCGTCACCTGGGCGGACGCGGCGGGCAAGCCGCGCGACGTGGGCGTGCCGACCCTGGGCGTGCTGAGCTTTGCCGGCGCGGAGAAGCTGTTTGCGGGATCGAAGATCCGCTGGAGCGACGTGCGCGCGGCGGACGATGCCGGCAAGAAGCTGCCGACGGGTGCGCTGGCGGCGACGCTGTCGACGGAGCAGCGCTTCACGATCGAGCATGTGCCGAGCGCCAATGTGGTGGGGATGCTGCGCGGCTCCGACCCGACGCTGGCGCGCGAAGTGGTGGTGCTGTCCGCACACCTGGACCACATCGGGGTGACCAAGCCGGTGGATGGCGATGCGATCAACAATGGCGCGCTCGACAATGCGATTGGCATCGCATCGATGCTGGAGGTCGCCAAGGCGTTCGGCGCCGAGAAGACGCGGCCCAAGCGCAGCCTGTTGTTCGTGGCCGTCACCGCCGAGGAGAAGGGGCTGATCGGCTCCGATTACTTCGCGGCCCACCCGACGGTGGCGAAGGAGAATGTAGTTGCCAACGTCAACCTGGACATGCCGATCCTGACCTATCGCTTCGTCGACCTGGTCGCGTTCGGGGCCGACCGGTCGAGCATCGGACCGGCGGTGGCGGCGGCGGCCAAGGCGCGTGGCCTCGCGCTTTTGCCCGACCCGGCGCCGGAGGAGGCGGACTTCGTGCGTACCGACCATTACAGCTTCGTGCGGCAGGGCGTGCCCTCGGTGTCGCTCAACCCGGGGCCGGGCGGGCCGGGAGCGGCGGCGACCAAGGCGTTCCTGGAGAACAACTATCACCAGCCCTCGGACGAGATCGGGCTGCCGATCGACTGGCAGGCGGCGGAGGACTTCGTCGACGTGAACCAGGCGATCGTGCGCACGCTGGCGGATGCGCCGGACCGGCCGCGGTGGAACAAGGGCGATTACTTCGGGACGCTCTACCAAGGGCCGATGGCGAAGTAAGTCGGATCGCGCAGGCTCCCGCCCCGTTTGTCTCGAGCAGGGATCGAGCTTGTCGAGAGCCTGTGTCGAGAGGGAGGCGCGACCTCTCGACACGAAGGGGAGGGGTGCAGGCGGGGTGTGAGAGCGGCGTCGAAAGAGCCGCAAGCGATTTCTCGATACGCTGTCTCGACAGGCTCGACGGCTACTCCAAACAAACGGGTAGGAGGGATGGCGTGGTGAGGATGGGGTCGGTCTAGGATGCGGATGCTGGTGTTCGGGCTGGGCTATGCCGCGGGCGTTGCTGCCGAGCGGCTGCGCGTGCGGGGCTGGCGGGTGATGGGCACTAGCCGGGACGGGCGTTATGGGACGATCGCGTTTGGCGATGCCGATCGCGTCCGCTTCGAGATTGCTGCGGCTGATGCGGTGCTGTCGACTGTGCCGCCCGAAGGCGACTTGGACCCGGTGCTGGCGGCTTATGGCGGGGCGCTGGCCGAGCGGGGGTGCTGGCTCGGCTATCTGTCCTCGACCGGGGTCTATGGCGACGCCGGAGGCGGCTGGGTGGACGAGAGCGCGCCCTTGCGCGGGCGGCGGCCGGCACGGGTGGCGGCGGACCGGGCGTGGCTGGAGCTGGGCGCGCGGGTGCTGCGGCTGCCGGGGATCTATGGTCCCGGCCGCTCGCCGCTCGACCGCGTGCGGGCCGGGACCGCGCACCGCGTGGACCTGGCTGGACAGGTGTTCAGCCGGGTGCATGTCGAGGACATTGCCGAGGGCGTCGTGGCGGCGTTGGACGGGCCGGCGGGGGCGTACAACCTCTCCGACGACCTGCCGGCGGACCAGAATGCGGTGGTCGAATATGCCGCGCGGCTGCTGGGGATGGCGCCGCCGCCGTTCGTGCCACTCGAAAGCCTGTCGCCGATGGCGCAGGGTTTCTATGCTGAGAACCGGCGAGTGGCGAACGGGCGGGCAAAGCGCGTGCTCGGCTGGCGGCCGCGCTATCCCGACTATCGGTTCGGCCTGCGCGCGCTCAATGCGATGACGAGTCCGGCGAGCACCAGCAGCGCCCCGGCGCCGGCCATCAGCGACCAGCGATAGCCCTCGAACAGGGTCGAGAGCAGCATCGCGATCACCGGCACGACGACGCCGTTGTACGCCGCCTTGGCCGGGCCGATCGCGCGGATGATGCCGAAGTAGAGCGCAAACGCGATCGCCGAGCCGAAGATCGCGAGATAGAGGATGCCCGCGACATAGGCCCAGCGCCAGTCGAACACCGGCGGGCCGACCGTGGCGCTGGCGAACGCCGCGTCCATCGCGGCGCCCATCAACATGGCGATGCCGAGCACCGGCGCCATCGGATAGCGCTTGGCGGCCTTGGTCGCCTGCATGACGTTGGCGACGGAGGCGCAGAGCACGCCGGCAAGGGTGATGCCCATGCCCAGCAGCACCGTGTCGCTGTCGGCCGCTGCCTGGCGCAGCTCATGCACGAACAGCAGCGCGACCCCGGCCATGGCGATGCCGGAGCCGACCAGCAGCTGGCGGCCCATGCGCTGGCCGAGGAAGATGCGTGCCAGCGTCGCATTGGGGACGATCAGCAGCGCGTAGACGACGGCAACCAGCCCCGAAGTCACGAACTGTTCGGCGCGATAGACGAAGTTGAAGTTGAGGCAGAACTGGGTGAGCGCCAGCACGGCGGCAAAGCCCCAGCCGCGCGCGTCGAGGCGAAGCGACTCGCGCCGGAGCAGCGCCCACACCAGCATGGCGATCCCGCCGACGCCGAAGCGATAGGCGACCGACCAGGTCGGCGGCACCACGCCCAGCTGGTCGCGGATGACGATCCAGGTCGATCCCCAGATCAGCGTGACGATCCCGAACGGGACCAGCACGCCGAGGGTTGCGGAGCGTGGTGTCTCCTGCGCGGGGACGGGAGTGGTCACAGCGCCGCGATCGCCTCTGCCAGCGGGCGGATCTGGTCCTCGGTCTGATCCCAGGAGGTGACCAGCCGGATCTCGCCGGCGGCCCAGTCGTAGAAGTCGAAGCCGAGCGCGCGCAGCGACGCGGCCTCCTGCGGAGTGGCGCGCAGGAAGACCTCGTTGGCCTGGACCGGGTGGACTAGGCGGTCGCCTGCCGCCTGGGCGAGCAGGGCGGCGCCCGCATTGGCGGCGCGGGCGTTGGCGAGCCACAGGTCGTCTTCGACCATCGCCAGGATCTGCGCGGCGAGGAAGCGGCCCTTGGAGGCGAGCAGGCCGGCGCGCTTGCGGCGGGCCTTGGCGACCGCGGCCAGCTCGGGCTTGAAGAACACCAGGGCTTCCGCGCTCATGCCGCCGTTCTTGATGAAGCCGAAGCTCAAGGCGTCGACGCCGGCCTGCCAGGTGACTTCGGCAGGCGAGCAGCCGAGGTGGGCGACGGCATTGGCGAAGCGGGCACCGTCCATGTGCAGGCCCAGGCCGCGGGCGCGGGTGATGGCGCCGATCGCGGTGACTTCTTCGGGCGTGTAGACCAGGCCGTATTCGGTGGCGTTGGTGATGGAGACCGCGTGCGGCTGGACCCAATGGACGCCCTCGACGACGCGGTCGAGGCGGGCGGCCAGGGTGTCGGGCGTGAGCTTGGCGCCGGGGCCTTCGACCAGCAGCAGCTTGGCGCCATGGGTGTAGAATTCGGGTGCGCCGCCCTCGTCGTTCTGGATGTGCGCGTCGGCGTGGCAGACGACGGCGCCGTGCGGCGGGCAAAGTGCTGCGAGCGCGAGGCAGTTGGCGGCGGTGCCGGAGGGGACCCACAGCGCCGCGACCTCGGTCTCGAACAGCTCCGACAGTCGGCCGTCGAGCGACTGGCTGAGCGCATCGCCGTCATAGGCGGTGTCGAGCCGGTTGGCGGCGAGGATCGCCTCGATCACCTGGGGGCAGGCGGCAGCGGCATTGTCGGAGAAGAAGCGCATGGCCGCGCCTTGGGCGGCGGCGCGGCCGAGGTCAACGGCTAGCTAGGCCGCGCTCACTCTTCGTCTTCAGGCAGGCGGCGGGCGTCGGGTTCCCGCGGGGGCGGGGGCGCGCGGCGGTCGGGGCCGTTGCGGTCCACCACGATGCCGCCGTCCCGGTCGAGGCGCAGGTTGAGGCCGAGGCCCTGGACCTGTCCCTCCAGCGCGTCCGTCGCCTCGTCGATCCTGGCACCGGCCTCATCGATCGCGTCGCCTGCGATGTCGACGCTGTTGTCGATCGCCTCGTCGACATCCTCGTTCACTTCCGGCGGCGGGGGCGGCAGCTGCACGCCGAGCGCCTCGGTCATGAAGTCGCGCCAGATCCGCGCGGGCAGGCCGCCCCCGGCGAGGCCGGGATTGGGCGTGTTGTCGTCGTTGCCGAGCCACACGCCCGCGACGATGTCGCCGGCATAGCCCACGAACAGCGCGTCGCGAGAGTCCTGGGTGGTGCCGGTCTTGCCGAACGCCTCGATCGGCAGGTTCGCCTGGTGGCCGGTGCCGCGGATCGAGGCGGCGAGCAGCTCGCGCATGCCGTCGAGCTCGCGGCGGCCGAGCGGGCGGCTGCTGTTGCGCAGCCGTTCGAACCAGCTGGTCTGTTCCTCGTCCTTCAGGCCATGCGGGCGGACCGGCGCCTCGCCGGCCGCGATCGCGGCATAGGCGGCGGTGAGTTCGAGCAGCGAGACGTTGGCGGTGCCGAGCGCGATCGTCGCCTCGTTGGGGATCGGCGTCGAGATGCCGAGGTCGCGGGCGGCGCGGATCACGTTGCGCACGCCCACTTCCTGCGTCAGCCGCGCCGAGGCGACGTTGCTGGAGCGGGCAAAGGCGCGGGTGAGCGGGATGGTGCCGAGATAGCGGCCGTCGCTGTTCTTGGGGCTCCAGTCGCCGATCGTGAGCGGCTCGTCCTGCACGGGAGAGTCGGGGCTGAGGCCCGAACGCAGGGCCGCCAGATAGACGAACAGCTTGAAGGTGGAGCCGGGCTGGCGGCGCGCCTGCACCGCGCGGTTGAAGGGGCTGTCCTTGTAGTTCTTGCCGCCGATCATCGCGATCACGCGGCCGTCGGGGTGCATCGCGACCAGCGCGACCTGGGTCTGGCGCAGGCCGGCACGGCGCACCGCACGCTCGGCGGCGCGCTGGATGCGGCTTTCCAGCGTGGTGGTGACGCGCAGGTCGGGGCCGACGCCGCCGGCACGGTCGCGGGCAGCCGGGATCACCCAGTCGGCGAAATAGGTGCCGCTGGGGAGATCATCGCCCTTGGCGACGCGGAGCTTGGCGGGCTTCACCGCCCGCGCCTCGGCCGGGGTCAGGAACCCGGCGGCTTTCATCGTCGAGACGATCACGGCCTGGCGCTCGCGCGCGCCCTTGAGATTGCCGGTGGGGGCGAGGCGGGAGGGCGCCTTGACGAGGCCTGCGAGCATCGCTGCCTGGGCGGTATTCAGGTCCTGCGGCTTGCGGCTGAAATAATGCTCGGACGCGGCCGCCAGGCCATAGGCGTTGTCGCCGAAATAGACGTTGGAGAGGTAGCGCGACAGGATCTCGTCCTTGGTCAGCCACGCTTCCAGCCAGAAGGCGATCATCACCTCGCGCAGCTTGCGCGCCGCCGTCCGATCCGAATCGAGGAAGGCGTTCTTGGCGAGCTGCTGGGTGATGGTGCTGCCGCCCTCGCGCACCCCGCCCGACATGGTGTTGTGCACCATGGCGCGCAGGATTCCGCGCGGGTCGATGCCCCAGTGGCTGTAGAAGCGGCGATCCTCGACGGCGAGGAACGCCTGGGTCACGTGCTTGGGAAGCTTGGTCGCGTCGACCGGCTTGCCGATGTTGGCGCCGCGCTGGGCGATCGGAGTGCCCTCGGCAGAGAGCAGCGTGATCGAGGGCGGCAGCGGCGGCTGCAGCGACTTCGACAGGGGCGCGGTGAGCGCCAGCCACGCGATCGCCAGCACCAGCAGAATGATGCCCGCCGCCACCAGCCGGATCGTCCAGCGCAACCAGCGGGGGCGGCCGCTGCGGACCGGCGGCACGGAAGGCGGCGGCGGCGGGGGCGGCGGCGCCCCGAAGCCGCCGTTGTTGCCGAGCGGCGTGGCGGTGCCGGCACCGGCGCCAGCAGCCAGATCGAACTCCGCCAGCGCGGCATCGAACTGCGCCATCCGCGCACGGCGCTGCTGCTCCAGCTCGCGCAGGGCGGTGGAGGAGCGGCCGACGCGGGCCGGATCGAGCGGGCGGCCTTGCGGGAAGGGATCGTCTTGCATCTGAAGGGCTGTGTTACGTCTCTAGCACAGCATCCGCAAGCGCGGGTGCGTCGCGGTGGTGCGCAAGGACCCGCTAGCGCACGAGCTAGGCGAGGAAAAGGCGGGGTTCGGTTGCGAAAACGTGGCCGGCTTGACCGCAGCCCTCAGGCCTCTAGTTCGGCGTCCCAGTAGAGCCAGTCGTGCCAGGTGTCGTGCAGGTGGTTGGGCGGGAAGCGGCGGCCGTGTTCCTGCAACTGCCAGTTGGTCGGGCGGATCGGCGCGATGTGGAGCGGCATGTCGGCCTGGCGGGGGGTGCGGCCGCCCTTTCTGAGGTTGCACGGCGCGCAGGCGGTGACGACATTCTCCCAGGTGGTGCGGCCGCCCTGGGCGCGCGGCACGACGTGGTCGAAGGTCAGGTCCTTGGGCGCGCCGCAGTACTGGCAGGCGAAGCGGTCGCGCAGGAACAAGTTGAAGCGGGTGAAGGCGGGAAAGGCGGAGGGGCGGACATATTGCTTGAGCGCGATCACCGAAGGGAGCTTCAGCGAGGCGGTGGGGCTGTGCACTTCGCGTTCGTAATGGGCGACGATGTCGACCCGATCGAGGAATACCGCCTTGATCGCGGTCTGCCAGGGCCACAGGCTCAAGGGATAGTAGCTGAGCGGCGTATAGTCGGCGTTCAGCACAAGGGCCGGGCAACTGTCCGGATGGCGCATCAGATCGGGATGAAACATGCGTTCCCCTCGCCCTCGTTCCCGGCTGCCTATGACAGCGCGTGGTGACAAGGGCATGACAGCATGGGCCGCAAGGGCCGGTCAAGGGGGAGTTGCATGATCCGCACCAGCCGCTTCGCGCCGAGCCCCACGGGACGGCTGCACCTGGGACACGCCTGGTCGGCGGTGCAGGCGCATGCGCTGGCGCGGGCGAGCGACGGCCGCTTCCTGCTCCGCATCGAGGACATCGATCAGGGCCGCAGCCGGCCCGAGCACGTCGAGGGGATCCTGGCGGACCTCGCCTGGCTTGGGCTCGAGCACGACGGGCCGGTGGCGTTCCAGTCGCAGCGGATGCCGATCTACGCGGAGGCGCTCGACCGGCTGAAGGTGAAGGGGCTGGTCTACCCGTGTTTCTGCACCCGCGCCGACATCGCGCGCGAAGTGGCGGCAAGCGCGTCCGCTCCCCACGGCAGCGACGGGCCGGTCTACCCGGGAACCTGCCGCGAGCTTGCGCCCGATGTCCGCGCCCGCCGGCTCGCCGTCGAGCCGCACGCGTGGCGGATCGACATGGCGCGCGCGGTCGCGGCCGCCGGGCCGCTCGAATGGCGCGATGCCCATGTCGGGGTGGTGCGCGCCGATCCGCAGGGCCAGGGCGATGTCGTGCTGGCCCGCAAGGACGCGGGCGTCAGCTATCACCTGGCGGTAACGGTGGACGACGCGGCACAAGGCGTCACCGACGTGGTGCGGGGCCGCGACCTGTTTGCGGCAACCCACGTCCACCGGCTGCTCCAGGCGCTGCTCGATCTGCCAACGCCCTTCTACCATCACCACCCGCTGCTGGTGGGAAGCGATGGCGAGCGGCTCGCCAAGCGGCATGGTGCGCCGACGCTGGAGTCGATGCGGCTGGCGGGCGTCGATGGGCGGGCCCTCGCAGGCGATCTGAGGGCGGGGCGCCTGCCGCTTGGCTTCGCGCTGGCAAGCGCCTAGGCTCCCCGCATGAACACGTTTCTCGTCCTGCTCCTGGTCGCGGCGATGATCGCGACGGTGGTTGCGCTGGTCCGTGGCGTGGTCACGTTCCTGAAGACCTCCGGCGAGGAGGCGCGCGGGCAGGGGCCGAGTGCGGCGAGCCTGAAGTCGAACAAGATGATGCAGGCGCGGATCCTGTTCCAGGCGATCGCCATCCTGATCGTGGTACTGATCCTGTTCGCGGCGGGGCGCACCTGATGGTCAAGCTCAACAAGATCTACACGCGCACCGGCGACGACGGCACGAGCGGCCTGGCGGACGGTTCGCGGGTTGCGAAGTCCTCCTTGCGCATGACGGCGATCGGCGACGTGGACGAGGCGAACAGCGCCATCGGCGTCGCGCGCACGGCACTGGGGCAGGGCATCGTCGAGGAAGCGCTGGCGCGTATCCAGAACGACCTGTTCGACCTGGGCGCGGACATCGCGACTCCGCTGGCGGAAGGGGAAGCGCCGGGCGCGGCGCTCCGCATCGTCGCCTCCCAGGTCACCCGCCTGGAGCAGGAGATCGATCGGCTGAACGACGAGCTGAGCCCGCTCACCAGCTTCGTGCTGCCGGCAGGGGACGCGTCCGCGTCCGCCCTTCACCTGGCGCGCGCGATCGCCCGGCGCGCCGAGCGCAGCGCGGTTGCCGCCACGCAGGACGCGATGCTGAACCCGCTGGCGCTCGCCTATCTCAATCGCCTTTCCGATTATCTGTTCGTCGCCGCCCGCTGGGTGAACCAAGCCGGGGCCGGAGACGTTCTCTGGGTTCCAGGGGCACAGCGATAGGCGAAACGGCGGGCGATGCAGGACATTCAGTACGAGCCTGCGTCTCCCCCGCTCCAGCGTCGGTTCGCCGGGGTGCGCGCCTTGAGCGAGGCGCTGGTCGCGCCGCTCTCGGATGCCGACGCCAGCGTCCAGTCGATGCCCGACGCGTCGCCCGCCAAATGGCATCTGGCGCACACCAGCTGGTTCTTCGAAACCTTCGTGCTGCGGGACCATGTGCCGGGCTACACGCTGCACGATCCGCGCTTCCCCTTCCTGTTCAACAGCTATTACGAGGCAGAGGGGAAGCGGCACGCCCGCGCTCGCCGCGGCATGGTGACGCGCCCGACGCTCGCGGAGGTGCTCGCCTATCGCCGCGCGGTAACCGAGGCCGTGCTGGCAAACTGGGCGCGCCTGCCGCCGCACGCCGTGGAGCTGGTCGAGCTCGGTTGTCACCACGAACAGCAGCACCAGGAACTGCTGCTCACCGACATCCTGCACCTTTTTTCCGAGAACCCGATCGAGCCGGCGCTGTGGCCTGCGCCACGCAAGCAGCCGGTCACAGTCCCGCCGCCGATCGGCTGGATCGAGCATGCGGGCGGTATTGCCGAGGTGGGGCATGGCGGCCAGGACTTCGCCTTCGATTGCGAGGGGCCGCGCCACCGGGTGCTGCTGCACCCCCATGCGATCGCCGACCGGACCGTCACCAATGGCGAGTGGACGGCCTTCATCGCCGATGGCGGCTATCGCGAGCCGCGCCACTGGCTGTCGGACGGCTGGGCCTGGGTGCAGCGCGAGGGGATCACGGCGCCGCTTTACTGGGCGGAAGGCGAGGGCGGCGGCTGGACCCGCTTCGGGCTGGATGGACGGCGCCCGCTGGATCCTGCCGCCCCGGTCACGCATGTCAGCTTCTTTGAAGCGGATGCATATGCCAGCTGGGTGGGCGCACGCCTGCCGACCGAGCAGGAGTGGGAAGCGGCAGCCGCGGGTGAGGATGCCTGTGGCGGCAACCAGCTGGACGGGGCCGGGCCGGTCGAGCCGCGCCCGGCTGCGGCCGCCCCCGCCTTCTTCGGCGACGTCTGGGAGTGGACCGGCAGCGCCTACCGTCCCTATCCGGGGTTTCAGGCGGCCGAGGGGGCGGTCGGCGAGTACAACGGCAAGTTCATGAGCGGCCAGTTCGTGCTGCGCGGAGGCTCCTGCGCCACTCCGCGCGGACACCTGCGGGCGAGCTACCGCAACTTCTTCTACCCGCACCAGCGCTGGCAGTTCACCGGCGTACGGCTCGCGAAGGACCTTGGATCCCCCTGATGCCAGGACACCACGCAGCCGCGCCTGCCGCCGTCGACCCGCGCTTCCGCGCCGACGTGCTCGCCGGCCTTGCCATGCGCCCGCGCGCAATTCCGGCGCGCTGGTTCTACGACCGCCGTGGATCGGAGCTGTTCGAGGAGATCACCCGACTGCCGGAATACTACCCGACCCGGACCGAAACCGCGCTGCTCCACCGGGCGGTGCCGGAGGTCGCGGCGCTGTGCCGGGCGGGCCGTGCGGTGGTGGAGTTCGGATCGGGCTCCTCCGCCAAGACGCCGATCCTGCTGGGGGGCATCGCCCCCGCGGCCTATGTGCCGATCGACATCTCGGGCGACTTCCTCCGCGACTCCGCCGCCGAGCTGCAGCAGGCATTCCCGACCCTGCCGGTCCTGCCGCTGGAGGCGGACTTCCTCCGTCCCGTGACGCTGCCCGGCGCCGTCGAGGGCAAGCCCAAGCTCGGCTTCTTTCCCGGCTCCACCATCGGCAACATGGAGCCTTATGCCGCGGTGGACCTGCTGCGGGCGATGCGCGGATCGCTGGGGGAGGGCGCGCAGCTGCTGATCGGGATCGACCGGGTGAAGCCGGAGGCGGTGCTGGTTCCCGCCTATGACGACGCCCAGGGCGTCACCGCCGCCTTCAACTGCAACCTGCTCGAACGAATCAACCGGGAGCTGGAGGGGACGATCCCGGTCGCGCACTTCGTCCACCGGGCGATCTGGAACGACGCCGCCTCCCGCATCGAGATGCATCTGGAAGCGACGCGCGACCTGCGCTTCACCGTCGCTGGCCAATCCTTCGAGATCGGCGCGGGCGAGACGATCCACACCGAGAACAGCCACAAATATGGGGAGCGCGGTGCCCGCGTGCTGCTGCGCGCCGGAGGCTGGACCCCGATCGGCGAATGGTCCGACGAGCAGGGCTGGTTCGCGCTGATCCTGGCGGAGGCGCAGCCCTTCGCGGCCGCGCCCTAGCGCCTCAGCGCACGACCCGGGCGCGCCACGTCGGCAGGTACACCTTGCTGCCGCGGCACTCGGGCATCTCCTCCTGGCGGGAGAGGCGGAAGCGGGTGCCGTCCCAGACGAACTCCTGGCGGATGCCGCAGTCGCCGAGCCCACGGCCCCGCGCGAAGCTGGTGAGCACCTCATTCTCGAAACTGCCGTCGACGACGTTCTGGATCGGCGAACCGTCTTCGGACATGCCCGAGGGTGCGTCGAACTGCGCCGGCGTGTGCTTGCCGTCGCGCACGGTGAACACCGCCATCATCAGATTATAGGCGCCCGACGAGCAGGGGAGCAGGACGAGGGTGCGGTCGCCGAGCGGCTTGGCCTGCGGCGGGCCGAGGTCGCGATCGGTTTCGCATCCCGCCTCGCGCTTCATGGCAGCGACGCGGGCGGGATCGAGCAGTGCGGCTTCCCCGCGTACCGGCACGGCCCGGATCACCGGAAGTGCGGGGGCGGTGGCCGTATCTGCCTTGCTCCCGCGGGCGACCAGTGCGCCGCTGGTGCCGGCGCGTCCCTGCCGTTCGTCGATCCAGCGAAGGGCGGCGGCGGCGCCCGCCAGGCTCACCGTGCCGATCGCCTTGCCCGTATCGTCCGAGACAGCGAGCCGCCGTCCGTTGCCGAGCGCGGCGGCGATCCGTTCCGCATCGGTGCCGTCGAACTGCACCGCGCCATCGGCTGCCGTGCCGCCCTTGGCGAGTTGCTTCCCGTCTACGGAGATGGTGAGCGGCGGCAGGCGTTCCTCCTGTCCCGTGACATGCACCTCGGGCACCGCTCCCGGTCCCGCGGCACGGTCGAGGGTCAGCATCAGCGTCGGCTGGATCTCGTCTTCCGGCGCAAGCGCCACGGCCCGGCACGCAAGCCCATTGTCGCAGCCGACGATCCAGTCCCGGAACGTCTTGGTCTCGGCAGGCTTCGGGGAAGCGTGACTGTCCGCATCCGCCTGCTGCGGTGTCTGGGCAAGGGGCTGGGGCGCAGCGGCGGTCTGGCCCGGCTGGGCGTTGGCAGGCGCGGAATCGTTGCCGCAGCCGGCGAGAGGCAGGAGGAAAAGGCAGGCGAGCAGGGAGAGGCGGTGCATGGGGCGACACTATCGCGCTGTGCCGGCCGTCGAAACCCGCTATTGCCGCCGTCAAAGACAGGAGGATGGATGATGCAGGCAGTCGGAGTGATCGGCGCAGGGCAGATGGGGGCGGGGATCGCCCAGGTGGCGGCGCAAGCCGGCTACCGCGTGCTGCTGTCGGACGTGTCGGTCGAGCGCGCCGAAGCAGGCAAGGCGGGGATCGCCAGGCAGCTTGCCCGCGCCGTGGAAAAGGAAAAGATCACCGCCGACGACCGCGATGCGGCGCTCGGGCGCATCGAAGCGGTAGGCGACGTCGCCGCCATGGCACCCTGCGACCTGGTCATCGAGGCGGCCACCGAGCGTGAGGCGATCAAGCGCGCGATCTTTGCCGAGGTGGGCAAGGTGCTGGGTCCCGACGCGATCCTGGCGAGCAACACCTCGTCGATCCCGATCACCCGCCTGGCGCAGGCGTCGCCCGATCCCGCCCGCTTCATGGGCGTGCACTTCTTCAATCCCGTGCCGGTCATGGGGCTGATCGAATTGATCCGCGGGCTCGCGACCTCGGACGAGACGGTGTCGCGCGTGGAGGCGTTCGGCCAGTCGCTCGGCAAGCGGATCGTGCATGCGAACGACGCGCCCGGCTTCATCGTCAATCGCGTGCTGATGCCGATGCTGAACGAGGCCTGCTTTGCGCTCGGTGAGGGCGTGGCGACGATCCCGGACATCGACGCCGCCTGCCAGCTGGGGCTCAACCACCCGATGGGGCCGTTCACGCTCGCCGACTTCATCGGGCTGGACACCTGCCTGGAGATCACCCGTGTGCTGTTCGAGGGGACGGGCGACCCCAAGTTCCGGCCGGCACCGCTGCTGGTGAAGTATGTCGAAGCCGGCTGGTACGGCCGCAAGACCAAGCGCGGCTTCTATGACTACACGGGCGCGGAGCCGGTGCCGACGCGGTAGGCGACTGGCGGGGTGAGGCTTCTGCTGGGCTGCCAACGCCACCCCAGCACTCCGTATCCCCGCGCAGGCGGGGATCCAGGGCCAAGCAGAGCAACGGCGGGCAGTCCCTGGAACCCCAGGCTCCCGCTTCCGCGGGAGCACGGAAAGGGAGCGCGAGGCGGATTACGCCTGGCCCCCCCCAGTGGTCGAGCGCATGCGGGGGCGCTAAAGGTCGTTTCCGGGACGAAATGATCGGCTGCGCGAAACGAATGCGCGGCTGTGGGGTTAGGAGAGGCATGCAAGTTTCGTCGGCGTCCGCGGCTCTGGTCGAGCCTC
This sequence comes from Sphingomonas sp. JUb134, assembly GCF_004341505.2. Taxonomy (NCBI): domain Bacteria; kingdom Pseudomonadati; phylum Pseudomonadota; class Alphaproteobacteria; order Sphingomonadales; family Sphingomonadaceae; genus Sphingomonas; species Sphingomonas sp. JUb134. The sequence goes on from NZ_SLYP02000001.1 coordinate 1,381,868, forward strand.
CATTTTCCCTGCTTCATGATGCAAGCCTGTTCCTGGATTTCGACGGGACGCTGGTGGAACTGGCCCAGCGGCCGGACGGCGTGTCCGTCGACGAGGCGCTCCACACGCTGCTGCAACGCCTGGGCGAGCGGCTCGACGGGCGCGTGGCGATCGTCAGCGGGCGCTCGATCGCGCAGATCGACGACTTTCTCGGTCGTTCGCTCGGGCGGATCGCGGTCGTGGGCAGCCATGGCGCGGAGATCCGCCGCGCCGGCGGCGCGATCGTCCGGCCGGAGCGCCCTGCGGCACTGGAGACCGCCGAGGCTGCGTTCACGGAGCGGTTCGGGAACCGCCCCGGCGTCGTCATCGAGGTGAAGTCGCTGGGCGTCGCCATCCACTACCGCATGGCGCCCGAAGTCGAGGCGGAGGCCCAGGCGCTGGTGGAGGCCTTCGCCCGGCACGAGGGGCTGGAGGTGCAGCACGGGAAAATGATGGCCGAGCTGCGCATGGCCGGCCATGACAAGGGCACCGCGATCGCCGCGCTGCTGGAGGATGCGCCGTTCCTTGGCCATGCGCCGATCTTCGTCGGCGACGACCTGACCGACGAGCCCGGCTTCGTGTTGTGTGCCCGTCATGGGGGTGCCGGCATCCTGATCGGCAGCCCGCGCGATACCGCGGCCCGGTTCCGGCTCGAGGACGTGTGGAGTCTGCGCCGCTGGCTGGAGGTGGCGGCTTGACGGCGACGCTCGACCTCTGGCCGATCGGCAACTGCCAGGTGTCCGCGCTGGTCGATCGGGCCGGCCGCTTCGTCTGGGGATGCGTCCCGCGTGTCGACGGCGAACCGACCTTCTGCTCGCTGCTCGACGACCGGCCCCGGGGTGGCGAGGAGGGGTCGAGCGGCTTCTGGGACATCGACCTCGAAGGCTGCGTCGAGACCCGCCAGTCCTACGTCCGCAACACCCCGGTGCTGATCACCCGGCACAGCGACGCCGACGGCAACGCCATCGAGGTGGTCGACTTCGCACCGCGCTTTCGCCGCAACGGGCGCATGTATCGGCCGGTGGCCTTCTGCCGCATCGTCCGGCCGGTGGCGGGATCGCCGCGGGTGCGCGTGCGGCTGCGCCCGGCGCGCGACTGGGGTGCGCAATCACCCGAGCGGACGCGGGGCAGCAACCATATCCGCTACCTGCTGAACGACATGACGTTGCGGCTGTCGAGCAACGCGCCGATCGGCTGGATCGAGGAGGAGCGCCTGTTCCGGGTAGAGCGCCCGCTCTATTTCTTCCTGGGGCCGGACGAGAGCTTCGCGGCCGCGATCCCGACCGCGATCGATGCGATGCTCGACCGGACGGTGCGCGAATGGCGACACTGGGTGCGGGATCTCGCCACGCCGGCGGAGTGGCAGGACGCCGTGATCCGCGCGGCGATCACGCTGAAGCTGTGCCAGCACGAGGAGACCGGCGCCATCGTCGCGGCGCTCACCACCTCCATCCCCGAGCATGCGGGGTCGCAGCGCAACTGGGATTACCGCTTCTGCTGGATCCGCGATGCCTATTACACGGTGCAGGCGCTCAACCGCCTGGGCGCGCTCGACGTCCTGGAAGGCTATCTCGAATATCTGCGCAACATCGTCGACAACGCCAAGGGCGGGCACATCCAGCCGCTCTATGGTGTGGGTGGCGAGGCGCAGCTTCCCGAGCGCATCGCGGAGAGTCTCCCCGGCTATCGCGGCATGGGTCCGGTGCGCGTCGGCAACCAGGCCTATGAGCAGGTCCAGCACGACGCCTATGGGCAGATCGTGCTGTCGAACGCCCAGGCCTTTTTCGACCAGCGGCTGTTCCGGATCGCCGGGCAGGGCGACTTCGAGGCGCTGGAGCCGGTAGGCGAGCGCGCCTGGGAGGCGTTCGACAAGCCCGACGCGGGGCTGTGGGAACTGCGCACGCGCAGCCACGTGCACACCTATTCGGCCGCGATGTGCTGGGCGGCATGCGACCGGCTGGCAAGCGTGGCGAAGCACCTGGGGCTCGCGGATCGTGCCGCCTTCTGGCGCGACCGTGCGGACACGATGCGGCAGCGCATCGAGCAGGCGGCGTGGCGGCCGGACACGAAGCGCATGTCGGCGACCTTCAGCGGCGACGATCTGGACGCGAGCCTGATCCAGCTGCTCGACCTGCGCTTCGTCGCGCCCGACGACCCGCGCTTCCGCGGCACGCTGGAGGCGGTGGAGGCGGGGCTCCGGCGCGGATCGCACATGCTGCGCTATGCGACCGAAGATGATTTCGGCCTGCCGCATACCGCCTTCAACGTCTGCACCTTCTGGCTCATCGAGGCATTGCACGCGACGGGGCGTGTCGAGGACGCGCGCGTCCTGCTGGAGGAGATGATCGAGCGGCGGACGCCGGCAGGACTTCTTTCGGAGGATATCGATCCAAGCACCGGGGAGCTGTGGGGCAATTACCCCCAGACCTATTCGCTGGTGGGGCTGATCAATTCGGCGATGCTGCTCAGCAAGCCGTGGACGGAGGTACGATGAGTCGCCTGATCGTGATTTCGAACCGCGTGCAGGCGCCGACCGCCGCCGACGCGGGGGGTGCGCAGGGCGGCCTTGCTGTGGCGCTGACGGCGGCGCTGCGCGAGGAGCACGGCATCTGGTTCGGCTGGTCGGGCGAGACCGGGGAGGACCATAAGCTCCGGTTCGAGACCTATGAGGGCGTGACTTCCGCGGTCATGGACCTGTCCGAGCAGGACGTGGAGGAATATTACGACGGCTTCGCCAACCGCACGCTGTGGCCGCTGTTCCACTACAGGCTCGACCTTACCGAGTTCGAGCGCGACTTCCAGGGCGGCTATGAGCGGGTGAACCGCGTCTTCGGCCAGGCCATCGGCCCGCACATTGAGCCCGACGACGTGGTGTGGGTCCACGATTATCACATGATCCCGCTCGGTTGGGTGCTGCGCCAGCAGGGCGTGAAGAACCGCATGGGCTTCTTCCTCCACATCCCGTGGCCGCCGACCCGCCTCCTGGTCGCGCTTCCGCAGCATCGCCGGCTGGTCGAGTCGCTGTTCGCCTATGACGTCGTCGGTTTCCAGACCGAAGAGTGGCTCGAATCCTTCCGCCACTATGTCGTGACGGAAATGGGCGGCGTGCTGTCGGACGGCGACTGCGTGACCGTGGGCGGACGGACGATCCGCGCGATCGCCTGCCCGATCGGCATCGATGCGGACTCGTTCATCAAGGCTGCCAATGGCCCCGTCGCCAAGGCGACCCAGCTGCGTATGCTCGAAAGCGCGGTGGGCCGCAGCATGATGGTGGGCGTCGACCGGCTCGACTATTCCAAGGGCCTTGCCGAGCGCTTCTCGGGCTATGAGCGCTTCCTCCAGAACCATGCCGACCGCCGCGCGCTGGTCTATCTGCTGCAGATCGCGCCGCCTTCGCGCACTGCGGTGCAGAGCTATCGCGACATTCGCGACAACCTCGACGCCATGTCGGGGCGCATCAACGGCGCCTATGCCGATATCGACTGGGTCCCGATCCGCTACGTCAACCAGGGCTATCCGCGCGACGTGCTGGCGGGGATCTACCGCGCGGCCCGGATCGGCCTCGTCACCCCCTTGCGCGACGGCATGAACCTGGTGGCGAAGGAATTCGTGGCGGCGCAGGACCCGCACGACCCGGGCGTGCTGATCCTGTCGCGCTTTGCGGGTGCCGCCGCGCAGATGCCGCAGGCGGTCCTCTGCAATCCCTACAGCGCCGAGGACGTGGCCGACGCCATCGACAAGGCGCTGCGCATGTCGCGCGAGGAGCGCATCGCCCGGTGGAAGCCGATGTTCGACAACGTCCGCAACGAGGACGTGCTGTGGTGGCGCCGGCGTTTCCTAGATACGCTGACCAAAGCGCCGCTGTGCGAGCGGAACACAATCTAGGCCCGGCCGCTGCGCCCTGGGCTCAGGACAGCAGCAGCCCGGCGAGCGCCGCCGACATCAGGTTGGCAAGGCTTCCGGCCACCAGCGCGCGTACGCCGAGCTTTGCGATCATCGGGCGCTGATTGGGCGCCAGGCTGCCCGTCGCGGCCATCTGGATCGCGATGGAGCTGAAGTTCGCGAAGCCGCACAGCGCAAAGGTGACGATGGCGACGGTGCGCGGCGACAGCTGATCGCGCAGGTTGCCGAGCTCGATGAACGAGACGAACTCGTTCAACACGACCTTGCTGCCGAACAGGCCGCCGGCGATGCCCGCCTCGTGCCAGGGGATGTTGAGCAGGAACATCACCGGCTGGAACACGGTGCCGATGATCATCTGGAAGCTGAGCTCCGGATGGCCGAACCATCCACCCACCGCACCCAGAAGGCCGTTGGCGAGCGCGACGAGCGCGACGAAGGCGAGTACCATCGCCCCGACGGCGACGGCGATCTTTACGCCGATCTGCGCGCCCGTGGCCGCCGCCATGATCAGGTTGGCGGCCTTTTCCTCCTCGAGATTGACTTCCGCCGCGCGGATCGCGGCTTCCTCGTCCGCCTGTGCGTCCGCATCCTTTGCCGCGACCGGCGCGTCCGGCATGATGATCTTGGCCATCAGCAGCCCGCCGGGTGCCGCCATGAAGGAGGCGGCGAGCAGGAAGGGAAGCGATTGCGGGCCGAGGAAGGCGGCATAGGCCGCGAGGATCGTGCCGGCGACGCCCGCCATGCCCACCGACATGACGGCGAACAGCTGCGAGGGCGTGAGGGTGGCGAGATAGGGGCGGATCACCAGCGGCGCCTCGCTCTGGCCGACGAAGATGTTGGCGGCGGCGCACAGCGACTCGACCTTGGAGACGCCGGTCACCTTTTCGATGCCCCCGCCGACCCAGCGGACGACGAACTGCATCACCCCCAGGTGGTAGAGGATCGAAACCAGCGCCGCGAAGAAGATGATGACCGGCAGCGCCGAGATGGCGAAGCTGTGGCCGCCCATCTCCGGCCGTGCGAGCGGGCCGAACACGAAGTCGGTGCCGGCCTGCGCATAGCCGAGCAGCGCGGAGACGCCGGCGGCGGCGGCCTGGATCAGGCGGCGGCCGAACGGCACGTAGAGCACCAGCACGGCGATGCCGACCTGCAGTGCGAAGGCGGCGCCGACGACGCGCAGCCGGATGGCCCGGCGGTTCGTCGAGATTGCGAAGGCGATCGCAAGGATCACGACGATACCGGCCACGCCGATAAGAAAACGGTTCATTCCTGGTTCCGGCCCCGTGCCCGCTCGGCAGGCGTAGTGATGGTCACGTCGAGCTTCTGGCGCAGAAGCGCGGCGGGACTATGGCCAAGCGGCGCCCGCGGCAACAGTCCTTTCGTCGTGGGACGTTCCATTTCAGGCGGTTGCGCGCATTGACCGACACGGGAAAGCGTCTAGCGTCGCGCGGATGACTCCCCATCCTTCCACCGCGGTGCCGCGGTCGTTGTTCGTGTTCTCCATTTTCTACGGCGGCATGGTCTGCATCGCAGGCGTGCTCGGCAACAAGCAGGTCGCCGTCGGGCCGCTCGCCGTCGAAGCGGGCATCTTCGCCTTCCTGTTGCTCGTGACCGTCTCCAGCGCCGTCGCGGAACTGCACGGCCGTGCCATGGCCAATCGCCTGGTGCAGTTCGGCTTCGTGCCGCTGATCTTCTCCATCCTGCTGTTGCTCGCCGTGCTGACGGTGCCGGCCGCACCCGACATGGAGCCCGAGCGGCTCGCGGCATTCGAGTTGATGATGCGCGCGACCCCGCGCATCTGGGGGGCGGGCATCGTCGCTTATGGCGTGTCGCAGACGTTGAACGTCACCATATTTGCCGCGATGCGTCGCGGTGCGGGCAAGTTCCTGTGGCTGCGGGCGGGAACGGCCAGCGCCCTGTCCCAGATCGTCGACACGCTGATCTTCATCACCATCGCCTTCTACGGCGCCTTCCCGATCGGCCAGCTGATCGTCGGCCAGATGATCGCCAAGGTGGTGCTCTCGATCGTGCTGGTCCCGCCGCTCATCTACTTCTTCGTCGCGCTCGGCCGCTGGCTGGACGGGACGCGCGCGGAGCAGGCGGCATGAGCGACGACTATATCTATGACGAGGCGACCGGCGAGTGGATCAGCCCGGACGACGCCGCCGCTGCCGCCCCTGCGGAATCGCCAGACGGCGGCGTCGAGGTGCGGGATGCGGCGGGTAACCTGCTCGCCGACGGCGACAGCGTGACGCTGGTCAAGGACCTGAAGGTCAAGGGCGCGAACCAGACGCTGAAGCGGGGCACCGTCATCAAGTCGATCCGCCTGACCGGCGACGCGCAGGAGATCGACTGCCGCTACGAAGGCATCAAGGGGCTCGTCCTGCGCGCGGAGTTCGTTCGCAAGCGGTGAGGCTCGCGCCGCTGGGCCTCTCTTGAGTACCCCGGCGGAGGCCGGGCTCCGGTTGGGATAGCGTCGGCGAGGGCGCGCCAAGTCTCGGGAGCCTCCGCAACTGGGCCCCGGCCTTCGCCGGGGTACGGGTACAGGTCGGTGCGGTAGCCGCACGTCCCTTCAAAAACTTTGGATCGCGGCGCGCTTGGCGCTACAGGCGCGCGCATGACCGACCATTCCCCCGATCCCGCGATGCTTGCCAAGGCGGAGACGCTGACCGAAGCGCTGCCCTATCTCCAGCGCTACGCCGGCATGACCTTTGTCGTGAAATACGGCGGCCACGCGATGGGCGATCCCGAGCTGCAGCGCGACTTCGCCGAGGACGTGGTGCTGCTGAAGGCAGTCGGCATCAACCCGGTGGTGGTACACGGCGGCGGGCCGCAGATCGGCGCGATGCTCAAGCGCCTGGGCGTCGAAAGCCGCTTCATCGACGGGCTGCGCGTGACCGACGCGGCCACGGCCGAGGTCGCGGAGATGGTGCTGGCCGGCAAGATCAACAAGGAAATCGTGTCCTGGATCGCTGCCGCCGGCGGGCGCGCGGTCGGTATCTCGGGCAAGGACGCCGGCCTCGTGCGCGCCGAAAAGGTGCAGCGGACCGAGCCCGACCGCAACTCGGGCATCGAGCGCCACGTCGACCTGGGCTTCGTCGGCGAGCCGGTGGCGGTCGACCCGACGCTGCTCAACAGCCTGGCGCGCGACGGCTTCATTCCCGTCGTGGCGCCGGTGGCGCTGGGCGCGGACGGCCACACCTATAACGTCAACGCCGACACCATGGCGGGTGCGATCGCGGGTGCGCTGGGGGCCGCCCGCTTCTTCCTGCTGACCGACGTTCCGGGCGTGATGGACAAGTCGGGCGAGTTGCTGACCGACCTTCAGCCCAAGGACATCGCCGCCTTGAAGGAAGACGGTACGATTCGTGGCGGCATGATCCCCAAGGTCGAGACCTGCGTCGCCGCCGTCGGCGCCGGGGTGGACGCGGCGGTGATCCTGGACGGCCGCATCCCGCACGGGCTGCTGCTGGAGATCTTCACCCGCCAGGGCGCAGGTACGCTGGTCCGCGCCTGATGCGCACCGCTTCCGCATCCAGGCAGCGGGCGCTTGTCCGCTGCCGTCCGGGTAGGGTATCGCTGCCCAAGACCGTTTCGGAGCCGCACCGTTGAACGTCCTGATTCAAATCATCGACTACCTGCTCAACGTCCTGTGGTGGGTGATCTTCGTCCAGTTCGTGTTGTCGATCCTGATTGCTTTCAACGTCATCAACACGCACAGCGACTTCGTGCGCAGCGTATGGCGGGCGCTGAACGTCATCACTGAGCCGATCTATCGCCCGTTCCGCCGGATCCTGCCGGACCTGGGTGCGATCGACCTCGCGCCGATGGCGGTGCTGGTGACCATGGGCATCCTGCAGACGATCGTGCTGCCGGCGCTCTACCGGGCGACGCTGCCCTACGCGATCTGATGCGGGGCGGGGCGGCCTGGTCGCCCGACCAGCAGGGCCTCCGCATCGCCGTCCGCGTGACGCCGCGCTCTTCGCGTGAGGCATTCGGGGGCAGCGATGCCGAGCATTTCGCCGCCCGCCTGACGGCGCCCCCGGTCGAGGGCGCGGCCAACGCCGCCCTGGTGCAGCTGGTCGCGCGCAGCTTCGGCGTGCCCAGGCGCGCGGTGACGCTGGTTGCCGGCGACACGGCGCGGGTGAAGCGGTTGCTGGTCGAAGGCGACACCACAGCGCTGGAACAGACGGCCGCGAGCCTCTATGCGACCAAGGCATGAGCGCTGACATCATCGACGGAAAGGCCTTTGCGGCCAAGTTGCGGGGCCGGGTAGGCGAGGCCGCAGGAGCATTTGCCGAGGCCGCCGGCCGCCCCGCGGGGCTTGCGGTGGTGCTGGTGGGCGAGGATCCGGCCTCGGCGGTCTACGTCCGCTCCAAGGGCAAGGCGACGGTCGCCGCCGGCATGGCGAGCTTCGAGCACCGCCTGCCGGCCGACACCGACCAGGCGACGCTGGAGGCGCTGGTCGACCAGCTCAACGCCGATCCTGCCGTCGATGGCATCCTGGTACAGCTGCCGCTTCCGCGCCACCTGGATGCCGACGCAGTGCTGCTGCGCATCGACCCGGACAAGGACGTGGACGGCTTCCATCCGGTCAACGCCGGTCGGCTCGCCTCCGGACTGCCGGGGTTCGTGCCGTGCACGCCGCTTGGCTGCCTGATGCTGCTGCGCGACCGGCTGGGCGACCTGTCGGGGCTGGAAGCCGTGGTGATCGGCCGTTCCAACATCGTCGGCAAGCCGATGGCGGCCCTGCTGACCGCCGACAGCGCCACCGTCACGCTGGCGCATTCGCGCACCCGGGACTTGCCGGGTCATGTCGGGCGGGCGGACATCGTCGTGGCGGCGGTGGGGCGCCCGAACTTCGTGCGCGGCGAGTGGCTGAAGCCCGGTGCCACGGTGATCGACGTCGGCATCAACCGCGTCGAAGGCGGGCTGGTCGGCGACGTCGACTTCGCCTCCGCAGTCGAGGTGGCCGGGGCGATCACGCCGGTACCGGGCGGAGTGGGGCCGATGACCATCGCCGTCCTGTTGCGCAACACGCTGGTGGCGGCGCACCGCCGCGCGGGCGTGCCGCTCGACGAAGCCACGCTCTAACCTGCGAGGGCCCCGCCGTGCTCGAGCTGTTCATCTCCGCCCTGATCACCTTCTTCGTGGTGATCGATCCCCCCGGCTGCGCCCCGATCTATGCGGGACTGACGGCGGGGGCGAGCGGGGTGCAGCGCCGCAGCATGGCGATCCGCGCGGTGCTGACGGCGGCCGCGATCCTGCTGGTGTTCGCGCTGTTCGGGCGCGGGCTGCTCCATGCGCTCGGCATCAGCCTCGACAGCTTCCGCATCGCCGGCGGCATCATGCTGTTCCTGATCGCGCTGGAGATGGTGTTCGAGAAGCGCACTCAGCGCCGCGAGGACCGCGCCGCCAAGATCATCGAGACGCATGAGGTGGAGGACGTCTCCATCTTCCCGATGGCGATGCCGATGATCGCGGGACCGGGCTCGATCGCCAGCGTGATGCTGCTGATGGGGCAGACCGACGGCACCACCGCCAAGCTGGTGGTGCTCGCCGCCCTGGCGACCAACCTCCTGCTGATGCTCGTCGCGCTGCTCGCCGCCGCCCCGCTGATGCGCCTGCTGGGCGCCAAGATCGAAGCGGTGATCACCCGCGTGCTGGGTGTGCTGCTGGCAGCACTCGCCTCGCAGTTCGTGATCGACGGCCTGCGCGCGAGCTTCTTGTGAGGTGAAAGGGCTTCCTGTCCGCCAAAGTCATTCTGGACAGTAAACGCACCGGTAAGGTGCATTTGTTGCGGGAGGGCTACACCCGCGAAAGAAAAGTACGCGGCCCGCCGCCCTGTCCTTTACAAATCTTAGCCCTGGGTCGCATTGCTGCTCCACCGGCTTCCGTGCCGGGGGGAAGCGATCCGCTGCGTAGCGGGCGAAAAAGGGACAGTATCTTGATCAAATCCTCGATGTTGCGTGGAACCACCGCGCTGACCGCGCTCGTGCTGGTTGGCATGGGCGTTTCCGCGCCGGCGTTCGCCCAGACGGCGGACGAGCAGGCGACCGCCACCGCAGATCAGGCGCAAACGCCTGGGGCTCGCGAGGCCGCGACCGACACCGACACGACCGGTCAGGAGATCGTCGTCACCGGGTCGATGTTCCGCCAGGCCGTCACCCCGTCGCCCGTCACCGTCGTCTCGACCGAGAACCTCGAGCAGCGCGGCATCCAGACCGTCCAGGAAGGCATCCAGCGGCTGGCGGCCAACAACGGCCCGGCGCTCACCAACTCGTTCAGCGCGAACGGTGCGTTCGCAGGCGGCGCTTCCGCCGTGTCGCTGCGCGGCCTTTCCAGCAGCTCGACGCTGGTGCTGTTCGACGGCCTGCGTGCGGCCTATTTCCCGCTCGCCGATGACGCGACCCGCAACTTCGTCGACCTGAACACCATCCCGGACGACATCGTCGAGCGTGTCGAAGTGCTGCGCGACGGCGCATCGTCCAGCTATGGCGCCGACGCGATCGCGGGCGTGGTGAACATCATCACCAAGCGCAGCTTCCGGGGCGTCGCAGCCCGCGCCGAGGCCGGCATCTCCGAGGACGGTATCGCGCCGACCCAGCGCCTGTCGCTGACCGCCGGCACCGGCGACCTCGATAGCGACGGCTACAACGCGTACATCAGCGGCTTCTACTACCGCGCGGGCGAGGTCTATAACCGCGACCTGCCCTATCCGTTCAACTCCTCCGACCAGACCGGCATCGGCGGCCCGAACGACACGATCAATCCGGACACCTGGGGCGTCACCAACGCCGGTTCGAACCTGTACATTCGTCCGGTCGGGTCGACCCAGTATTCGCTGCTCTCGGGCGGTTGCGCCAATGGTAACGCCGTGTCGACCGGTGCGCCGGCAACCGGCGTGGTGCCCGGCACCATCTGCAGCCAGGACAACATCAACCAGTATGGCGTGGTCGCGCCGAAGGTTGAGCGCTTCGGCGGTTCGGCCAAGTTCACCGCGATGGTCGGCGACAGCTCCGAAGCCTACGCGCAGTTCAACTTCCAGCAGACCACCAGCAGCTATAACGGCACGCCCTCGCAGATCTATGCGAACGCTCCCGCCGGCATCTACTTCCAGCCGTTCTCGACCCGCTCGAGCGCTGCGTCCTATGCACCGGGCTCGGGTCCGCTGACGCTGCCGGGGACCAACCCGTACAATCCGTTGGGTGTGGACGCTGAGCTGGTCGGTTGGCTGCCCAACTCCATCGAGCGTGACGAGACCCGCAGCCGCGTCTATCGCGCCGCTGCCGGTATTCACGGCACCGTGTTCGGTGACTGGGACTATCGCGTCGACCTGACCGCGATGCACACGGACCTGCGTCGTCGCCAGAACGGCTACGTCTACATCCAGCACCTGCTCGATGTGATCGCGGACGGATCGTACAACTTCATCAATCCGTCGGCGAACAGCCAGAGCGTCACCGACTATCTGATGCCGGAGAACATCACCGACGCCTCGTCGGACCTCTACCAGGCACAGTTCTCGGTCAACAAGGCCGTGACCCAGCTGCCGGGCGGCGACCTGGAAGTCGGCTTCGGCGGCTCGATCTACTATGAGGCCGTGGACGCGCCGAGCGCGAACTCGGACATCAATGGTCCTACCGAGCGCTATTTCCGCCTCAACGCCTTCGGCACCGAGGGCAACCGTACCGTCACCTCGGCCTTCGGCGAAATCAACGCGCCGGTGCTCGATCAGCTGACGCTCAACGCCTCGGGTCGCTTCGACCATTATTCGACCGCCAGAGCAACTTCTCGCCCAAGCTCGGCGCGAAGTTCACGCCGATCGAGCAGCTGACGGTGCGTGGTACCTGGTCGCGCGGCTACCGCATCCCGAGCTTCGCGGAAGCAAACGCACTGCCGACCACCGGCTATGTGACCAACTCGCCGAACCTGTTCACCGACGCGTTCCTGGCGCAGTATTCCACTCCGGGTGCGGTGTGCTCGAAGGACACCTTCAGCAGCTGCCCGACCTACATTCGTTCGGGCAGCTATGGTTCGACGACGCTCGCGTCGCCGGATCTGAAGCCGGAGAAGTCGCGCAGCTTTACGGCCGGCGTGGTGTTCGAGCCGTTCCACAACGTCGCGTTCACGGTCGACTACTTCAACATCAAGAAGACCAACGCGATCACGTCGCTCACCGCCGGTGACGCGCTGCAGGCCTACTACGCCGGGCAGCCGGTGGATCCGGCCTTCACGATCACTCCGGACGCCCCGGACGCGGCCTTCCCGAACGCCACGCCGCGCGTGCTCTACGTCGCGTCGGCGCTGGTCAACGCCAACACGATCAAGTCGGAAGGCATCGACTTCGGCATCAACAGCCGCGTGCAGTTCGGTGACGTGACCTGGGTGAGCAACCTGGATGCGACGCTGCAGCTGGAACTGAGCACCACCTTCCCGGATGGTCGCAAGGAAAGCTATGTCGACACGCTCGGCAACTACAACCTGACGGCCGGCTCGGGCACGTTCCGCTGGCGCGGCAACTGGCAGAACACCCTGCTGGTGGGTCCGTACTCGCTGACCGCGACGGCGAACTACACCTCGGGCTATGACCTGTCGGCAGAGGACCAAGGTGGCGAAGCAGGCGACTGCAGCCTGGCACCGAGCCCGAACTACACGGGCTGCCGCGTGAAGAGCTACTTCACGCTGGACCTGAACGGCACCGTCAAGGTCAGCGACAACATGACCTTCTACGTGAACATGCTGAACGTGTTCGATCGTCTGCCTGACGTCGATCCGGTCACCTATGGCGCGTGGCTGTACAACCCGGTCCAGGCCGGCGAGAACATCTACGGCCGCCGCTTCCTGGCGGGTGCGCGCGTCAACTTCTAAGTCGACGGACGCTGAAAATAAGAAGGGGCGGCTCCGAAGGGAGCCGCCCCTTTTCGTTTGGGCAGAGGCCCCGCGCCTCAGTCGACGGTCAGCCGCAGCGCGCCTTCGCCTTCGTCGACGGTCACGGTCGAGCCATCGCGGACCTCGCCCTTCAGGATCAGGTCGGCGAGGGGGTCCTGCAGGTAGCGCTGGACGGCGCGCTTCAGCGGCCGCGCGCCATAGACGGCGTCGTACCCGACCCGGCCCAGCCAGTCGCGGGCGGCGTCCGTCAGGTGGATCGTGATCTTGCGATCCGCCAGCAGCTTCGCGACGCGACCGACCTGGATGTCGACGATCGGCGCCATGTGAGCGCTGCCCAGCCGGTGGAACAGGATGATCTCGTCCAGCCGGTTGAGGAATTCCGGGCGGAAGTGCGCGCGCACCACGTCCATCACCTGCGGCTCGACATCCTCGACCGACTGGCCCTCGGCAAGGTTGGTCAGATACTGGCTGCCGAGATTCGAAGTCAGGATGATGATCGTGTTCGAGAAGTCGACGGTGCGGCCCTGGCCGTCGGTCAGCCGCCCGTCGTCGAGCACCTGGAGGAGCACGTTGAACACGTCGCCGTGTGCCTTCTCGACCTCGTCGAACAGCACGACCTGATACGGCCGGCGCCGCACCGCCTCGGTCAGCACGCCGCCTTCCTCATAGCCCACATAGCCCGGAGGGGCGCCAATCAGCCGCGCAACCGCGTGCTTCTCCATGAACTCGCTCATGTCGATGCGCACCATCGCGTTGGGATCGTCGAACAGGAATTCGGCGAGCGCCTTGGTCAGCTCGGTCTTGCCAACGCCCGTCGGCCCCAGGAACAGGAACGAGCCGAGCGGGCGGTTCGGGTCCTGTAGCCCCGCGCGGCTGCGGCGGACGGCGGTGGAGACCGCGCGCACGGCTTCCGACTGGCCGATCACGCGCTTGCCGAGCTGTTCCTCCATGTGGAGCAGCTTTTCGCGCTGGCCTTCCTGCATGCGGTCGACCGGAATGCCGGTCCAGCGGCTGACCACCGCGGCGATGTCGTCGGCGGTGACCTCCTCGCGCAGCATGGCGCCCTTGGTCTGGCTCTGCGCTTCCTCCAGCTGGCGGGTGAGCGCGGGAATGCGGCCGTAGGAGAGCTCGCCGGCGCGGGCGAGATCGCCCTGGCGCTGCGCCTGCTCCAGCTCGACGCGGGCTGCGTCCAGCTGTTCCTTCAGCTTCGCCTCGGCGCCGATCTTGTCCTTTTCGCCCTGCCAGCGGGTGGTGAGCTCGGCCGATTGCTGCTCAAGGTTGGCGAGTTCCTCCTCCAGGTTGGCGAGCCGGTCTTGCGAGGCGGCATCGCTCTCCCGCCGCAGCGCTTCCCGCTCGATCTTGAGCTGGATGATGCGGCGGTCGAGGGTCTCGATCTCCTCGGGCTTGGACTCCACCTCCATGCGGATGCGGGACGCGGCCTCGTCCATCAGGTCGATCGCCTTGTCGGGGAGGAAGCGGTCGGTGATGTAGCGGTTCGACAGGGTCGCCGCGGACACCAGCGCGCCGTCGGTGATGCGCACGCCGTGGTGAAGCTCGTACTTCTCCTTCAGGCCGCGCAGGATCGAGATGGTGTCCTCGACCGTCGGCTCGCCCACGAACACGGGCTGGAAGCGCCGCTGGAGCGCGGGGTCCTTTTCGACGTACTTGCGGTATTCGTCGAGCGTGGTCGCGCCGATGCAGTGAAGCTCACCCCGGGCGAGGGCTGGCTTCAGCAGGTTGCCGGCGTCCATCGCGCCTTCCGACTTGCCCGCGCCGATCAGCGTGTGCATCTCGTCGATGAAGAGGATGATCTGGCCTTCGGCGCCCTTCACCTCGTCGAGCACGCCCTTCAGCCGTTCCTCGAACTCGCCGCGATACTTCGCGCCGGCAATGAGGGAGCCCATGTCGAGCGCCATCAGCGTGCGGGCCTTGAGCGTGTCGGGCACGTCGCCGTTGGCGATGCGCAGCGCGAGGCCTTCGGCGATGGCGGTCTTGCCGACGCCCGGCTCGCCGATCAGCACGGGATTGTTCTTGGTGCGGCGGGCGAGGATCTGGATGGTGCGGCGGATTTCCTCGTCGCGGCCGATGACCGGATCGAGCTTTCCGGCGTGCGCCGCCTCCGTCAGGTCGCGCGCGAACTTCTTGAGCGCGTCATAGCGGTCCTCGGCGGTCGCGGTGTCGGCGGTGCGGCCGCCGCGCAGATCGTTGATCGCGGTGTTGAGCGCTTCCGCGCGCACCCCGGCGGCGGCAAGCGCCTTGCCCGCGGCAGTGTTGGGGGAAAGCGCAAGGGCGAGCAGCAGCCGCTCGACGGTGACATAGCTGTCGCCGGCTTTCTGGGCGACCTGCTCGGCCTGGTCGAGCACGCGCACTGCATCGTTGTCGAGCCCGGGCGTCTGCTGCGCGCCACTGCCCGACACGGCGGGGATCTTCGCCAGTGCCGCGTCCGTGTCCGCCACGGCCCGCCGCGGGTCGCCCCCGGCGCGCTCGATCAGCCCGGCGGCCATGCCCTGGTCGTCCTCGAGCAGTGCCTTCAGCAGATGCTCGGGCGCGATGCGCTGGTGGTTGAGCCGGATGGCGACGGTTTGCGCCGCCTGGAGAAAGCCCTTCGCGCGGTCCGTGAATTTCTCTAGGTTCATAACAAATCCCTGTTATCTTCGGGAACCAAGGTGGTGTTGCTTTTATGCAACACAAGAGGTGCGTGATGCTGACACTCGCGTTGTTGACCCTGGCTGCCGTTCAGGATGCGCCACCGCCGCCGTCGGTCAATCTGGTTGTGCCTGCCGGCCCCTGCAAGCCCACCATCGACGGCGTCGCCGTCACGCTCGATGGCCTGCGCGCGACGACGGCGCGCTGGGCCGCCACCAAGCAGGAAGTGCGGTTCGAGCCGGACGCGAAGGCCGCCGACTCCTGCATGCAGGACGTGCTCAAGATCCTTGCCGCGGCTGGGGCAGGGGAGCGGTTCCCGATCGCGTTCGTGGACAACGAAGCCTTCACCGGGGTGGAGGGCGGCTGACGCCCGGCGCTCAAGGGCAATGGCGAGGCGAGAGCGGACCCGTTTCGATGCTTGCGGCGCTGCTGCGGCGGCCGCTACTCTGATGCGGTGAAGTACGCCGCTGCTTCCCGCCTGCCTCCTGGCGCACCCCTGTGGATGCGGACGGCGGGGTTCGGCTCGGCGATCTTGCTACATCTCCTGGCGTTTCTGCTGCTGTTGTGGCTGTGGGCACCGGTTCCGCCGACTGCGCGCCCCGAACAGCGCAGGCTGACGCTCTGGGAGCTTCCGCCTCCGCCTCCACCGCCGCAACCTCTTCCGCAGCCCATCGAGCAGCGCGTGCCTCAGCCGCAGGCGCCGCCGGCGCAGGAGATTGCCGGCGGCAGCCGGGGAGGGAGCCCTCCTGCTTCCTTACCCGCACCGAAGGCTGTCGAGCCCCCGCCATTGCCCCTGGTGCCGATGCGCCCCGCGGCACCCGCGGCCATCGGGCCACCGTCGACCGGGAACGGCGGTTCGGCGGCCGATGCAAATGGGTCTGGGGCCGGCGCCTCGGGAAGCGGGAGCGGGAGCGGGGATGGCACGGGCGCCGGCAGTGGGCGCGGCGGGGCGGAACCTGCGATCACGGTAGCGCGCTGGGTGCGGCGCCCCGGCTTCCAGGAGTTGAACCCGTCGATTCCTTCAGAGGTCCGCAAGCGCGGCATCTCGGGCACGGCCTATCTGGTCTGCCGGGTCCAGAGGAACAAACACCTGCGCAACTGCTCAGTGCTCAAGGAGACGCCGGCAGGAAGCGGCTTCGGTGCGGCGGCGCTGGCGGCGTCGCCCAAGTTCCGGATCTATCCGCCGGAGGTGGACGGCAAGCCGTCCGATCTGGCGTGGGTGATCGTGCCGATCGAATATCATTTCCAGAAGTAAGGCTCGGAACAACGCGCTTTTCGAAGTGCCGGGCTGCGACGACGCGATGATTTCGTACGACGAGCCGCAGTTTTCGTTGTCAGCCAGTTCGCGAGCCCATAGGCTCGCGCTTTCCGCTCCGACCGCGAGGTTTCATGTTCCGCTCCTTCGCCTATGCCCTTGCCGCTTCCACTGCACTCGCCAGCGGCTCTGTCGCCTGGGCCGCGCCACTTCCGGCGCAGACGGCACCGGCGCCCGCGGCGCAACTGCCGGCCGCACCGCTCGCGGAGCTCATTCGTCCGGTCGACATCCCTCATGAGAAGTTCACGCTGCCCAACGGCCTGACCGTGATCGTCCATACCGACCGCAAGGCGCCGATCGTCGCGGTCTCCACCTGGTACGACGTCGGCTCCAAGCACGAGCCCAAGGGCAAGACCGGCTTCGCGCATCTGTTCGAGCACCTGATGTTCAACGGATCGGAGAATGCACCCGGCGATTTCTTCGCGCCGCTGCGCGAAGTGGGGGCGACCGACTTCAACGGCACGACCTCGTTCGACCGCACCAACTATTTTGAAACGGTGCCCCGGGCGGCACTGGACCGCGCCCTGTTTTTGGAAAGCGACCGCATGGGCTATCTGCTCGGCGCGATCACCCAGGGCGTGCTAGACGAGCAGCGCGGCGTCGTCCAGAACGAGAAGCGTCAGGGTGACAACCAGCCCTATGGCCTGGTCAAGTACAAGATGACCGAGGGCCTGTTCCCTGCAGGCAGCCCGTACCACCACTCCGTGATCGGCTCGATGGCGGATCTGGATGCGGCGAGCCTGGAGGATGTGAAGACCTGGTTCCGCAGCCACTATGGCCCGAACAATGCGGTGCTCGTGCTCGCCGGGGACATTACCGCGGCAGAGGCGCGGCCGCTGGTGCAGAAGTATTTCGGCAGCATTCCGAAGGGGCCGGAGTCGGCGCGTCCCGCCATCACCGTACCGACGCTCTCTGCGCCGAAGGTCGAGACGATGCGCGACCGCGTCGCCACCACCCGCGTCATGCGCATGTGGGCGGTGCCCGGCATGGACAGCGCCGATGCGACCGCGCTGGACGTCGCGGCAGGGGCGCTCGGCGGGCTGGGCAGCTCGCGGCTCGACAATGTGCTGGTACGGCAGGAGAAGCTGGCGGTCTCGGTTTCCGCCTCCAACCAGACGCTCGCGCAGGCGGGCATGTTCGTGATCAGCATGGACGTGCGCCCGGGCGTGGATGCGAAGCTTGCCGCACAGCGGCTGGACCAGGTCGTGGCAGACTTCCTGCGCAGCGGTCCGACGGCGGAGGAGGTGCAGCGCGTCGCCACCGTCACCGTCTCCGGCACCGTCGCGGGCCTGGAGGCGGTCGGCGGCTTCGGCGGCAAGGCGGTCGCGCTTGCGGAAGGCGAACTCTATCTGCGCGATCCCGACTATTACAAGAAACAGCTCCAGCGGCTCGCCGCCACGACCCCGGCGAGCGCGAAGGCGGCGGCGACCAAGTGGCTGTCGCGGCCGGTTTATGCGCTGACGGTGGAGCCGGGCGCGCGCGACGCCTATGAGGAGACGCAGGCGGCGCCCAAGGTGCCCGCCGGCAACACCGCGCCCACGCCCGCGTCGGCGGAAGGGCCGGCAAAGGGTACCCGCGGGGCGATGCCGGCAGTCGGCCAGGTGCAGGACCTGAGCTTCCCCGCGATCCAGCGGAGCCGGCTCTCCAACGGCATCGAGCTCGTCTACGCGCAGCGCACGGCCGTGCCGGTGACGCAGATTGCGATCAGCTTCGACGCGGGTGCGGCCGCGGATCCGGCGGGCAAGCTCGGCACCCAGGCGCTGACGCTGGCGGTGATGGACG
Organism: Sphingomonas sp. JUb134; assembly: GCF_004341505.2. Lineage (NCBI taxonomy): Bacteria > Pseudomonadati > Pseudomonadota > Alphaproteobacteria > Sphingomonadales > Sphingomonadaceae > Sphingomonas > Sphingomonas sp. JUb134. Next base: position 1,400,424 of record NZ_SLYP02000001.1, read on the forward strand.
AAGGGACCACCACCCGCAATTCGGTGGCGCTGGCAGAGGAGCAGGAACGCCTCGGCACCCGCATCTTCTCCTCGAGCTCGCCGGACCTGACCTATATCGGCCTGGGCGGGCCGAGCGCGAACCTTGCCAGCAGCGTGACCCTGCTCGCCGACGTCGTGCGCAACCCTGCCTTCGCTCCGGCGGAAGTGGAGCGGCTGAAGGCGACGCAGCTCGCCCGCATCGCACAGGAGATGACGAGCCCGGGTGGCCTGGCGAGCCGCGCGATGCCGCCGCTGCTCTATGGCAAGGATTCGCCCTATGCGAAGCTCGCCGCCGGCAGCGGGGATCCGGCCGCGGTTCAGGCGCTGACCCGCGACGATCTGGCCGCCTTCCACCGCGCCTGGCTGCGCCCGGACAAGGCGAAGGTCTTCGTCACGAGCGATCGGCCGCTCGCCGAGGTGCAGGCGGCGCTCGAGAAGGGCTTCGGCGACTGGCGTGCAAGCGGGCAGGCGGGGGTCAAGAACTTCGCCTCCGCGCCCGTGCAGGCCACCCCCAGGATCCTGCTGATCGACCGGCCGGATTCGCCCCAGTCGTTGATCTATGGCGCGCAGCTGACGGCGGAGAAGGGAACCGACGACCTGCTCGCGCTGAACACCGCGAACGATGCGCTGGGGGGCAACTTCCTGTCGCGGATCAACATGGACCTGCGCGAGGAGAAGCACTGGTCCTATGGCGCCCACGGATCGGTGAACCAGCTGCCCAACGCGGTGAGCTATGTGATCTCGGCGCCGGTCCAGGCCGATCGCACCGGGGACTCGATCGCGGCCCTGCAAAAGGACGTGCGCGAGTTCCTGACCACCAACGGCATGACCCAGCAGGAGTTCGACCGGACGATCACGGGCGAGACGCGCGAGCTGACCGGCCGGTTCGAGACGTCGGACGCGGTGCTGAACGCGATGATCTCGAACGACCTGCTCAAGCGGCCCGACGATTATTACGCGACCATCACCGACAAGTACCGCGGCTTCACCCTGCCGCAGCTCAATGCAGCCGCGCGCAAGGCGCTGCGCCCGGACCGGTTCGTCTATGTCGTGGTCGGTGACGCCAAGGTCGTCCGGCCCCAGCTTGACAGCCTGGGGCTGCCGGTCGAGGTGGTTGCAGCACAGCCCGCAGCAAGCGCGCAGGGCAGCAAGTAGGAGAGCGTAGCATGGCAGATATCGACGGCAGCTGGGATACGGTGACCAAGACGCCGCTGGGCGAGCAGCAGGCGACGCTGACCATCCGGCAGGAAGGCAGCGGCTTCACCGGCACCTATTCCGGCGCGATGGGCTCGGTCGACATCGAGAACGGCCAGGTCGAGGGCGACACGCTGCGCTGGAAGGTGTCGGTGACCGTGCCGATGCCGCTGACGCTCGACTGCACGGCGCGGATCGAGGGCGACACCATCACGGGTGACGTCGGCGCGGGGGCATTCGGCAGCTTCCCGATGACGGGAACGCGCGTCGGCTGACGGCGCAGCAATACGCGCATGCGAAAAGGGCCCGCTTGCCAGTTCGGCAGGCGGGCCCTTTTTCATGGATGCGCGATCCTATTCGACGATCACGACCGGGATGCGCCGGATCGGGCGGCCTTCCTCGGCCATTTCCTTGCGGAAATCATGTTTGGCGTCGGCGATCTCACGCCGATACTCGGCCCAGGCATCCTCCCGGTCCGCTTCGTCATCCGCGCGCGCCAGGTCCTTGCGGAGCTCACGCTTCGCTTCGCTGATGTCGGTCTTGTAGTCGAGATAGTGGGAATTCGCGTCCGAGTAGATCGGCGCCCGGCTCCGGTCCCCGGCGAGGGCGGGGGTGGCGAGGACGGTTCCGGCGGCGGCAAGGGCCAGCATGGTCTTGTACATGATACGCTCTCCTGATGGCACCTGCTGCAAACCGGCGTCGCCAAGCGCGAGTTCCGCTGTTGCCGCAAGCGGTGCCGTGGCTGCGCCGAGCCGAAGCAATCGGGCTTTACAAATGCAAAAGGCGTGATTGCCACATCTCCGCCACGTTTCGGCGGCTCCCCTGCCGCAGTTGGCGCGCTTTGTTCACCCCCGCGTCAGGAACTGTTGCCGAAAGGCCACTGGTTCCAACTGAGTGGCGCCGCGAAACGATCGCGGTGCAACATTCCTGATGCTGGCCGGTTAACGGAGCCTCGGATAGCCGGCGCACCAACGACACCGGATCCAAACGAGTAACAGAGGTACAGAGTATGCGTAAGTTCACGCTTGCGGCCGCCGCCGCCGCCGCCTTCGTCGCCATGCCGGCTTATGCGCAGGACGAGGCCCCCGATGGCTCGCGCGCGTTCGGCATCGATCCGTATGTCGCCGTGCTGGGTGGCTGGGAGCAGTTCGACAACGAGCCGAACGAAGCAGGCATCCCGGCCGCGACCCGCGGCCGTCTCGACGGCAGCCTGGTCCAGGGCATCGTCGGCTTCAACGTGCCGCTCGGCCCCGTGTTCGTGGGCGCCGAAGGCAATGTCGCCAAGGGCATCTCGGGCGACATCGACTGGGAGTATGGCGTTGCTGGCCGCGCGGGCGTTCGCGCTGGTGAGAGCGGCCTGATCTACGGCAAGGTCGGCTACCAGTGGGTGAACTTCGCAGCGTTCGGCAAGGACAGCCCTGACTATCACGCCATGACCTACGGCCTCGGCTTCGAAGTCGGCCCGAAGGACATCGGTCTCGGCGGCATCACCGACAACGCTGGCGTCCGCCTCCGCGCGGAAGTCACCACCTTCGGTGACGCCCAGAGCCTCCGCCCGATGGCGGGTCTGGTCGCGCACTTCTAAGCGCGATCGTGTAACTGCGTACCGGAAGGGGCGGGGTTCGGGATACCGGACCCCGCCCTTTCTGCGTCTGGAGGATGCGAAGGCTGGCCGTCCCCTGGCCGGCCGGGCGCCGGGGAGCTATCCTGCGCCCCATGAAGCTTCCCACCGTCCACACGCCAAGCCTTGCTATTCACGACAGCAGCGCCCGTTTCCCGGTGCGCCGCATCTATTGCGTCGGCCAGAACTATGCCGAGCATGCCCGTGAAATGGGCAATGATCCCGATCGGCAGGAGCCCTTTTTCTTCTCGAAGCCGGCCGATGCGGTCGTCCCGAGCGGCACGGTCGTCCCGTTCCCCACGCGGACGCAGGACCTTCACCACGAGGTGGAACTGGTGATCGCGCTGGGTGCCGGAGGATGCGACATCCCCGTGGAAGAGGCCGAGCAACGGATCTTCGGCTGCGCAGTGGGCGTCGACCTCACCCGTCGCGACCTTCAGGCGGTAGCCAAGAAGGTAGGACGTCCGTGGGACATGGCCAAGGGCTTCGACCGGTCCGCGCCGATTGGTCCCCTTGTTCCGGGGCCGGTGCCGCGGGATGGTGCGATCACGCTCGCGGTGAATGGCAGCCCGCGGCAGTCGGGCAGGCTTTCCGACATGATCTGGGCGCCGGCTGAGATCCTGGCCATCCTTTCGACCTATGTGCACCTGGCTCCCGGCGATCTCATCTTCACCGGAACGCCGTCGGGCGTGGGGCCGCTGAAGTCCGGCGATCGGGTCACAGGGCGCGTCGACGGTCTCCCCGCGGTGCACATCGAAGTTGCTTAAACCAGAAGAGGCGCGGTCCCGAGGGACCACGCCTCCATTGTAGTCGATCGCGACGGTTCTGTCAGAAGCGGAAGCGAACGCCGAGCGAGTAGGCGCGCTCCAGGTACAGGACCTGACGGGTATAGGCGTCGCCCGTCTCGCTATACTCGCGCGTGCGACGGAGCGGGTTTCCTAGCAGGTTCACGATGTCGAATGCGATCGTGACGTTCTCGATCGGCGTCACCGAGGTCGAGAAGTCCAGCTGGCCGCGGCCTCGTTCGACGATCGGGTGCGCGATGGGATCGAAGGTCTCAAGCGTGTAGGCGGTGATGAACTTCGAGCGATAGTTGTACGCCAAGCGTGCGGAGAACTGCGGGCGCTCGTACAGGCCGACGACGTTATAGGCCCAGCGCGATACGCCCGGAAAGGCTTCCTGCCCGCCGCCGCGCGTCTCTGCAAAGCTTGGGATCAGGTCACCCTTTGCATCGATGTAGGTGCCGTTGGCCTGGATGCCGAAGCCCTTTGCCCAGTCCGGCAGCCCCTCGAAGTCGAGGAAGCTGGTGAAAGTGACTTCCGCGCCCTGCAAACGCGTTTTGCCGAGGTTTACCGGACGGGCGATGCGCAGCCCCTCGACGGAACGATCGTCCACCGTCGCAAGGAAGCCGGCGGCATCATGCCGGAAGAGCGCTGCGGTGAACGATCCGGTCCGCGTGTCAACGGCGGAGCAAAACCAGGCCAGCGGGGCGGAGTAAAAGCAGGCCACTTGAGGCGCGCGCTGACGATATGAAAAGGGCCCCGATCGGGGCCCTTTTCATATCGTTGCCGTCCTCGGCCTGATGGTCAGGAAGATAATATCTCACCGGTGTCCGGGTCGGACAGGGCACTGGCCTGGTTTTGCTCCGCCCCGCGACGTTTGCGTCCGGTGGACTGCTTGAGGCGATAGCTGTCGCCGTTCATGGTCAGGATGGTGGCATGGTGGGTGAGCCGGTCGAGCAGTGCGCCGGTCAGCCGCTCGGAGGCGAGCACCTGCGTCCAGTCCTCGAACGGCAGGTTGGAGGTGATGATGGTCGAGCCGCGCTCGTAGCGCTGCGACAGCACCTCGAAGAGCAGTTCGGCGCCGGTCGGGGACAACGGGACGTAGCCGAGTTCATCGACGACGAGCAGCTTCACGGCCGCCATCTCGCGTTGGAGCTTGAGCAGCCGTCGCTCGTCTCGCGCCTCCATCAACTGGTTCACCAGCGAGGCCGCGGTAGTGAAGGCGACTGTGAAGCCCTTCTGGCAAGCCGCCAGGCCGAGCGCGAGGGCTACATGCGTCTTGCCTGTCCCGCTGTTGCCGAGCGCAATGACGTTCTCGCGGCGCAGGATATATTCGCACCGTGCGAGCTCGACCACCATCATCTTGTTCAGGCTGGGGATGGCGGTGAACTCGAAGGTGTCGAAGCTCTTCACAGCCGGGAAACGGGCTGCGCGGATCCGTCGCTCGATGGTCCGGCGCTCGCGGTCGATGAGCTCCAACTCGATAAGCCGCAACAGGTAGCGCGTGTGGTCGACCCCGCCTTGCGCGCATTCGCGCGCGACCTTTTCGTACTCGCGCAGAACGGTTGGCAGTTTGAGTTGTTTGAGATGATGGGCGAGCAGCACCTGTGGCGTACCTGCGGTCGTGCCCACCGGCATGGCGTCCTTGTCCGTCATGCTGCCAGCACCGCATAGTCGGCCGCGCACGTCGTTTTGACGTCCATCTTGGGCACGTGCGGATACGCCGCTAAATCCAGGCGCGGCGGACGGCGCTCGATACGCGCCAGCGCGATGAGTTTTACCGCGTCAAAACCAGGTGCGCCCAACTGGACTGCCTCGGTCACGGCATCCGTGACGATGGGAAGCGGCATCGCCTCGAGCAGCCGCAGCACCTGGATGAACTCGCGTTTACCCTTGTTGCCCATCCGGGCCTCGAGCAGGTGGCGCAGATGCTGGAAGATGTCCGGCAGGTTCCAGTCCTGAAGGGCTGCCGCCTGGTCGAGCGCACCGGGCTTGGTCTCGATGAGCGCGAGATAGTGCAGTGGGTTGGAGACGAATACGCCTTCGTCGTAGCAACGCGCGTGCCGGGCAATCTCTTCGCCCGCGCATATGATGACGACCTCGTCGACGAACCCCTTCACCATCACGTCGCGGTAGCCGTACGCGGTCGGCACCGAATAGTCGTTGGTCCGGTAGCGCACCATCGCGGTCGACGACACGCGCGCCGCGCGTTTCTCGCATGGCTCCAGTGGTACGGACGGCAGCGTGCGCAATGCCGATACGTCTGCCGCCAGCCGCTCGGCAATGGTCTGCGCGTGCTGACCGGCATGCTCGCCCTGGCGCGTACGGCAGGACTCCTCGAACCTGGCGTTCAGGACATCGAAATTGGCAGCGACCGGCACGGGCACCATGAAGTTGTTGCGCGCAAACTTCACCAGCCCCTCGACCTTGCCTTTGTCGTTGCCTCGCGCTGGACGCGCAAAACGGTCCTGAAACAGGTAGTGGCTGACCAACTCGGTGAAGGCGCGTGTGCGCTCGCGCGTTCCATCGCCGCAGATCTTTGCCACGGCGATGGTTGTGTTGTCGTAGAGGATGGACAGCGGCACGCCCCCGAAGAACGCGAATGCCGACACGTGCCCGTCAAGAAACGCCTCGGTCGTCTCGCGCGGATACGCCTTGAAGAAGCAGGCATCCGACTGCGGCAGCGACATGCAGAAATAGTGGATCTTCATCCGCTCCCCGCCGACGACCGCGACCGCCTCGCCAAAGTCGACCTGTGCATGCCCCGGCGGGTGCGCCAGCGGCACGAAGGTCTCGCGCCCGCGGGCCCTGCACAGCCGCACATGGTCCTTCACCATCGTGTAGCCGCCCGTATAGCCATGCTCGTCGCGCAGCCGCTCAAAGATCCGCTTGGCCGTGTGCTGCTGCTTGCCCGGCGCCTCGCGGTCGGCTGCCAGGATTGCGTCGATAACCGGTAGCAGCGTCCCGAGCTTCGGCTTGGTCGGAGGTTTCGTCCGGCGGTATCCAGGAGGCGCCGAATACAGGCACATCTTGCGTACCGTATCCCGGTTCAGCCCGAACACCTCCGCCGCTTCCCGGCGACTATGCCCCTCGACAAATACAAACCGTCTGACCGCTGCGTAGCTCTCCACGACAAACATCCCCGCCGCTCCGCAAAGGGAGCAGCTTACCAACTGGCCGGATTTTACTCCGCCCCCGACGGCACTGCGCCGGCGGTCCTGTGGCCTGGTTTGTCACCGCCCTTCACATTACTCCGCGGCGACGCCGTTGTGGGAGAACATGTCGCTCTCGCCGGCTTCCTCGTTCGCGGCGGCCGGGCCCTTGGCCTTCTGGCGCTTGTCGAAGCTGTCCCAGACCTCGTTCCAGTTGCCGCGGGTCGCGCCCTTCGAATATTCGGTCGCGCGCTGTTCGAAGAAGTTGGCGTGCTCGACGCCGTTCAACAGCGGCGTCAGCCACGGCAGCGGATGCTCGTCGATCATGTAGATCGGCTTCATGCCCAGCTGCCCCATCCGCCAGTCGGCGATGTAGCGGATGTACTTCTTGATCTCCTTGGGGGTCATGCCGTTGACCGGCCCCATCTCGAACGCGAGGTCGATGAAGGCGTCTTCCAGGCGGATCGTCGTCTGGCACTGGTCGGCGATGTCGTCCTTCACCGCCTTGGTCAGGCAGTCGCGCTCCTTGGTAAAGGCGTGGAACAGCTGGATGATGCCTTCGCAGTGCAGGCTCTCGTCGCGCACCGACCAGGACACGATCTGCCCCATGCCCTTCATCTTGTTGAAGCGCGGGAAGTTCATCAGCATCGCGAACGACGCGAACAACTGCACGCCCTCGGTGAAGCCGCCGAACATCGCCAGGGTGCGGGCAATGTCCTCGTCGCTGTCGACGCCGAACTGCTGCAGATAGTCGTGCTTGTCCTTCATCTCGGCATAGTCGAGGAAGGCGCCATATTCGCTCTCGGGCATGCCGATGGTGTCGAGCAGATGGCTGTAGGCCGCGATGTGGATCGTCTCCATGTTGCTGAACGCCGTCAGCATCATCTTGACCTCGGTCGGCTTGAACACGCGGCCGTATTTCTCGTGGTAGCAGTCCTGCACCTCGACGTCGGCCTGGGTGAAGAAGCGGAAGATCTGCGTCAGCAGGTTGCGCTCGTGATCGGACAGCTTCTGCGCCCAGTCGCGGCAGTCCTCGCCCAGCGGCACTTCCTCCGGCAGCCAGTGGACCTGCTGCTGGCGCTTCCAATATTCATAGGCCCAGGGATATTCGAAGGGCTTGTAGGTTTTGCGGGCGTCGAGAAGAGGCATGAGTCAGACTCCAGGAATTTGAATGGGGCGGGCGCGGCGACCGGTCATGGTGTCTGGTTCCAGGACCATTGCGCCGTCGCGAAGATGGCAAGGACGAGGGCGAGGGCCGCGAGCATCGTGCCGGCGATGCGATAGCCGTAGACCGCACCCTCGCTAGTGGCGATGCGCAGCCGCAGGAGCAGCCAGGCGCCGGCAAACCCTGCGACGAGTGCCACGCCGTACATGATGAACACCGCCACGGTCATGCGACCATCCGCGGCGACGTGCGTTGATCGGCCGTCACCAACCAAGGAGGACTCCCATGGCAGACCTGTCGGCCATCAAGGAACATATGGAAGTGATCGGCGCGGACGGCGTCCATGTCGGTACCGTCGACAAGGTCGAGGGCGACCGCATCAAGCTGACCAAGCAGGACAGCGGTGCCGACATCGAGGGTGTCGAGGAAGGCCTGCATACCGACCATCACCACTTCATCTCCATCGGTCTCGTCGCCGAGGTCGAGGGCGACAAGGTCCGCCTGTCTGCCAATGCGGCCGTCGCGGTCACCTTCGAAGAGGAAGAGGACGGCGAGCCGCTCTGATTCGGATGCCGCCGCAGCGGTCCGCGATGGGCGGGCCGGTGCGGCGTTTCCGAACGTGGCGGAGGCTGCGTTCATTCCATCCTCGTCGCCCCAGCCGGGGCGGATCGGCGTCCCGGAGCAACGGCTTCCGGGACGCCTTCCTATAGCATAGCCGACGGGCGGCTGCGCGGCCTTACTGGCAGGCCAGGCACTCGTCGTAGTCGGTGCTCTCGCCGATTTCGAACTTGGGCGCCTCGGGCGTGTTGTCCGCCTCGACGCCGCCGGTGCCGGCAAAGCCCGCGCGCTGGATCGACTTCGAGCGCAGGTAATAGAGCGACTTGATGCCCAGCTCCCACGCGCGGAAGTGGAGCATCAGCAGGTCCCACTTCTCCACGTCGGCCGGGATGAACAGGTTCAGCGACTGCGCCTGGTCGATATAGGGCGTACGGTCACCGGCCAGTTCGAGCAGCCAGCGCTGGTCGATCTCGAAGCTGGTCTTGAAGCACGCCTTCTCGTCCGCCGACAGGAAGTCGAGGTGCTGGACCGAGCCGCCATGCTCCAGGATCGAGTTCCAGACCGCGTCCGAGTCCTTCGACTTCTCGCGCAGCAGCTTCTGGAGGTGCGGGTTCTTGACCGCGGTCGAGCCCGACAGCGTCTTGTGCGTGTACATGTTCGCCGGGATCGGCTCGATGCACGCAGACGTGCCGCCGCAGATGATCGAGATCGACGCGGTGGGCGCAATCGCCATCTTGCAGCTGAACCGCTCCATCACGCCCATATCGGCGGCGTCGGGGCAGGGGCCGCGCTCGACCGCCAGCTGCATCGACGCCTCGTTCACCTGGGCGTTGATGTGCTTGAAGATCTTGAGGTTCCACGACTTGGCCATGGCGCCCTCGAACGGCAGCCCGCGCGCCTGGAGGAAGCTGTGGAAGCCCATCACGCCCAGGCCGACCGAACGCTCGCGCTCCGCCGAATAGCGGGCACGCGCCATCTCGTCGGGAGCGTTCTTGATATAGTCGGTCAGCACGTTGTCGAGGAAGCGCATCACGTCCTCGATGAAGCGCTTGTCACCGTTCCACTCGTCCCACTTCTCCAGGTTGAGGGAGGAGAGGCAGCACACCGCGGTGCGATCGTTGCCGAGATGGTCGGTGCCGGTCGGCAGCGTGATTTCCGAGCAGAGGTTCGAGGTCGAGACCTTCAGCCCCAGGTCACGATGATGCTTGGGCATCGTCGAGTTCACATGGTCGGAGAAGACGATGTACGGCTCACCGGTGGCGAGGCGGACCTCGACCAGCTTCTGGAACAGCGCGCGCGCATCCACCTTGCCGCGGACCGAGCCGTCCTTGGGGCTCTTGAGCTCCCATTCGGCGCCCGCGCGGACCGCTTCCATGAACGCGTCGGGGATCAGCACGCCGTGGTGGAGGTTCAGCGCCTTGCGGTTGAAGTCGCCCGAGGTCTTGCGGATCTCGAGGAACTCCTCGATCTCCGGGTGGGAGATGTCGAGGTAGCAGGCGGCCGAGCCGCGGCGGAGCGACCCCTGCGAAATCGCGAGGGTCAGCGAGTCCATCACGCGTACGAACGGGATGATGCCGCTGGTCTTGCCGTTGAGGCCGACCGGCTCGCCAATGCCGCGGACATTGCCCCAATAGGTGCCGATGCCGCCGCCGCGCGATGCCAGCCACACATTCTCGTTCCAGGTCTCGACGATGCCTTCCAGGCTGTCGGGGACCGAGTTGAGATAGCAGGAGATCGGCAGGCCGCGACCGGTTCCGCCGTTGGACAGGACGGGCGTCGCCGGCATGAACCACAGGCGGCTGATATAGTCGTAGATGCGCTGCGCATGCGCGGCATCGTCGGCGTAGGCCGAGGCCACGCGCACGAACAGGTCCTGGAACGACTCACCGGGCAGTAGATAGCGGTCGGTCAGCGTCTCCTTGCCGAACTCGGTCAGCAGCGCGTCGCGCGCATGGTCGACCTCGACCGGATAGGGGCGGGCGATCGAGCGGCTGTCGCGCGCGGCCGCAGGGGCGGGTGCGTCCAGCGTGGTCGTGCTGTCGCCTGCGCGATTGTCCTGGCTGTCCCTGCTGAAGTCCATGCTGCCCTCGTTCCAAATGTCTTGTTCGCGGCCTTGGCAGGCCCGATGTAGCGTCGCCGAACACGGCCGCAGCCGGCCCGCGTGAGCCACCTGCACCGTCATAAAACGCGGCTTTTCCGCCGCATTCCGTTCAAACTGGAAGCCTTCGCTGGATACCAGCGATAGCGCCGCTTCCCAGGCGCCACCACAAGACTTGGTGTCGCGCAAACCTCGGCGGCTTGCAAGATGGCTGATCGCGGTGAAGAGCCTGTTCATCGTTTCGCGGTCACCGCGACGCGTGGACATTCCTAGCGTTCAAGCGAAAACCGCAGGCTGAAAAAATTTTCGCCTGCGGTCGGCAGCCCTGCAGGCCCGTTGCAAGCGGTCGCTGCCGGCCTCAAGCTGCGTCCAGAAGGTAGGGAGTATCGGATGCGGCGGGTACAAGGGGGAATGCTGGGATTGGCGCTGCTGGCGCTTGCGACGACCGCGCGCGCGGAGCCGCCCCAGACGCCTCCCGTCGAGGAACTCTCCCTCTCCGACGCGGCGACTGCGCTGGCCGCGGGCACCAGCAGCGAGGCGCTGACGCGCGCCTATCTCGCGCGCATCGAGGCGATCGACCGCAAGGGGCCGACGCTGCGCAGCGTCGTCGCCGTGAACCCCGAGGCGCTGGCGCAGGCACGTGCCCTCGATGCGGAGCGCCGCGCAGGACGAATCCGCGGTCCGCTTCACGGCGTGCCGGTGCTGATCAAGGACAATATCGAGACCCGCGAACTGCCGACCACCGCCGGCAGCCTGGCGCTCAAGGACAATCGCACGGGCCGCGATGCGCCGGTGGTGGCGCGGCTGCGCGCCGCAGGCGCCGTGATCCTGGGCAAGACCAACCTGTCCGAATGGGCGAACATCCGCTCTTCGGGGTCGATCAGCGGATGGAGCGCGGTCGGCGGGCTGGTGCGCAACCCCTATGCGCTCGACCGGACCGCGTGCGGCTCGTCGAGCGGCAGCGGCGCCGCGGCCGCTGCCAGCCTCGCCGCTGCGGCGGTGGGGACGGAGACCGATGGCTCGGTCGTGTGCCCGGCGGCGATGAACGGGCTGGTGGGACTCAAGCCGACGATCGGTCTGGTCAGCCGCACCCACATCGTGCCCATCAGCCACAGCCAGGACACCGCGGGGCCGATGGCGCGCAGTGTGCGCGATGCGGCGCTGCTGTTCTCGGCGATGATCGGCAGCGACCCGGCCGACCCGACCACGCGCGATGCGGACCGGCGCCGCGCGGACTATGCCGCCGCGCTGTCGGCCGATGCGCTGAAGGGCGTGCGGGTGGGGGTGCTCCGGCCTGAAATGTCGGCGCCGCTCGCGAAGCAATATGATGCGGCGCTGGCGGTGCTGCGCGCGGCAGGCGCGACCCTGGTCGACGTGACGCCGCCCAAGCTCGACGGCTTGGGCGAAGCCGAGTTCCTGGTGCTGAAGGCGGAGCTGAAGGCCGACCTCAACGCCTATCTCGCGACCACGCCGCCCGCCGTGAAGACCCGCACGCTCGCCGACGTGATCGCCTTCAACGCCGAGCATGCCGACACCGAGATGCGCTTCTTCGGCCAGGACACGTTCGAGGCGGCGCAGAAGATGCCCGGCCTCGAAGACCCGGCTTATCAGGAAGCGCGCGCCAAGTCGCTGCGGCTCGCGGGTGCCGAGGGCATCGACGCGATGCTGCGCGACTCCAAGGTGCAGCTGCTGGTATCGCCGACCTATGGTCTGCCGTGGCTGTCCGATCCGGTGCATGGCGACCATTTCGTGCCGCCCTCGGCCAGCGAATTGCCCGCGGTCGCGGGCACGCCGCACCTGACCGTGCCGATGGGCCTGGTGCAGGGGCTGCCCGCCGGCTTGTCCTTCCTCGGCCCCAAGTACAGCGAGGCGCTGCTGCTGGGCGCGGGCTATGCGTTCGAGCAGCGCGGGCGGATGCGGGTGAAGCCCGGCTATGCGGCGAGCGTGCCGACGGAGGGCGGGCTGGAAGCAGCGCGGTAAACGGCCTGGCGTGCGCCTCCCGCGTGCTCCTGCGCAGGCAGGAGCCCAGGGTTCCAAGCGCGATCGTCGTTCTGCTGGGCCCTGTATCCCCGCCTGCGCGGGGATACGGAAGGAAGTGCGACGAAGATCTAACCGCGCCAGCGGCGTTGCAGGCTCGCCTGCCACAGCAGCACCAGCGGCACCGCCCCCAGCTCGACGCACAGCCCGACCAGATGCCCCGTCGACGGCGGGCCAACCTCGATCAGCGACCACTCCCGGGCAAGCCCGCCGATCACCACCATCATCCCCAGCAGGCGAAAGCGCGCGCCCTGCCGCTCGATGGCGGGAATGCAGCTGGCAAAGCCCAGGGCTAGCCCCAAGAACACGCCGGACAGGTAGCGGAAATGGCTGTCGAGGTCCGCGCGCACGACGTCATGCGCCAGCCACTCGGCCCCGCGCAGGATGCCGACGCTCGCCGTGGACAGCGGGATCAGGCACAAGAGCGCGACGACCGCCTGCAGCAGCCGGCGCTCCCAAGTCACGGCAGCGGCAGTTCGAGCAGGTCGGAGCGGACGCGGATCGCGCGCACGGACATGTGGATCTCGATCAGGAAGCAGATCAGCCCGCCGGTCAGCAGCAGCATCGAGACGATGAAGGCAACCGCGATCACCTGCCCGATCTGGAAATTGCCCAGTTCGGCGACGAACAGCATCGCCACCACCAAACAGATCGCGATCGCCGCCATGACGACCAGATAGACCGCATTGTTGATCATGCGGATGCGCCCGTCGATCAGCCGCAGTTCCTGGACGTGCTGGATTCGCTCGGGATCGTCGCCGCGCAGTTGCAGGGTGGTCAGCTGCCGCGAGCGGTCGACGATGCGGGCGAGCCGCCCGACCATCACGTTGAGGATCGCGCCGAGGCCGGCGAGCAGGAAGACGGGCGCGATCGCGACCTGGATCGTTTCTGCGACGGTGGAGAGGACGGGAGAGAAAGCCACGCGCCCGTTATTCGTGGGCCGTCAGGGTTGCGCAAGCGAAATGGTGGCGTCGGGGCGCCGCCCGGTCGAACCGCGCCGGGCGTTCAGATCACCTCCATCTTGCTGTTGTAATGGTGCCAGGCGAGGATCGCGGCGGCCCCGCGGTGTGGCCTCCAGCCTTCCGCCAACACCCGCACCAGCTTCTCGTTCGGGCGTTCGGCGTGGCCCAGGATGCGCCCGACCTCCACCTGCACCGCGAGGTCGCCGGCCGGCCAGATGTCCGGCCGCCCCTCCGCGAACAACAGGTAGATTTCCGCCGACCAGCGCCCGATCCCCTTGATGCGGGTAAGCGCGGTGATCGCTTCCTCGTCGTCCGCCGGCAGCGCGGCCAGGTCCAGTCGCCCGCTCGCCACTTCGTCGGCCAGGCTGCGGGCATAGCCGATCTTCTGCCGGGAGAGCCCGGCGGCGCGCAGCGTCTCGTCGCTTGCGGCGGCAAGACGGGCGGGGTCCTCGACTGCGCCCAGCGCCTCCTCCAGCCGGCCCCAGACGGCGGCGGCGGCATGGACGCTCACCTGCTGGCCGACGATCGTGCGCAGCAGCGTCGCATAGCCGGGCTCGCGAATGCGCGGCGGAGGATAGCCGACGCGCCCGACCGCCGCGGCGAACGCCGGCTCGATCGCGGCGAGGGCATCCAGCGCCTCGCGCAGCTGTTGTGCGCTCAGGCCCATGCCGGCATCCGAGCCCGTGCGCCTTGAATTTGGCGGCGGCGGTCGCCAATGCCCTGACAGCTGTTCTGGAGAAAATGCATGCCCACGCTTACCGTCACCACGCGCGAAGGAGAAGAACGCAGCGTGCCCGCAGAGGTCGGCCTGAGCGTGATGGAAGTGATCCGCGACGCCGGCTTCGACGAACTGCTGGCGCTGTGCGGCGGCTGCTGCAGCTGCGCGACCTGCCACGTCCATGTCGACGCGGAATTCCTGCCGCTGCTGCCGCAGATGAGCGAGGACGAAGACGAGCTGCTCGACAGCACGTCGGACCGTGACGAACGCTCGCGCCTGTCGTGCCAGATCCAGTTCACCCCGGCCCTCGACGGCCTGCGCGTGACGATCGCCGCCGAGGACTGAGGCTAGGGGCACGAACGTTGAACCCACCCGTTCGTCCTGAGTAGCCATTGAGCGTAGTCGAAATGGCGTATCGAAGGACCGCCACGGTGCTTCGATACGGGACTTCGACTTCGCTCAGCCCTTACTCAGCACGAACGGACATATTTTCCTGATGCTTCAGGCGCTGGGCTTCAATCCGGCGACGATGCGCCGGGCCAGCCCCGGCCCCTCGAACACCAGCGACGAGTAGAGCTGGACGAGGCTGGCACCCGCATCCAGCCGACGCTGGGCTTCATCCGCCGAGCCGATGCCGCCGACCGACACCAGCGGCAGCTGCCCGCCGGTGATGTCGCGCGCCTCGGCAAGCTTGGCGCGGGCGAGCGCGGCGAGCGGCGCCCCCGAAAGCCCGCCCGTTTCGCCCGCATTCCCCGACCGCAGGCCCGCCGGCCGCGAGATGGTGGTGTTGGAGACGACCAGCGCGTCGATGCCGCCGTCGATCGCAGCGCGGGCGGCGACCTCCAGCCCGGCGCGATCGAGATCGGGCGCCACCTTCAGGAACAGCGGCACCCGCCGGATCGCCAGGTGACGCGCCGCGTCGCAGGCGGCGATCAGCTCGCCCAGCGCCGGCTGTGCCTGCAGGTTGCGCAGGCCCGGCGTGTTGGGGGAGCTGATGTTGATCGTCAGATAGTCGGCGAAGGGCGCTGCCTTGGTGACGCCGGCGACATAATCCGCAATGGCGCTGTCGCCTGCCACCGATTCCTTGTTGGCGCCGACGTTGATGCCGAGCACGCCGCGGCGCTCGGGCATGCGGGCGATGCGGTCGAGCGCCGCGTCGAGCCCGCCGTTGTTGAACCCCATGCGGTTGATGACCGCGCGGTCCTCCACCAGCCGGAACAGCCGCGGCTGCGGATTGCCCGGCTGCGGGCGCGGGGTGAGCGTGCCGACCTCGACCGAACCGAAGCCGAGCGCGAAGAAGCCGACGACGGCCTCCGCATCCTTGTCGACGCCCGCCGCGAGCCCGACCGGGTTCGGGAAGCGCAGCCCTGCGATCGTGACTGGCATCTCGCGGGCGGCACCGGGGGCCAGCGGCGTGCCGGCGGCACCCCAGGCGGCCAGCATGCGGATCGTCAGGCGGTGCGCACGCTCGGCATCGAGCGAGAACAGCAGGGGATGGTAGAAGCGCATGGCCAGGCTATGGCAGCGGCGGCAAGGGGGGTCAAAGCCTGCGAGTGTCCCGGCGCGGCCGGCCGATTACTGTAATCGGAACAATAACGCCGAAGAAGCCTTCGCGCCTGCAAAATCCGGTTGACCCCAAGGGTCGCTGCTCCCATTTGCAATTCCGACCGGAATGATCCGATTGGGAGCCATGCGACTTTCCAGCCTTGCCGACTACGCCGTCGTGATGATGAGCGCGACCGCGCGCCACTGCGGTGGCGTAGCGCGGCTCAACGCGACGCGTCTGGCCGAGGACACGGGCCTGCCGCTGCCGACCGTCCAGAAGCTGGTGAGCCGCCTGTCGGCCGCCGGGCTCGTCGAGACCGGGCGTGGGGCTGCCGGCGGCTTCCGGCTGGCACGGCCCGCAGCGGCGATTTCGCTCGCCGACATCGTGGAGGCGGTGGAAGGGCCCATCGCCCTCACCACCTGCGTGGATGCCGACCGCCACGACTGCGCGGTGGAGGGCAGCTGCCGGGTGCGTCCCCATTGGGGCGGCGTCAACGCGCTGGTCCGCGACGCGCTCGCCTCGGTCAGCCTGGCGACGATTTCTTCTTCTGCAGGCCCCGAGCCTGTTGAACCAACCCTTTCCCAACTGGACCCCGCGCTTCGCCCGGGTGCCGGAGTGCACGCATAATGGCTACCAAGAACGCAGAGGCGCTCGCCGCCGCGAACAAGAAGTACGAGTGGGGTTTCTCCTCGGACATCGAGCAGGACTTCGCGCCCAAGGGGCTGAGCGAGGACACCGTCCGCTACATCAGCGCCAAGAAGGGCGAGCCCGAATGGATGCTCGACTGGCGGCTGAAGGCGTTCCGCCTGTGGCAGACCATGGAGGCGCCGGACTGGTCGAAGCTCAACGTCCCGCCGATCGACTATCAGGACGCCTATTATTACGCCGAGCCCAAGGCGAAGCCGAAGCTCGGCAGCCTGGACGAGGTCGATCCCGAGATCCTGCGCGTCTATGAAAAGCTCGGCATCCCGATCGAGGAGCAGAAGATGCTCGCCGGCGTCGAGGGCGCGCGCAAGGTCGCGGTCGACGCGGTGTTCGACAGCGTCTCGGTCGCCACCACCTTCCGCAAGGAGCTGGAGGCCGCCGGCGTCATCTTCCGCTCGATCTCGGAAGCGATCCGGGAATACCCGGATCTCGTCCGCAAGTGGCTCGGCAAGGTCGTGCCGCAGCGGGATAATTACTTCGCGACGCTGAACTCCGCGGTCTTCTCCGACGGCACCTTCGTCTATGTGCCGGAGGGCGTGCGCTGCCCGATGGAGCTGTCGACCTATTTCCGCATCAATGCGGAAAACACCGGCCAGTTCGAGCGCACGCTGATCGTCGCCGACAAGGGTGCGTACGTCAGCTACCTCGAGGGCTGCACCGCGCCGATGCGCGACGAGAACCAGCTGCACGCCGCGGTGGTCGAGCTGGTCGCGCTGGACGATGCCGAGATCAAATATTCGACCGTCCAGAACTGGTACCCGGGCGACGAGAACGGCGTCGGCGGCATCTACAATTTCGTCACCAAGCGGGCGTTGTGCCAGGGCAAGAATTCGAAGGTGTCGTGGACGCAGGTCGAGACCGGCTCCGCCATCACCTGGAAATACCCGAGCTGTGTGCTGGCGGGCGAGAACAGCGTCGGCGAATTCTATTCGGTGGCCGTCACCAACAATCGCCAGCAGGCCGATACCGGCACCAAGATGATCCATCTGGGCAAGGGGTCGCGCTCGACGATCGTGTCGAAGGGCATTTCCGCCGGCCGCTCGGACAACACCTATCGCGGGCTGGTGCGCGTCGGCCCGACCGCCGAGAACGTCCGCAACTTCACCCAGTGCGACAGCCTGTTGCTCGGCGACCAGTGCGGCGCGCACACGGTTCCGTACATCGAGGTGCGCAACCCCTCGGCGCAGATCGAGCACGAGGCGACGACCTCGAAGATCAGCGAGGACCAGCTGTTCTACGCGATGCAGCGCGGGCTCGACCAGGAAGCGGCGGTGGCGCTGATCGTCAACGGCTTCGCGCGCGAGGTGCTGCAGCAGCTGCCCATGGAGTTCGCGGTCGAGGCGCAGAAGCTGCTGGGGATCTCGCTCGAAGGCTCGGTCGGCTGATCGACGCAAGGGCGCTTGGTACTACGGGGCGGCGCGCGCTGCCCGGACAATGGAAAGTTCTGGAAGTCATCCATGCTGAAGATTGAAAACCTGCACGCCGAGATCGACGGCAAGCCGATCCTCAAGGGCCTGACGCTGACCGTGAATGCGGGCGAGGTGCACGCGATCATGGGGCCGAACGGCGCCGGCAAGTCGACGCTCGGCTATGTGCTCGGCGGGCGTCCGGGCTATGAGGTGACCGAAGGCTCGGTGACCTTCGCGGGCGAGGACCTGCTGGAGATGGAGGCGGACGCACGCGCGGCTGCCGGCCTGTTCCTGGGCTTCCAGTATCCGGTCGAGATCCCCGGCGTCTCCAACGTCCAGTTCCTGCGCGAGGCGCTGAACGCCCAGCGCAAGGCGCGCGACGAAAAGCCGCTGTCGGGCGGCGAGTTCCTGAAGCTCGCCCGTGCGCAGGCCGATGCGCTCAGCATGGACGCGGAAATGCTCAAGCGCCCGGTCAACGTTGGCTTCTCCGGCGGCGAGAAGAAGCGCAACGAGATGGTGCAGATGGGCATCCTCGATCCCACGCTCGCGATCCTGGACGAGACCGACTCCGGCCTCGACATCGACGCGCTGCGCATCGTCGGCGACGGCATCAACCGCATCATGCGCGCGCCCGACAAGGCGGTGATCCTGATCACCCATTATCAGCGGCTGCTCGATTACGTGAAGCCGGACGTGGTCCATGTGCTTGCCGACGGGCGGATCGTGCGCACCGGCGGTGCCGAACTCGCGCTCGAGCTGGAGCGCGAGGGCTACGCGCAGGTGGCGGCGTGAGCACCCTCGAACTTCCGTCGCCCAAGCTGGAGCGGTGGCGCTGGGCGGACCTGCCGGCGCTGCAGCGTGCGGCCGAGAGCCCGCGTGGGCCCGCGCCCGATCTCGATGCCGCGCTGCTGCCGCTCGAGGGCCCGCGGCTGGTGTTCGTCGACGGCGTCTTTGACGCGGAGCGCAGCGCGCCGGGGCCGGTGACCGTGGGCCGCCGCGCCTGGACGAGCGAGCACCCGCTCGCGCGTTTCGGTCAGCTTGAGGGCTGGGCGCTCGACCTGGGCCAGGAGGCGGTGACCGATCCGATCCAGATCGTCCATCTGGGCTCGGGCGGCGACAATCATCTGCGCGGGTTCATCGCGCTCGCGGCCGATGCTGCGGCGTCGGTGGTCGAGACCTTCGTCGGCAGCGGCTGGGCCAATCGCCAGACCCGCATCGAACTCGCACGTGGTGCGCGGCTGATGCGTTCGGTGCGGCTGATCCAGGCGGACGGCTTCGTCTCGATTCGCGACGAGGTCGATGTCGGCCAGGCGGCGAGCTATGCCGCAACCTTCCTGGGTGCGGGCGGCATGGGCAGCCGCATCGACGGCGAACTCGTGGTGAGCGGCACCGATGCCTATGCTGAAATGGGCGGCGCGCTGCTGACCCGCGGCGACCAGCGTCAGGAATGCGCGGTCACCGTGCGCCACGCCGCCGAGCGCGGCACCAGCCACCAGACCTGGCGCGCGGTCGCCGCCGACCGTTCGGCCGCGAGTCTTGCCGCCCGCGTCGACGTCGCCCGCGGCGCGCAGAAGACCGATGGCGAGCAGTCGCTGCGCGGCATCCTGCTCCAGCGCACGGCGACCGTGAACCTGAAGCCTGAGCTCGAGATCTTTGCCGACGACGTGAAGTGCGCGCATGGCGCGACCGTGGGCGAACTCGATAACCGCGCGCTCTTCTATCTCCAGAGCCGCGGCGTGCCGCGCCCGCGCGCCAAGGCGCTGCTGACCCGCGCGTTCGTGGCGGACTCGCTCGACCGCATTGGCCAGAAGACGGTGCGCGAGGCGTTCGTGGCGGACGCCGATCGCTGGCTGGAAGCGGCGCTGTGAGCATCCTCGCCGATACCCGGCCGCTCGACGTGATCGCCGACTTCCCGGCAATCCCGGCCGGCTATGCCTATCTCGATACCGCCGCCACCGCGCAGAAGCCACGGCCGGTGCTCGACGCGATTGCGCGTGGCTATGGCGAGACCTACGCCACCGTCCACCGCGGCGTCTACCAGCGCTCGGCCGACATGACGCTGGCCTATGAGGCGGCGCGGCGGCGGGTGGCGAGCTTCATCGGCGCGGGCTCGTCGGACGAGATCGTCTTCACCCGTGGTGCGACCGAGGGGATCAACCTGGTCGCGCAATGCTGGGCCGGCACGCAGCTGAAGGCGGGCGACCGCATCCTGCTGTCGATGCTGGAGCACCACAGCAACATCGTGCCGTGGCAGATGGTCGCTGAGCGCGTAGGTGCCGCGATCGATGTCGTGCCGCTCACCACCGACGGCCGCATCGACCTGGACGTGATGGAGCAGATGCTGCGGCCGGAGCATAAGCTCGTGGCGCTCGCGCATGTCTCCAACGTGCTCGGCTCGGTGCTGGACGTGCAGCGCGCGACTGCGCTTGCACATGGGGTTGGCGCGAAGATCCTGATCGATGGCTGCCAGGCGGTCGCACGGCTGCCGGTGGACGTGACGAAGCTCGGATGCGACTTCTACGTCTTCTCCGGTCACAAGCTCTATGGCCCCACCGGCATCGGCGTGCTGTGGGGCAGGGGCGAACTACTGGAGGCCATGCCGCCGTACCAGGGCGGCGGGTCGATGATCGACCGGGTGACGTTCGAGCGCACCACCTATGCGCCGCCGCCGGGCCGGTTCGAGGCGGGAACGCCCCACATCGTCGGCGTGCTCGGGCTGCATGCCGCGATCGACTATGTCGCGGGCATCGGCCTCGACGCCATCCATGCGCACGAGACGGCGCTGGTCGCGGCGGCACGCGAGGGGCTGGGACGGATCAACTCGGTCACGCTTTTCGGGCCGGAGGACTCCGCCGGCATCGTCAGCTTTGCGATCGAGGGGGTGCATCCGCACGACATCGGCACCATCTTGGATGAGGAACGCGTGGCGATCCGCGCCGGCCACCATTGCGCACAGCCGCTGATGGACCGGCTCGGCGTGCCGGCGACCGCGCGCGCGAGCTTCGGCGTCTATAATTCCCAGGCCGATGTGGACGCACTGGTGCGCGGACTGGAACGAGTGAGCAGGATCTTCGGCTAATGGACGAGACACGCAAGATCGCGGTGGAAGAGGTCGACACGGTGGATGCACCGCGTCGGGCGCGCGTGGACGAGGTCGTCGACACGGCGGCCGAGCCGCGCCGCCGCGACTATCTGGACGGCTTCCTCGCGCAAAAGCCGGAGCCGCAGTCAGCCGGCGAGCCGGGCGGCGAGATCTACGACGGCGTCATCGCGGCGCTGAAGGAAATCTTCGACCCCGAAATCCCGGTCAACATCTATGACCTGGGGCTGATCTACGGCGTGGACGTCGCTGAGGGCGGCCATGTCGCCGTCACCATGACGCTGACGACGCCGCACTGCCCGGTCGCGGAGTCGATGCCGGGTGAGGTCGAGCTACGCGTCGGGGCGGTACCGGGCGTCGGCACGGCCGAGGTGAACCTCGTCTGGGATCCACCCTGGGACCCGCAGAAGATGTCCGACGAGGCCAAGCTCGAACTCGGAATGCTGTAAGGGAGGAACGAGACATGGCCACCACCTTTCGCCCCCGTCCCGCTGCGCTGACGCTGACCCCGTCGGCCGAGCAGCGCATCGCCGACCTGATGGCCAAGGCGCCCATGGGCGCGATCGGCGTCAAGCTCTCGACCCCGCGCCGCGGCTGTTCGGGCCTCGCCTATTCGGTCGACTATGTCACCGAGGCCAAGCCGTTCGACGAGCGCATCGATACGCCAAGCGGCACGCTGTTCGTGGACGGCGGCTCGATCCTCTACCTGGTCGGCTCGACCATGGACTGGGTCGAGGACGATTTCACCGCCGGCTTCGTGTTCAACAACCCCAACGCCAAGGGCGCCTGCGGCTGCGGGGAAAGCTTCACGGTCTGAGGATCACCTCCGCCGAGGCAGGGGCGGTTTAGCTGTCTCCATCGCCAAGCCGAGGCCGTGCTCCTGCGTAGGCAGGAGCCCAGGGCCACGAAGGACAGCGCCTGAAACCCTAGGCTCCTGCCTGCGCAGGAGCACGGTGGACAAAGGCCGGGCCGCAGCTCCCGCAGAGCCGCGGGGGCGGTGCGTCTCATGCGGGTGCCGCGAGCCGACTATTGTTGCGCCTGGGCTTCGTCGAGGCGGAGCCGGGCTTGCTTCGCCTCCTCGCAATGAAGGTCGGACTGGCGACAACTCGCCTCCAGCGCCTCGACCAACTTTCGCTGTTGTTCAAGAACATACGGGTCCGTCAGCACGCGAGGGGAATATACGTCCCTGCCGGATGCGCCTCCAATTCCGGCCGTGATGGGTCTGCTCGGATCTTTCGGAGGCTCGGACGACCCGTGGATGCCGACGATGATCCCTGCCGGGAACGCAACCGAGGCCCCGATCAGCAGAGCACAGCCAATGCCTCGCCACTCTCGCCTGCCGCTCCGTGACACTTGGGCCTCCGGTCTGGGGAGCTATACGAGTGCTGGGTGCAGAAGGCGTCCGCAAGAGGCAATGGTGCTACAAGTCGTCGATAACGTCTTTCTCTTCAGGATGATTGGCGGCAGCGCATCGGCCGTCGCTCGCAGCGGGCGGGAGCGTCCGATCTCCTCACACGTGCCGCCTCAACTCAGCCGCTGCAGCCGCTCCGTCACGACCGGTGCGATCCGCGTGACCATTTGCTGCACGCCCTTGGCGTTCGGGTGCACCCGGTCGGCCTGCATCAGCGCGGGGTTGCCGATTACGCCGTTCAGCACGAACGGGTAGAGCACCGCGTCATACTCCTCGGCTAACTCCGGGAAGATGCGGTTGAACGCGCCGGCATAGTCCGCCCCCAGGTTCGGCGGCGCCATCATGCCGGTCAGCACGACGGGAATCTTGCGGCGCTTCAGCTCGTCCAGCATCGCCTTCAGGTTTTCGCGGGTGATGGCCGGCGGGATCTGGCGCAGCACGTCGTTGCCGCCCAGGCCCAGCACCACCAGGTCCGGCGTGCGCTTCAGATTGTCGAGCGAGAAGGCGAGCCGTTGCCGCCCCGCCGCAGTCGTGTCGCCGGACACGCCTGCGTTCACCACCGTCGCGTTAATGCCGGCACCGCGGAGCGCTGTCTGCAAGCCGTCCGGGAAGCTCTGCCCGCGCGCCAGGCCGTAGCCTGCATAGAGGCTGTCGCCGAACGCCAGCACCAGCCGCTCGGGACCCTGGGGCACGCTTGCCGCGGGTGCCGCGGCCGCCTGCGCGCCGTTCACCGGTACGTTCGCCTGTTCGGCCGGAACCCCTTGCGCCCGTCGATCATCGCAGCCTGCGAGCAGCAAGGCTTGGAGAAGCAGCGTACCCGCTCCATAACGAAAGCTACCATCCTCCAATGCGATCCTCCGACATGCCCGAAACGAACCACGGCGATATGGTGATCGCCGCGCGTGATGTCACCTTGACCCTCGGCAACGGCGACGCCGCCACGCCGATCCTGCGCGGGATTGATCTGTCCGTGGCCCGCGGCAGCAGCCTGGCGCTGCTCGGCGCGTCGGGCTCCGGCAAGTCGTCGCTGATGGCGGTGCTTTCCGGATTGGAGCGGGCGACGGGCGGCAGCGTGCACGTGGCCGGCCTCGACTTCGGCGCGCTCGACGAGGATGCGCTGGCACGGGCGCGGCGGGGACGGATCGGCATCGTGCTCCAGGCATTCCACCTGCTGCCCACCATGACCGCGCTCGAGAATGTCGCCGTCCCGATGGAACTGGCCGGCGACATGGATGCGTTCGCGCGCGCCGAGGCGGAACTGCAGGCGGTCGGGCTCGGCCATCGCCTCCGCCATTATCCCGCGCAGCTTTCGGGTGGCGAGCAGCAGCGCGTCGCGATCGCCCGTGCGCTCGCCGGCCGGCCGGAGATCGTGTTCGCCGACGAGCCGACCGGCAACCTCGATGCCGCAACCGGCGCCGCGATCATGGACCTGTTGTTCGAGCGGCGCGCGGCCACCGGCGCGACGCTGGTCGTCATCACCCATGATCCCGCGCTTGCCGAGCGCTGCGACCGCATCGTCTCCCTGGCAGACGGACGGATCGTGCGGGACGAGACCAAGTGAACGAGTGGCGGCTGGCCTGGCGGCTCGCACGCCGGGAACTGCACGGGCGGTTCCGCGGCTTGCGGCTGCTGCTGGTGTGCATGTTCCTGGGCGTTGGGGCACTGGCGGCGATCGGCAGCCTGTCGGCCGCGATCGACGGCGAGCTCAAGGCGCGCGGCGCCGCGATCCTGGGCGGCGACGTCGAGTTCGCCACCTCGCAACGTGCCGCGACCGAGGCGGAGCGCGCAGCCTTTGCCCGGCTCGGCAGGGTTTCCGAGACCACCGGCATGCAGGCGATGGCCGTGCGAGATGGCGGTGCCGAGAGCCCCCAGACGGTTCCCGTGACGCTCAAGGCGGTGGATCGCAGCTACCCGCTCTACGGCAACCTGCGCCTTGCCGATGGCAGCATCGCCCATCCCGCCGACCCGACGCGCGTCTGGATCGCCCCCGGCCTTGCGGAGCGGTTGTCCGTCGGCATGGGGCAGCAGCTTCGCCTGGGAAGCGCCCGCTTCACCATCGCGGGTATCATCGCCGACGAGCCGGACCGGCTTGGGGAGGGCTTTACCCTCGGCCCCGTCGCGATCGTCTCGCTGGACGGTGTCGCCCGCACCGGGCTGATCCAGCCGGGCAGCCTCTATGAGACCAAGTACCGGATCGCGCTCCCCGCCGATCGCGCGCCGGACGCGGCGGCGGAGGCGATCAAGGCCGCCTTCCCCGATGGCGGATGGGAGGCGAAGACCCGCGACCGCGCCTCGCCGGGCGCAGCGCGCTTCCTGGACCGCATGGGCCAGTTCCTGGTGCTGGTGGGGCTTGCCGCGCTGGCCATCGCCGGGATCGGCGTCGGCAATGGCGTGGGCTCCTATCTGGCGACCCGCCGCGGCAGCATCGCCGCATTGAAGGTGCTGGGCGCGACCTCGGGCGGCATCGCGCGCGTCTACCTGCTTCAGGTCGCGGTGGTCGCCGGCGTCGGCATCCTGCTGGGGCTGGTGGCCGGCATCGCCGCCGTGCCGCTGATCCTATGGGTGGCGGGCGACGTGCTGCCGGTGGCACCGGAGTTCGCGATCCATCCGGCACCGCTGGCGCTCGCCGCCGGCTATGGCCTGCTGACCGCGCTCGCCTTCACCGCGCCGCCGCTGGTTCGGGCGGGCGCCGTGCCGGCCGCGGGCCTGCTGCGCGGCAGCCTCGATCTGCGGCGCGCGCCCTGGCGGCGAGTGCTGCCGTGGACGGGCGGGGCGGGGCTCCTGGTGGTCGCGATTGCGGTCGCCACCGCCGAGCAGCCGTGGTTCACCGCCAGCTTCTTCGCCACCATCGCCGGCACGCTGCTGCTTCTGGCGGCCTTCGGCTGGGGTGTGCGCTGGCTCGCGGCGCGCTTGCCGCGGCCGCGTGGCCCGCTGCTGCGACTGGCGCTCACCGGGCTCCACCGGCCGGGCGCGCGTACGGTCACGCTGGTGGTGGCGCTGGGGCTGGGCCTCACGCTGTTCGTGCTGCTGGCGGCGATCCGCACCAGCATCGACGCGAACATCCGCGAGACCATCCCGCAAAAGGCGCCGGCGCTGTTCGCGCTCGACGTGCCCCGCGACCAGGTTGATCTGTTCCGCCGCACGGTCACCGGCGTTGCGCCCCAGGCAGAGCTGCGGATGGTCCCGCTGATGCGCGGCACGATCACGGCCTATGCCGGGACGCGCGTTGCCGACCTCGAGACCCTGCCGGAAGGTGCCTGGGCCCTTCGGGGTGAGCGTGGCCTCACCTATTCGGAGACGCTTCCGGAGCGCAACGAACTGGTGGAGGGGAGATGGTGGCCGGCCGGCTATGCCGGCCCGCCGCTGGTGTCGCTCGACGTCGATCTCGCGCGGGCCCTGGACCTCAAGATCGGCGACCCGATCCGCTATTCGGTGCTCGGAGTCGAGCGGGAGGCGCGCGTCGCCTCCTTCCGCCGCATCCACTGGGACAGCCTGGGCTTCAACTTCGTGATGGTGTTCAGTCCCAACGCCATTTCCGACGTGCCGCACAACCTGGCCGCCACGATCGACCTGGCGAAGGGGCAGGAGGGCGCGGTCACCCGTGCACTGCTGCCGCGCTTCCCCTCCGTCTCCGTGGTCGAGGTGCGCGGCGTCGTGGAGCAGGTGCGCACGATCGTCAGCCAGATGGCCACCGCCATCGCCGCCGCCGCCTCCGTCACGATCCTCGCGGGCATTGCCGTGCTGATCGGCGCGGTCGCCGCGGCGCGGGAGGCGCGCACCTATGACGGCGTGATCCTGAAGACGCTGGGCGCCACGCGGGCGCAGGTGCTGGCGGTGCAGGCGCTCGAATATGCGTTGCTGAGTGCTGCCATCACGGCCCTGGCGCTGGCGCTCGGCCTGGTGGGCGCCTGGTACGTCGTGGTGGAGGTGTTCGCGTTCGAATGGCTGCCGGACTACCCGGCCGTGTTGGGGACGCTTGCGGTCGGGGCGGGGGTGACGCTGGTCATCGGCATCCTTGGCGCGCTTCCGATCCTGGGCATTCGTCCGGCACGCGCCTTGCGTCAGCTCTAGCCGTGAGCGCTAAGTTGCTTATATGACGGGAATTATGAAAGCCGCGCTTTGCTGTTCCGGACGGGGTCGTCCCCGCGAATTCGATGTCGAGGAAGCCTTGGCCGCCGCGCTGCGGGTGTTCTGGAGCAAGGGCTATGAGGGCGCTTCGCTGTCCGACCTGACGGAGGCGATGGGGATCACGCGCCCGAGCCTCTATGCCGCCTTCGGCAACAAGGAGTCGCTGTTCCGCAAGGCGCTAGACCTCTACGAGCGCGAAAAGCTCAGCTATATCAGCGTCGCGCTGGAAGCGCCGACCGCCCGCGAAGTCGCCGAGCGGCTGTTGCGCGGCGCGGTGGAAAGCCACGCGAGCACCTCCGGGCCGCGCGGCTGCCTGGGCGTGATCAGCTCGGTCGCCTGCGGGGCGGACGCGGAGTCGATCCGCGAGGAAGTCCTGAAGCGGCGCGCCTCTTCGCAGGCCGCGCTGGTGGCCCGTTTCGAGCGCGCGAAGGCCGAGGGGGACCTGCCCGCGCACGTCGATCCGCAGGGTCTTACCGCCTACCTGGTGGCCATTCTCCAGGGCATGACGGTGCAGGCGGGCGCGGGTGCCAGCAGCGAGGCGTTGAACGCCTTGGTCGATACCAGCCTGGCGATGTGGCCGAGCGCCTGAACGCTGGGTTTCGCTAAAAACTACCAACGGGTACAAATATCCCGTTGACGGAGCGAATCGTCTTCTGTACCGGTCAGTAGGTATTGAGGGGACGACGACGGCACCGCCGTGGACCTGCCCCATCCGAGATCGAGGGAAGGCCATGGGCTATCTGACATTCAGCGAGTTGGGCGGCGCTGCCGCTGCAAAGGCGGCGGCGGCTCCCATCGTGCCGCAGGCCGATCCGGTGCCCGTCCAGGCCGGGCTGTCGCCGCTCGAATGGTCGGTCGTGGCGATCGCCCGCAAGGAACGCCTGGGAAGCCTCCGTCAGCCCGGCCCGCTCCTGACGGCGCTGGGGTCGCTGTTCGGCGCCCGCCCGCGCCTGCCGCTCGCCGATCCCAAGCTGGAGGCGCTGCGCCGCTTGTCGGTGCTTGCCTGGCACCGCGGCGACAACCTGCCCAAGTCCGAGATCGCCCGCTTCTTCTCCGCAGGGTTCAGCACCCACCAGTTCGAGACGCTGCTGACCAGCATCGGCCGCGGCCGGCTGGCGAGCACGCGCACCCGCGCAGCCTGAGACGCGCACGACTTCCGTTCCCTCCCGACCATTCCCCCTTGGGCGGTCCGTCTTCCGGCGGGCCGCCCGCTTTTTATGCAGGCAGAACGCTCCAACCCGGGGTGGCCGAAGATGAACGACGCCGTCGCACTTGCGACAATCGGCGACACAAAAGCGCTATTGCTGACACGATCCAGCGACGGCGCGGCCCCAAATTGCTTCTCGACCGGACGAAGGTCGGATTTGAGGAGTGTAGCCATGAAGAAGATCGCACTGATGATCGCGGGCCTGGGGATCGCCGCGGCCGCGCTGCCCACCGCCGCGAGCGCGGCGCCGTGGCAGAACATCAACCAGCGCCAGGCAACTGTCGAGCACCGCATCGACCAAGGCGTGCGCAGCGGCCGCCTCGATCGTCGCGAGGCCACTCGCCTCCGCGCCGACTACCGCCAGATCGCGCAGCTCGAGAATCGCTATCGCCGCAGCGGCGGTGGCCTCTCGGTGGGCGAGCGGCGTGACCTCGACCAACGGCTCGACCGGCTGATGGCACGCACCAAGTATCAGAAGCATGATCGCCAGGGATATCACGGCCCCCGCCGCTGAGCCCGACGATCGCGAACCAGGACGCCTCGCCGGTAACGGCGGGGCGTCGTTCGTTTCAGCGCAACGGCTTGCCCGAGTCCTTCCACCGGTCGAGCACCGTCGATTCCGGCAGCTTGTTTTCGGCCGCGGGCGGCGCCGGAGTGGGTGCGGGGCGCACTTCGGGCGCGTCGGTGCCCGGTTGCAGCGTCGGGGGCGGAGCTGCGCCCGCAGCGGTTTCCGGAAGCGGGAGCGGGTCGAGCGGCGAGGGCAGGTGCGGCCCCGGCGGGGGCTCGCGCCCGGCGTAGCGGTCGCTGAACGCATCGGCCGTCCCCCACCACCCCTTCCAGCGGTGGAAGAAATGCGCCCCGAACGCGCCCGTCATCACCAGCGAGCGGTTCCACGCCGGGGTGACCGCATAGGTGTGATAGTGAGTGGCGAGCCCCACCGGCGCGAACACCGCGCCGCTCAGCGCCTGTGCCGCGACGCGCCGCGCGCGTGCCCAGGCGGCGGGGACGCGCCGCCGGGCCATGGCACCGTCGCAGGCGAAGCTGAACTGGCAGCCCCGCCGCTCCGATCCCTGGTAGACCACGCCGCACACGGTTGCCGGGAAGGCGGGATGGCGGACGCGATTGAGCACCACCTGCGCCACCGCGCGCTGCCCGTCGTCGGGCTCGTTCGCCGCCTCGTAATAGACTGCGGCCGTGAGGCATTCGAGCGCACGCGCCTGGTCGAGCACGCTGCCGCGCGCGCGAAAGGGGCGGGCGGGCACGATCGACCCGTCTCCCTCCATGGCGGCGAGCGCGGGGATCGGCAGGTCCGGCAGCGGCGCGGTGCCGGTGGTGCCGGCCTGCGGTGCCGCGAGCGCGCCGGAGAAGGGCGGCGCCTCCGCCTGCGCGGTGCTGCGGGGGGGCAGGGCCATGCGGCGGGCGGCGGCGCGCTGCTGCTGGTCGAGCGCGATGCGCCCCGCATGCAGCGAGAAGGCCAGGGCGGCCGCGGCCGCCGTCGTCACCGCGACCTGTCGCCTGCCAATCCGTCCCAGGCGCCGCACCGTCACTCCCTGGCCCTTGCCCCGATCAGCGCGTCAGCTTCGGCGTGTCGAGGTCGAGCGCGCTGGCCGGGATCACCTCGGCCTGCGGGTAGCGCTGGCGCAGCGTGTCCGCGAACTGCTTGGCATCACCGACCACGACGATGCTCGCGCCGGCCGGGTCGAGCACCTGCGCCGCCACCTGCTGCACCGCCTGCGCATCGACGCCCTCGATCTCTGCGAGCGCATTGTCGATCGCGTTCACCGGCTGGCCCGCCAGCACATAGGCGCCGAGCTTGCCCGCCAGGCCGCCGCGCGTCTCGACATCGCGGCTGAAGCCGCCCGAGAGCACCGCCTTGCGCGTCGCGAGCTCGGCGGCCGGCACCGGATCGCGGCCGATGCGGCGCAGCTCCGCGACGATCAGGTCCACCACCTCGGGCGCGGACTCGTTCTTGGTCTGCACGGTGGCGCTGAACGGGCCCACGCCACGATCGCCGGCAAGGGCGCTGCGTGCCCCGTAGGAAAGCCCGCGCTTGATGCGGATTTCCTGGTTGAGCCGCGACGAGAAGCCGCCGCCCAGCACCGTGCTCGCCAGCCGCGCGGCCGGGAAGCGCGGATCGCCGCGCGACAGCGCCGCGCGCGAGACCACCACCGCCGCCTGCCCGCTGCCAGGCAGGTCGACCACGACGACGCGGGGCTTCGCTGGAAGCGCGGGCTCCGCCGGTGCCGCGGCGCTGGCGCCGCTTGCCTGCCAGTCGCCGAACAGCTGCTCGGCCATGGCCTGCGCCTTGGCGGGCGTGATGTCGCCGACCAGGATCAGCGTCGCGCGATCCGGCCGCCAGGCTTCGCCATGGGAGGCGACGATCTGCTCGCGAGTGACGCCACGATAGCTGGTTTCCGTGCCAACCTTGCCATAGCGACTGTCGCCGAACACCGCGCGCGCCGCGACCTTGCCTGCGAGCGAGCCGGGATCCGACTGTTCGATCTGGAGCGCGTCAATCCACTGGGTACGGACCCGCTCGATCTCCTTGGGATCATAGGCGGGATTGCGGACCACATCGGCCAGGATGCCCATCGCCGGAGCGAGCCCGTTGGTGCCCACCAGCAGCGAGACGCTCGCGCCGTCGTCCTCTGCGTCGGTGTCGAGCGATGCGCCCAGCGCCTCCACCTCCGCCGCGATCTGCGTGGCGGAGCGGGCGCGGGTGCCTTCGGTCAGCAGCTCGGTCGCGAACTGGCTCGGTTCCGGGCGGCGGCCGGGCGCGGAGAGCTCACGCGTGTCGACGACCAAGGTCGCGGCGACCAGCGGCAGGCCGGGCTTGGGCACGGTTACGAGCCGCAGCCCGTTTGCGAGCCGCGTCTCCGTCCGCGCGGGAAGCGCCGCGGTGGCGGCAGGACCCGGCTGTGGCAGCGGCTTGCGTTCGGCCTCCGATGCGACCTGATGCAGCGCCACCCCGGCGGGAATGGTCAGCGCGCGGGTCTCGACGGTGGGGGCGATACGGATCGAGTCGTCTGGGGCTGCACCCTCGGCCTGCGGCAGATATTGCAGCACCGCCCCCTGGTTCTCCCCCAGATAACGGCGGGCGACGCGCTGGACCGCGGCGGCATCGACCTTGGCGATCGCGGCGAGCTGGCGGTCGGCGGCGCGGGGATCGCCGTTGACGATCACGCTGTTGGCGAGCGTGAAGGCACGCCCCTCGGCGGTTTCGCGCCGGGCGAGTGCGGCCGCCAGGATCTCGTTCTTGGCCTCCGCCAGTTCGGCGGCGGAGACCGGCGCATCGCGCAGCCGTGCCACTTCCCGCTTCAGCCCGGCTTCTACCGCGCCGATGTCCTTGCCCCCAGCAGCGATCGCATAGGCCGCGAGCACGCCGGTGTCCTTCTTGCTGTCCAGATAGGTCTCGGCCGACTGGGCGAGCTGATCGCGATAGACCAGCGCCTGGTACAGCCGCGAGTTGCGCCCGGTCGAAAGCACCGCGTTCAGCACCGCGAGTGCGGCCTGGTCCGGGTGGTTGTCGGGCGGAACCTGGTAGCTCAGCACCACTGCGGGGAGCGGCGTGTTCTCGGCATGGACGACGTGCCGCGTGGCGGCGGTGCGTGGGGGCTCCTTCACCGCCACGCGCGGGATCGGCCGGTCGGGCTTGGCTACGGGCGCGAAATACTGGTCCACCCAGCGGTCAAGCTCGGCGGGGTCGAAGTTGCCGGCGACCACCAGCACGGCGTTGTCCGGCCGGTAATAGGTCGCGTGGAAGGCGCGGATGTCGTCGATCGTGGCCGCGTCCAGATCCTCGATGCTGCCGATCCCCGGCCGCGCATAGGGATGGCGGGTGTAGGAAATCATCGGCAGGTAAAAGCCGAACAGCTTGCCATAGGGCTGCGCGAACACGCGGCTGCGCAGCTCCTCCTTCACCACGCCCCGCTCGGAGGCGAAGCTGGTCGGCTCCACGACCAGCGTCGCCATGCGATCGGCCTCGGCGAACAGCAGCCGCTCAAGATGATTGGCCGGCACCACTTCGAAATAGTTGGTGTAGTCGTCGGCCGTCGAGGCGTTGTTGTAGCCGCCCACGTCCTCGGTCAGCCGGTCGAACGCCTCGGACGGCAGGTTGCGCGTCTGCTTGAACATCAGATGCTCGAACATGTGCGCAAAGCCCGATCGCCCGCGCGGATCGTCCTTCGAGCCGACGTCATACCAGACCTGCACCGCGACGTTGGCGGTGGAGGTGTCGCGGATCGCATAGACCCTGAGGCCGTTCGCCAGCGTCCGCTCGGTATAGGCGAGCGGTGCGACCGGGGCCGGTGCTGGTGGCTTCGCGGTCGATGCGGCGGGGGCGTGCTGCCGTGCGGCGGCGGTTGCGGGAACAAGTGCAGTGGCGAGCAGCAGCGCCGCGCGGAAAGGGTGCATCGATCAGCCTTGCGGTGCGCGGGTCAGCGCTTGGTACGGGAGCGGTTTGCGTAGAGCAGCGCGGCGGTGAGCGCCGCCGAGCCGATGCCGACGCCGATGCTGATCGGAACGGCGGGCCAGCGCTTGGGCCGCTCGATATCGGCGGTTTCGGCCGCGGCTTCGCGCACGCGCTTGGCGTCCTTGCAGGCGGCCTCGACTTCGTTGATCGGGTGCGTGTCGGTCATTGCTCTTCTCCGAGTACGATCATCCGCGACTGGAATAGCGCGTCCGGAAGTCGTTGGCGAACATGGATAAGCTGCCCGCCGCAATTGCCGCGCGCAGGTCCGCCATCAGCCGCTGGTAGAACCACAGATTATGCTCGGTCATCAGCATCGCCCCCAGGATCTCGCCCGCGCGGACCAGATGATGGATATAGGCGCGGCTCCACCCGGTGCAGCTGGGGCAGGGGCATTCGGGATCGAGCGGCCCCGTGTCCTCGGCAAAGCGCGCGTTGCGGATGTTGATTGGGCCGGTGCGGGTGAACGCCTGGCCGGTGCGGCCCGAGCGGGTCGGCAGCACGCAGTCGAACATGTCGACGCCGCGCTCGACCGCACCGACGATGTCGTCGGGCTTGCCAACGCCCATCAGGTAGCGGGGCCTGGCCGCGTCGAGCTGGCCGGGCGCATAGTCGAGTACGCCGAACATCGCCTCCTGGCCCTCGCCGACCGCGAGGCCGCCGATCGCATAACCGTCGAAGCCGATGTCTTTCAGCGCATCCGCCGACTCTCGGCGCAACTCCTGATCGAGCGCGCCCTGCTGGATGCCGAACAGCGCCGCACCCTCGGCATGGGCGCCGCCCGAATCGAAGCCGTCGCGGCTGCGCTTCGCCCAGCGCATCGAGCGCTCCATCGCGCGCGCCTGCACGTCGCGGGTGGCGGTGGTCGGCACCAGCTCGTCGAACGCCATGACGATGTCGGACCCGAGCAGCCGCTGGATCTCCATCGAGCGTTCGGGGCTCAGCAGATGGCGCGAGCCGTCGAGGTGGCTCTTGAACTCGACGCCGTCCTCGGAGCGCTTGGTGAGCTCGGACAGGCTCATCACCTGATAGCCGCCGCTGTCGGTCAGGATCGGCCGGTCCCAGCCCATGAAGCCGTGGAGGCCACCCAGCCGGTGCACGCGCTCGGCGCCCGGGCGCAGCATCAGGTGATAGGTGTTGCCGAGCAGGATGTCGGCGCCCGAGGCACGCACGTCCGCGGGTTTCACGGCCTTCACGGTGGCGGCGGTGCCGACCGGCATGAAGGCAGGGGTGCGGATGGTGCCGCGGCGCATCGCGATCTCGCCGGTGCGGGCGCGGCCGTCGGTCGCGTGGATGGTGAAGTCGAAACGAGGGGACATGCCCGCCTGATGCCGCCGCGCGCTGCCGCTGTCGAGCCGCGATCACGCTTCCCGTGCAGGGAGCGTCGGCCGCTCCGGTGCGTTTCGACGCGTGAGGAAGAGGAGCATGCCATGGCCGAACAACCCCTGTCGCCCGGCGACGACGCCGCACCCGGTACGCCCGGCACCGGCGAGAACCTCTGCCCGCGCTGCAGCGGCAGCGGGCGGATCAACGGCGTGGAGTGTCCGGAATGCGAGGGCACCGGCAAGGTGATCGAGGGGATCGGCGGCGGGTGAGGGCCCTTTTCGGCCGCGCGAAAGGATGTCAGCCTTAGCTGGCATGACGAAGTAGACGCGGGAAGGCCCCAGAACCACCACCGTTCGTCCTGAGTAGCCATTGAGCGAAGTCGAAATGGCGTATCGAAGGACGGGATGCTTCGATACGGGTCTTCGACAAGCTCAGCCCCTACTCAGCACGAACGGGGATGTTGAAGGTCTATTCCAGCCCGATGATCGCGATCTGCCGTCCATAATCCGGTTCGCCGCGGTGGGTCGCGCGGCGGTAGCTGAAGAACCGCTCCGGATCGGCATAGGTGTCGAGGCCGAGCGCCTCGATCCGCCGCACGCCGGCGCTTGCGAGCCGGTGGACGACATAGGCCTCCAGGTCGAACTGGGCGTGGCCTTCTCGCGTGTCGGTGAAGAAGCGTTCGTTCTCCGGATTGGCTTCGGCAAAGCGGCGAACGAAGTCGGCATCCACCTCATAGCTGGCGCGCGCGATGCAGGGACCGACCGCAGCAGCGATCCGCTCCCGCCTGGCGCCCAGCTGCTCCATTGCCGCCAGCGTGGAGTCGGTGACGCCGCCGATCGCGCCCTTCCAACCCGCGTGCGCAGCCCCGACGATGCCCGCCTCACGGTCGGCGAGCAGCACCGGCGCGCAGTCCGCCGTGAGAATGCCGAGGGCGAGGCCCGGCCGGTCCGTCACCAGCGCGTCGGCGTGCGGGCGCAGGGCCTGCTCGAACGGCTGCGTCACCACGACCGCCTCGGCGGAATGGACCTGGAACAGCGTCACCAGCTGCGCTCCCGGCAGCACCGCCTCGGTCGCGCGGCGACGGTTCTCCGCCACCACTTTGGCGGCATCTTCGGAGCCCAGCCCGACGTTCAGCCCGGCATGGATGCCGCTCGACACCCCGCCGCGCCGGCCGAGGAAGCCGTGCGGCACGCCTGCCAGCGTGGCGGCGCGGATCACTTCGGGATGGTTCACAGATCCAGGCTCCAGATTCGGTCGTCGTCGACCTGCTCGCCGACGACGAATTCATAGCGACCGACCTCGACGAAGCCGTAGCGCGCGTAGAAGCGCTGGGCGCGATGGTTGTCGACGTAGACGCTCAGCACCAGCCGGTCGGCGCCCTGGGCGCGGGCGGTGGCGAGCGCCCAGTCCATCAGCGCTGGCGCCACGCCTTCACCCTGCCAAGGGCCGAGCACGTACAGCTGGTGCAGCTCGACGGTCCGCGCACCCCAGTCGCCCGGGAAAACGACGGGGCCCAGCT
This sequence comes from Sphingomonas sp. JUb134, assembly GCF_004341505.2. Lineage (NCBI taxonomy): Bacteria > Pseudomonadati > Pseudomonadota > Alphaproteobacteria > Sphingomonadales > Sphingomonadaceae > Sphingomonas > Sphingomonas sp. JUb134. Next base: position 1,435,550 of record NZ_SLYP02000001.1, read on the forward strand.
TGGCGAAGCCGGCGATCGCGCCGCCTTCCGCCTCGGCCAGCCGCATCTTGTAGGCCGGATCCGACAGATGCGAAGGCAGGCCGTTCTCGCCGAAGGTGGCGTCGAGGAACGCAGCCAGATCAGAGGCGCGGTAGAGCGTGCCGAAGGTGTCGCAGTAGCAGCGCTTCGCCATCTCCGACAGCGCCGGCCCGTCCGCCGGCAGCGCGTCGCGCAGGATCATGCGAACCCCGCCGGCGCCGGCCAGTCGGGCGCGGTGACGGCGATCGCCTTGAACAGCTCGCCCATCTTGTCGGGCGCGACCAGCCGCTGGCGATCGTCGGCGATCTGCTGCGCGCGCTCCGGGCTGGCGAGCGCGAGCGTCGCCACCCGCGCGTCGATGCCGAGCGCGGTCAGCCAGAACCCCTGTTCGAGCGGGCCATATCCCTTGGCGTCCTCGACCCGTGCGGCCTCCAGCAATGTCCCGAAGTCGACATGGGCGGTGAGGTCCACCTCGCCGGGCGTGTCGAACGGATTGGCGAATTGATGCTCGCGCACCGCCTGCAGCGAGTCGCCGATCGCGGGCCCGGTGTAGCCATAGTCGATCACCAGCGCGGTGCCGCCCTGCGCCACCAGCCGCTTCGCCAGCTGGCGCATCACCGCGACGGCGGCGGGCGCCGTCTCCAGGATCGAGCCCGGGGGTGCGTCGCGCAGCGCCTCCGGCACGATCGGGTCGAAGCCGGTGGTGCCGGCGATCGGCAGGAACAGCGTGTCCTGGCAGGCGACCAGCCGCTCGCGCCAGCCCTCGACGGTCTTGATGAGTTGCCGGATGGGAAGGGCGTCGAAGAACTCGTTCGCCACCACCAGCAGCGCGCCGTCGTCGGGAACCCCGACCAGGTCGACGTGCCATTCGGCGTCGGGCACGCGCTCCTTCTGCGCGGCGCGCAGCGTGGCGCTCGTCTCGATGAAGTGCACCTGCGGCTTGAGCCCTGCGCTCGCCATGGCGCGCAACGCGTCGGCTGCCAGCGTTCCCCGGCCCGGCCCGAGCTCGACATAGCGGGCGGGCGGCCGCCCGGCGCGGTGCCAGGCGTCGGCAAGCGCCAGCCCCACCAGTTCGCCGAACATCTGGCTGACTTCGGGCGCCGTCGTGAAGTCGCCCCGCGCGCCCAGCGGGTCGCGGCTGTTGTAATAATGGGCGTTCGCTGCGCCCATGAACTGGGACAGCGGGATCGGCCCGCCCAGCGTGATCGCGCGGGCGAGCCGGTCGGGGAGCGACCCCTCGCTCAAGCCACGCTCTCCGACCCCGCGATCGGCTCGATCCGCTGGCGGCGGCGATTGGCGGTGACGATCAGGTAGATGCCGCCCGCGATCATCGGCAGCGTCAGCCACTGGCCCATGTGCAGCCCGGTCTGCCGCGCGAACTCCATCAGCTGCTCGTCCGCCTCGCGGAAGAACTCGACGAAGAAGCGGCTGAGGCCGTAGCCCAGCAGGAACCAGCCGACGAGCTTGCCCGGCTGATAACGGGCGTTGGTGCGCCAGAACAGGAACCAGAGAAGCGCGCCGAGAAGAATGCCCTCAAGGCCCGCCTCATAGAGCTGGCTGGGGTGGCGCGCCGGATCCAGCCCGCCCGCCACGGTGTTGGGAAACACGATGCCCCAGGGCACGTCCGTCGCCTTGCCCCACAGTTCACCGTTCACGAAGTTCGCGAGCCGGCCGAAGAACAGCCCGAAGGGTGCGCAGCACGCGACATAGTCATGGATGCGCAGCCAGTTGAGCTTGTGCTTGCGTGCCATCAGCAAGATGCCGATCGACGTGCCGACCACGCCGCCGTGGAACGACATGCCGCCGTCCCACAGGCGCAGGATCCGCCACGGATCGGACCACATGTCCTCGCCATAGAACAGCACATAGCCGATGCGCCCGCCCAGGATGATGCCGAGCGTCGCATAGAAGACCATGTCGTCGGCATGGCGGCGCGCCATCGGGGCGCCCGGCTGCGCCAGCAGCTTCAGCAGGTACCACCAGCCGACCAGGATGCCGGCCAGATAGGCAAGCGAATACCATTTCAACGTGAAGAAGCCGAGGTCGAGCGCCACGGGGTCGAGCCCCAGCTGGTCGAACCGGATGTGGCCGCCGGCGGCGGCAAGCGTCGAAAGGATCAAGTCGAAGGCTCCGGAAGTCTTTGCGCTGCTGGTACGCCGCTCGCCCGGAAAACCCAAGCGCGGAAGCGCAGGCCGGCTGGCGCCGGCTTTCGCCGGGCGATAGAGCGGCGGCCATGGCTTTGGATGCAGTGTCGCGCGCGGCCCCTTCGGCAACGGGATTGACCCGGCGCAGGCTGCTGGTCGGCGGCGCGGCGGGGGTGGGGCTGGTGGTCGGCTGGGCGCTTTGGCCACGCGACCACGCCGTCAACCTGACGGCGGCCGAGGGCGAGACGATCTTCGGCCCGTGGATCAAGATCGGTGCGGACGGCCAGGTGATCGTCGCGGTGCCGCAGGCGGAGCTGGGGCAGGGGGTGTTCACCGCCCTGCCGCAGATCGTTGCCGACGAACTGGGCGCGGACTGGCGCACCGTCGCGGTCGAGCCGGCACCGATCAACCCGCTCTATGCCAACCGGCTCGCGGCATCGGTGCTGTTCGAGGATGCGCTGGGCCACCTGCCCGAGCGGGTGCGCAGCCGTCACGCCGAGGCGCAGACGCTGATGCTCACCGCCGCGTCCACCTCGGTCCGCGCGTTCGAGGGGGAATTGCGCAAGGCCGGGGCTGCTGCCCGGATCCTGCTGTGCAAGGCGGCGGCGCGCCGCTGGGACGTGGACTGGCACCGCTGCGCCACACTCGACGGTTTCGTGATCGCCGGCGGGCAGCGTGAGCGGTTCGGCACGCTTGCCGCGGACGCGGCCGACGAGCGGCTGCCAAGCGGCGACCTGCCGCTGCGCACGGGCGAGGAGAAGCGGCTGACCGGGGAGTCGCTGCCCCGCCTCGACGCGCCCGCCAAGGTCGACGGCAGCGCCAATTTCGCGGGCGACATCCGTCTGCCCGGCATGGTGTTCGCAGCCATCCGCCAGGGGCCGATCGGCGACAGCCGGCTCGTGCGCGTGGACCGTGCGGCCGCCGATCGCGTGCGCGGCGTCTCTGCGGTGGTGGAGAACCCGAATTGGGTCGCCGCCGTAGGAGAGACCTGGTGGGCCGCCAATGCTGCGCTCGATGCGCTGGCCCCCCGCTTCGAGACGCGCAGCCCGCTGGTGGACAGCGAATCGATCGACGCCGCACTCGACGCCGCGCTCGATGGCGAGGGTGCCCGCATGGCGCGCGTCGGCGATCTCGCCGCGACCTTCAAGGACGCACAGGTCGTCACCGCCGACTATCGCGTGGGGGCGGCCCTGCATGCGGCGATCGAGCCGACCACCGCCACCGCGGCGTGGCGGGACGGGCGGCTGACGCTGTGGATGCCCACCCAGGCCCCGGCGCTCGCACGCGCGGCGGCGGCGCGGACGCTTGGCATCGGCGAGGAGCGCGTCGTGCTGCACCCGACGATCGCCGGCGGCAGCTTCGGCGCGAACCTGGAGCATCAGGTCGCCGAGCAGGCAGCGCTTTTGGCCCGGCGCCTGGAAAAGCCCGTGCAACTGACCTGGTCGCGCAGCGAGACCTGCCTCCACGATCGCTACCGCCCGCCGGCCGCCGCCCGCATGACGGCGCGGCTGGCAAAGGGGGGCGGGGTCGCCGGCTGGCTGTGCAAGATCGCGGCGCCTCCCGTCGGCCACGAGCTTTCGGAGCGCCTGCTCGCCGGCGACACGACGGCGCGCGCGGCCATGCTGCTGCCGCAGGGCGGTGACACGCTGGCGGTGGAGGGCGCGGTCCCCGCCTATGCGATCCCTGCGCTCGCAGTGGACCATCACCCGGCCGACATCGGCGTGCCGGTCGGCTACTGGCGATCGGGCGCCCACAGCTACACCGCCTTCTTCAACGAGTGCTTCATCGACGAGCTCGCCCATGTGGCGGGCATCGAGGCGCATTCCTTCCGCATCGCGATGCTCGGCGGCAACCCGCGGCTGGCGCGGTGCTTGTCGACGGTGGCGACGCTCGGCGGATGGCAGGGCGGGATCCCGGGCAGCGGCCAGGGGCTCGCCTGCCACCAGATGCGCGGCTCCTTCATCGCGGTGATGGCGGAGGCGCGGATGGGCGCGGACCAGCGGGTGAAGGTCGATCGCCTGGTCGCGGCGGTGGATTGCGGGCGGCAGATCAACCCGGACCTCGTGCTCCAGCAGATCGAGGGCGGGCTGATGTTCGGAATGGCCGCGGCGCTCGGCGCCACCACGGGCTTCACCGACAATCTCGCCGATGTGCGCGGCTTCGGGGCGATGAACCTGCCGCGGCTCGCCGACACGCCCGAGGTGTCGGTGGAACTGATCCGTAGCGACGCCGATCCGGGCGGGGTGAGCGAGCTCGCGGTGCCGCCGGTCGCACCCGCCATCGCCAACGCGGTGATGGCCGCAACCGGCGTTCGCCTCCGCCGCCTTCCGCTGCTACCGGAGGAAGAATGACGCCGCCCGCCGATCATCCCGCCATTCCCCAGCCCCGGATCGGCGTCCTGCTGATCAATCTCGGCACCCCCGATGCGCCCGAGCCGCGGGCGGTCAAGCGCTACCTGGGCGAGTTCCTGTCGGACCGGCGGGTGGTGGAACTGCCGGCGATCGCGTGGCAGCCGATCCTGCGCGGCATCATCCTGAACACCCGGCCGAAGAAATCCGCCCATGCCTATAGCCAGGTGTGGACGGAGCAAGGCTCGCCGCTCGCCGCCGTCACCCGCGCGCAGGCGGAGGGACTGAAGGACGCGTTCGGCCCCGAGGTGCTGGTCGAATGGGGCATGCGCTACGGCAATCCGGCGATCGGCGAACGGCTGCGCGCGATGAAAGCCGCGGGATGCGAACGCATCCTGCTGGCACCCCTCTACCCGCAATATTGCGCAGCAACGACGGCGACGGCCAACGACAAGGCGTTTGCCGCGCTCGCAGGGATGCGCTGGCAGCCGGCGATCCGGACGCTGCCGCCCTATCACGATCATCCCGCCTATATCGACGCGCTGGCGCAGACGGTGCGGGAGGATCTGGCGAAGCTTTCCTTCACCCCCGACGCGATCGTCGCCAGCTTCCACGGCATGCCGCAGCGGACGCTGGAACTGGGCGATCCCTATCACTGCCACTGCCAGAAGACTGGCCGGCTCCTCTCGGAAGCGCTGGGGACTGAACTGGCGGTCGCGTTCCAGTCGCGCTTCGGCCGGGCCAAGTGGCTGGGGCCGGCGACCGACGACACGCTGGCGGCGCTCGCCCGGGCCGGAAAGCGGCGGGTGGCGATCGTCGCTCCGGGCTTCTCGGCCGATTGCGTGGAAACGCTGGAGGAACTGGCGATCCGCGGACGCGAGACGTTCGAGGAGGCGGGTGGTACCGATTTCGCCTATCTCCCATGCCTCAACGCCGAGCCTGTGGGATTGCGGATGCTGCGCAGCATCCTTGCAGCGGAGCTTGCAGGCTGGCTGCCCGCCGCCTAGCCTGATGGGGAAGCGAGCGGCCTGTTTTGGCGCGCGTAACTCGGATGGAGAGCAAGGTCATGGCACGGGTAGCGATTGTAACCGGTGGCACGCGCGGCATCGGCGAGGCGATCAGCCTGGCGCTCAAGGAAGCAGGCATGACCGTCGCCGCCAACTATGCCGGCAATGAGGAAAAGGCGAAGGCGTTCACCGAGCGTGCCGGCATCGCCGCGTTCCGCTGGGACGTGAGCGACTATGATGCCTGCCAGCAGGGCGTCGCCGAGGTCGAGGCGGCGCTGGGGCCGGTCGACGTCGTCATCAACAACGCCGGCATCACCCGCGACGGCACCATCCTGAAGATGACGGCCCAGATGTGGGACGAGGTGATCCGCACCAACCTGGGGGGCTGCTTCAACATGGCGAAGGCCGTGTTCCCCGGCATGCGCGAGCGCAAATGGGGACGCATCGTCAACATCGGCTCGATCAACGGCCAGGCCGGCCAGTATGGCCAGGTCAACTATGCGGCGGCGAAGTCGGGCATCCACGGCTTCACCAAGGCGCTGGCGCAGGAAGGCGCGCGCTTCGGCGTGACCGTGAACGCGATCGCGCCGGGTTATATCGATACCGAGATGGTGGCGGCAGTTCCGGCGGACGTGCTGGAAAAGATCGTCGCCAAGATCCCCGTCGGACGCCTTGGCCAGGCGCATGAGATCGCGCGCGCGGTCGCCTTCCTCTGCGCGGAGGACGGCGGCTTCATCACCGGCTCGACCCTGTCGATCAACGGCGGCCAGCACATGTACTGATCCGGGGGCGGGCTTCCTCCCGCCCTTACGGCCAAAACGAAAAAGGGCCGGTCCATCGCTGGACCGGCCCCGGCTCCCGATACGCTACAGGGGAGCGAAATCCGTTAGCGGCAGCGACGCGGGCTGTCCGCACGGTCGATCGCACGACCGGCGACCGCGCCGACTGCACCACCCAGCACCGTGCCGAGCAGGCGGTCTCCGCGACCCGCAACCTGGTTGCCGAGCAGGCCGCCTGCGACCGCGCCGATCACCGTGCCGCCGTCGCCATTGTCGCAGCGACGATAGTTGCGGTTGTTGTAGTAGCGGCGGTCATTGCCGCGATAGCTGCGGCGATCGTACCCGCGGTCATAGCGGCGGTCGTAGCCACGGTCGTAGCCGCGATCATAGTGGCGATCACCGTAATAGTGGCGGCTCTGCGCGACCGCCGGAGCGGTGGGAACCAGCGCGGTGAAGCCCATGGCGAGGGCGGCGCCTGCGAGAGAAAGCTGCTTGAACATCGGTCGTCTCCCAACTCGAACTTTTCCGTCAGCGGCGGGATTGCCCGTCGTCGATGAAGCCCTTTTGGCCGAGTCGCCTTGAGCCGAGCCTGAATGCGCTCGTTATCGGAGGTTCATGCGCGAAACGGCTGTCGCGATGCCGAATCGCCGCTTAAGGCCGATGCATGCGTATCGCTTCCGTGGTGCTCCTGACGCTGGCGCTCGTGCCGAGTTGGACCGGCACCATTCCCCGCCAGATCCTGGGCAAGCACCCGACCGTGACGGCGCGGCAAGTGCCGCTGCGGGCGGGCGACCCGCAGGATCGCCGGGTGGGAGCGCTCACCTATCTGGGCGGCGTCCAGCTCACCAGCCGCGACCGCGCCTTCGGCGGCTTCTCCGCGCTTCGCGTCGAGGGAGATCGGTTCACGCTCCTCAGCGATTTCGGGTCGGTCGTTCGCTTCCGCATGGGCGCCGACTGGCAGGTCACGGAGCCGGAGTTCCTGTCGCTCCCCGGCGGCCCCGGCACCGGCTGGGAAAAGCGCGACCGCGACAGCGAATCGCTTGCGGTGGATCCGGCGACGGGACGCCTGTGGGTAGGCTTCGAGCGCGCGAACGCGATCTGGCGCTACTCCGCCGATTTTCGCGCCGCGGAGCGACACGTCCGCCCAAGGGCGATGGCCAAGTGGCCCAACGCCAGCGGGCCGGAAGCGATGGTGCGCCTGCGATCCGGCGCGTTTCTGGTGTTCAGCGAAGGTGCCCGCAACCGGAAGCGGCGGGAGATCGGCTTTGACGCGATCCGATTCGCAGGCGACCCGACGGTGCACCCGGACCGCGGCTTTCACTTCCGCTACCTGCCGCCCAAGGACTATGCGCCCACGGACGTGGTGGAGCTCGCCGACGGACGGCTGCTCATGCTGCATCGTGCGGCATCGCTGCGAAAAGGATTCACCGCCATCCTCTCCGTCATCGAACCGGAGGCGATTCGGCCGGGTGCGGTGGTGCAGGGGCGGGAGATCGCCCGGCTCGCGGACGACGTGATTCACGACAATTACGAGGCGCTGGCCGTCACGCATGAAAAAGACGCGACCATCCTGTGGCTCGCGTCCGACGACAACCAGATGTGGATCGAGCAGTCGCTGCTCTTGAAGTTCCGGCTGGACCTTCCGCCCGCAGGCGGAAGGTAGCAGGATCAGGCCGCCCGTCCGCCCGAAGGGGACAGGCAGCTAAATCAGGCCGCCGCCTCGGTGGTGGTGGCGACCTTCTTGGCGATCTCGCGCTTCAGGCGACGAACGCGCAGCGACAGGTCGGTGTCGCGGGTCTTGAGCAGCCAGTTGTCCAGGCCGCCGACATGCTCGACCGAGCGCAGGCCGTGCGTCGACACGCGCAGCTTCACGCCGCGCTCCAGCGCGTCCGAAAGAAGCGTCACGTTCTGCAGGTTCGGCAGAAAGGTACGCTTGGTCTTGTTGTTGGCGTGGGAAACGTTGTTACCCACCTGCCGGCCCTTGCCGGTCAGCTCGCAAATGCGCGACATGCGTTGGTTCCTGGTTACGGCAATGGTCGGGGCAACTGCCCCGGGAAAGTCGGCGCTAGTAACGGCAGAGGCGCGCCGCGTCAACCGCGCCACCGCGGACTGACGTTGCGCAGCGTGCAACCGCCCGCCGCCTGCGCGCGTTATTCCGGCAGCGAATCCTTTTGGCAACCGGGGAATCCTTTCATGCGCGCGATCCTCTTCATCCTCGGCCTCGTCGTCCTGCTGCTGATCGGCGCGATGATGCTTGGCCTGGTCAGCATCGACATGGTCCGTCCCGCCGCCGTCCAGGCGCCCAAGTTCGAAGCGGACGTGGGCCGCGTCGACGTCGGGACCGAGAACCGCACCGTGCAGGTGCCGACCCTCGACATCCAGCGCGCCGACAACACCCAGGCGGCGCAGTAACCGCCACGCCACGGCCGGGGTGTCTCGCACCCTGGCCGCTGGCGTAAGGCTTCCCGGCGGGCCATGACGCGGCCATGGCCTTTCCGCTTCCCGAACCCATGCGCCTGGCGCTCGACGCGGCGCGCGCTGCTGCGGTTGCGGGCGAGGTGCCGGTGGGCGCCGCGCTGCTCCAGAACGGGCGCGTGCTCGCGGTCGCCGGCAACGCGCCGCGCACGCTCTGCGACCCGACCGCGCACGCCGAGATGCGGGTGATTCGCGCCGCCGCCGCCGCGCTCGGGCGCGAGCGGCTGGAGGATTGCGACCTGTGGGTGACGCTGGAGCCCTGCGCGATGTGCGCCGGCGCGATCGCCCATGCCCGGATCGCCCGGGTCTATTACGCCGCATCCGATCCGAAAGGCGGGGCCGTGGAGCATGGTCCGCGCTTCTTCGCGCAACCGACCTGCCACCACCGGCCCGAAATCTATCCGGGCATCGGCGAGCGCGAAGGCGCGGCGCTGCTGCGCGATTTCTTTGCGGACCGGCGGTAGCAGCGCGGCTGAGCCCAGGATCTGCACGCCCACCGCGATGTCGGCAAAGGCCGGCACAGCAAAACGCCCGCCGAAACTCGACGGGCGCTTCGCAATTACCGTGCTCCTGCCTCCGCAGGAGCGCTGGCTGGGGACAGAACCCGGCCCGCCTTAGCGGACCTCGTCCTGGTTGATCGGCACGATCTTGATCTCGACGCGCCGATTCGCGGCGCGGCCGGCGTCGGTGTCGTTGCTGGCGATCGGCTGGGTCTCGCCAAAGCCGCGGGTGCCGATTCGCGCGCTCTGCACGCCGTGGGTCGTCAGATAGCCGGCCACGGCCGAGGCGCGGCGCTCCGACAGCGTCTGGTTGTACGCGTCCGACCCGTTCGAATCGGTGTGGCCGTACACGTCGATATAGGTCTGGTTGTACTGCGACAGCACGTCGGCGACCTGGTCCAGCGTCGGCTGGAACTGCGGCTGCACGGTGGCGCTGTCATAGGCGAAGGTGATGCCGGACGGCATGTTCAGCAGCAGGTCGTCGCCCTGACGGACCACCTGCACGTCGGTGCCGGCGGTGCGCTGGCGCAGCTCGCGCTCCTGCCGGTCCATGTAGTTGCCGATCGCAGCCCCTGCGATGCCGCCCAGGCCCGCGCCGACGATCTTTTCGGTGCGGTCGTTGTGTCCGCCCACCAGGTCGCCCAGCAGATAGCCGCCGAGCACACCGCCGACGCCGCCGATCGCTGCCTTCGAAATCGTGCGCTGGCCGGTTTCCGGGTCCGTCACGCACGCGCTGGTCAGCGTCATCGTGCCCAGCGCGCCTGCCAACATCAGCTTCGACACACTCCGCATCATGCTCCTCCGTCTGCAATTTCGTGATTTGATCTTGTTTCGGTGAACACCGACCCGGACAGGATTGTTCCGCACGCGATTTGAACGCTGCCTGACCAAAAGCCTGAGGATGCGGTTGTCGGGGCCGCACCATTGCGGCTAAGCGTGGGGCAGAACAATGACCCAGTTCACCCCATTTCCGTGGATCGACGTCGCGATCATTCTCGCGCTGGTCCTCCTGAACGGCGTCTTCGCCATGTCCGAACTCGCGATCGTGTCCGCACGGCCCGCCCGGCTGGAGGCGCTGGCCCGCGCCGGCGGCAGGGGAGCGGCCACCGCGATGCGGCTGGCGAGCGATCCGGGCAAGTTCCTGTCCACCGTGCAGATCGGCATCACCCTGATCGGCATCGTCGCGGGTGCCTATTCGGGCGCGAGCCTCGGTGGTCCGGTGGGCGAGCGGCTGAGCGCTTGGCTCGGCCTCGCGCCGGAGACCGGCGAGACGGCGGGCTTCGCGATCGTGATCGGGCTCACCACCTATGCCTCGCTGGTGATCGGCGAACTGGTGCCCAAGCAGTTCGCGCTTCGCTCGCCCGAGCCGATCGCCGCCATCGTTGCGTTGCCGATGCATTACCTGTCGAAGCTGACCGCGCCGCTGGTCTGGCTGCTCGACACGACGACCGGCCTCGTCTTCCGGCTGCTGCGCCTCGATCGCGAGACGGAGAACCGCGTCACCGCCGAGGAACTGCAACTGCTGGTGGCCGAGGCGACCAAGTCCGGCGTGATCGAGGAGCATGAGCGCTCGATCATCTCCGGCGTGGTGCGGCTGGCGGACCGGCCGGTGCGGGAGATCATGACGCCGCGAACCGACGTCGATTGGCTCGACCTGGACCTGGAGCCGGAGAAGCTGCGCGCCGCCCTTGCCGATACGCCGCACACCCGCTTGCCCGTCGCCGAAGGCTCGATCGACAAGGTCGTGGGCGTGGTGCAGGCGCGCGATATCGTTGCGGCGACCATGCGCGGCGAGGCGCTGGACCTGCGCCGCCTGATGCATGTCGCCCCGGTGCTGCCCGATCAGGTCGATGCAATGGACGCGCTCACGGCGCTGCGCGGTGCCGATGTGCCGATGGGCCTGGTCCACGACGAATACGGCCATTTCGAAGGGCTGGTGACGCCTGCCGACCTGCTCAAGGCGATCGCCGGCGAGTTCGCATCCGACGCCGAGCCGGGCGACACGCCTAACGTCATCGCGCGGGAGGATGGCACCCTGCTGGTTTCCGGCCAGCTCTCGGCCGACGCGCTGGCCGAGCGGCTGGGGATCGAGCTGCCCGAGGATCGTGACTATGCGACGGTCGCGGGTCTCGCCCTTGCGATCCTCAAGCACCTGCCCGAGGAGGGCGAGCACTTCCTCGAGCAGGGCTGGCGGTTCGAGATCGTCGACATGGACGGGCGCAAGATCGACAAGCTGCTGGTGTCCGCCGCGGCCTGACCCGCGGCGGCTTCAAGAGTTCAGCCGAGCTTCCCGAACTTCGCTTCATAGCCGGCGCGGTCGCCTGCTGCGAGCAGGCGCGCCTGCTCGACCCAGCGGTCGCGCGCCATCCGGCCCTGGAAGGTGCCGAGCGACGCATCGATCCGGTCGGCCTCGGCCGGGCTGAGCGCAGCCAGGTCGGCGATGCTCGTGATCCCCATCTCGGCGAGCTGCGCGGCCACCTTAGGGCCCAGGCCCTTCAGCGTGGTGAGGTCGCTTGCTGCGTTAGCAGGGACGGGTGCGGGTGCCGGGGCGGGGCTGGCAGGCGGCGCGCTCGGTGCAGCTGCGGCCGGGGGCTCGGCAGGTGCCGGCGGTGCCGCGGACGCGATCGGCTCGGCGGGTGCCGGCGCGGTCGCGGGAGCGGCGTGCTGCGGTTCCTGCACAGGCTGCGGCGCGGGGGCGGGGAGGTCGGTCGGCTCCACCGGCGCTCGGCGCTCGGCTGCGATGGCCGCGCCCGGTGCGTCCGGATCGGCGACCGCCGCCCCAGGTTCCTCGCGGCGACTGTGTCCGATCGCTTCCAGCTCGCGCTCGGCGGCGCGGCGCTTGGCGCGAAGCCGCATTCCCCACAGGATCGCGATGACGATGATCGCCGCAAAGACCGCGATCACCACCAGATGGGTGACGGTGATGGGCATCATCTGGTCCGCCGCCCCTACGACGGTCTGGCGGGATTGTTCGGCTTCTTCCATGTGTACGCCTCCGGCCGGCCAAACCGCGGCCGGAGGCAGAACATAGCGGCGCAGCCGCCATCCTCAAGGCGTTGAGGTGCTTAGCCTTCTTCGCGCGCGATTTCGCGCCAGCCGATGTCGCGCCGGCAGAAGCCGTCGGCAAAGGCGATGCGGTCGACGGCGCGGTAGGCCGCGGCCTGTGCCTCGCGGACGCTGCGGCCGGTCGCGGTGACCGTCAGCACGCGGCCGCCCGACGCGACCAGCGCCTCGCCCTCGCGGCGAGTGCCGGCCTGGAACACGCGGGCGCCATGCGCCTCGGCCGTGTCGATGCCCGTGATGGTGCCGCCGGCCGCCGGTGTGCCCGGATAGCCGCGCGCCGCCACGACGACGGTGAGCGCGGGGTCGTCGGAAAAGCGCACCTTGTGCCCTGCCAGCCGGCCCTCGGCGGTCGCCAGCATGATCTCCAGCAGGTCGCTTTCCAGCCGCATCATCAGCACCTGGCACTCGGGATCGCCGAAGCGGGCGTTGTACTCGATCAGCTTGGGGCCGAGCGGCGTCAGCATCAGCCCGGCATAGAGGACGCCGCTGTAGGGCATGCCTTCCTCGGCCAGCTTCTCGATGGTGGGGCGCACGATCGTGTCGATCGCCAGCTGCTCCAGCTCCGGCGTCAGCACCCGTGCGGGGCTATAGGCGCCCATGCCGCCGGTGTTCGGGCCCACGTCGCCGTCGCCGACGCGCTTGTGGTCCTGCGCCGATCCGAAAGGCAGGTAGCTGGTGCCGTCCGTCAGGACGAACAGGCTGGCTTCCTCACCGGTCAGGAACTCCTCGATCACCGCCTCCGCGCCGGGGCCATCGAACAGCGCGACCAGCGCCGCGTCTGCCTCCTCCGGCGAGCTGGCGATGGTCACGCCCTTGCCGGCAGCCAGGCCATCCGCCTTGATGACGACCGGCAGCCCGAAGGTGCCGAGCGCGTTGCGAGCGGCTTCGAGCGAAGTCACCCGGACATAGCCCGCGGTCGGGATGTTCGCGCGCTGGCACAGGTCCTTGGTGAAACCCTTGGAGCCTTCCAGCTGTGCCGCCGCCGCAGATGGCCCGAACACGGCGATGCCGGCCTCGCGCAGCCGGTCCGAAAGCCCTTCGACCAGCGGCTGCTCGGGCCCAACCACCACGAAGCGTATGTCGTGCTCGCGGCAGAAGGCGAGCAGCGCCGCCTGATCGGTGGCGGCGATCGGCACGCATTCGGCATACTCGGCAATGCCGGGGTTGCCTGGCGCGGCATAGAGCCTATCGAGGAGCGGAGATTGTGCGAGCCGCCATGCGAGCGCGTGTTCGCGCCCCCCCGAGCCCACCAGCAGGACGTTCATGCCCGATCCTTTTTCCGGCTTTTCATCGGGGCGGCTCGTAGCCGAGCCCATCCCCGGCGACAACGCCGCACCCGTCAGCGTCAGCGAACTTGCCGGCCGGCTGAAGCGCATGGTCGAGGGCGAGTTCGGCCATGTCCGCCTGCGCGGCGAGATTTCGGGCTACAAGCGTGCCGCCTCCGGCCACGTCTATCTGTGCCTGAAGGACGAGAGTGCGGTCATCGACGGCGTGATCTGGCGCGGTGCCGCCGCCGCGCTCCCGTTTCAGGCGCAGGACGGCATCGAGGTCGTCGCGACCGGCAAGCTCACCACCTATCCTGGTCGCTCCAAATACCAGATCGTGATCGATCGCATGGAGCTGGCGGGCGAGGGCGCGCTGATGGCGCTGCTCGAAAAGCTCAAGGCCAAGCTCGGCGCCGAGGGGTTGTTCGATGCCGCCCGCAAGAAGCCGCTGCCCTTCCTGCCGCGCGTGATCGGCGTCGTCACCTCGCCCACGGGTGCGGTGATCCGCGACATCCTCCACCGGCTGGAGGACCGCTGCCCCAGCCATGTCATCGTCTGGCCCGTCCAGGTGCAGGGGGAGGGTGCCGCCCAGCAGGTCGCAGCGGCGGTACGCGGTTTCGACGCGATCGAGCCCGGCGGCCCGGTGCCGCGTCCCGACCTGCTGATCGTCGCGCGCGGTGGCGGTTCGATCGAGGATTTGTGGGCGTTCAACGAGGAAGCCGTGGTGCGCGCGGTCGCGGACTGCTCGATTCCGGTGATCTCGGCGGTGGGGCATGAGACCGACACGAGTCTGTGCGACAATGCCGCCGACCTGCGCGCGCCGACCCCGACTGCGGCGGCGGAGCTTGCGGTGCCGGTGCTCGCCGACCTGCGCCACACCGTCCAGAGCCACGCGATGCGCACCGAGCGTTGCGTCCGCCGCTATCATCAGCGCGGGGAGGAGCGGCTGGCAGCGCTCGTCCGCGTGCTGCCGCGGCGCGACGCGCTGCTCGGGCCGCAGCGTCAGCGGGTCGACGATCTCGCGCAGCGGCTGGGCCTGGGGCTGGAGCGGCGGCTGGGCCAGGCGCGGCGCACACTCGACCGCCAGTCGGCGGTGCTGCGGCCCGCGATGCTGGACCGCCAGCTCGATCGCAGCCGCCAGCATCTCGCCTCTGTCGGCCGGCTGCTGGAAAGCGTGAACCCGGACAACCTCCTCAAGCGCGGCTATGTCCGCGTCGAGGCGCGCGGCACCGGCAAGACCATCGACTCCGCCGCCGCCGCCCGTGCTGCGGGCGGCCTGAAGCTCCACTTCCGCGATGGCGTGGTGGACGCACGGGTTGAGCGCGCCGGGGGCAAGCCCTATTCTTCGGACAAGCCCGAGCAGCCGAGCCTGCTCTGATGCCTCTATGGATTACCGGATGTTGATGTCGAACAGCTCGCGCCAGGCGCGCCTCCACTATCTCTCGGGCGGGTTCCGCGTCCTGTCGCCGGGAGACCACGTCGTCTGCGCCCGCACCGGTGAGAAGATCCCGCTCGAGGAGCTTCATTACTGGAGCGCCGAGCGGCAAGAAGCCTATGCCACTGCGGAGGCCGCAACCGCGGCGATGCGTCCGGCGTGAGGCTGCGCGCAGGCGCGACACTCGCAGCGGGGCTGATGGCGGCGCTGCCCGGCTGCGCCGTCGTGCCGGAAGCGGCCGGCCGGGCCCAGCCGGTTCAGGCGCCGCCCGCGGCCGTGGCGGTCGCGCCTGCGCCCGCGCCGCGGCCGGCGGCCCCTGCGCCGTTCCGGTACGAGGGGCAGCGCATTCAGGGCGGCATGCTGGTCGGCACCGCGCCGGCAGGGGTGACGTCGCTCACGTTCGACGGCGAGCCGATCGTACTCGCACCGGACAGCCGCTTCCTGATCGCCTTCGATCGCGACGCGGGGCCCACCGCCCGGCTCGTCGCGCGCTTCGCAGACGGACGCGAACAGGTCGAGACGCTCAGCGTCGCCCCGCGCGCCTGGCAGATCGAGCGGTTGCCGACGCTTCCCAAGGTCAGCCAGCCGAGCGCCGAGTTCCAGCGTCGCCGCCCGCCCGAACTCGCCCAGATCGCCGCCGCCCGCAAGCAGGAGACCGGTGCGCAAGGCTGGTCGCAACGCTTCCAGTGGCCGGCGACCGGCCGGATCTCTGGCCGGTTCGGGTCGCAGCGCATCTATGCGGGCGAGCCCGGCAGCTACCATTCGGGGGTCGACGTGGCCAAGCCCACCGGCGCCCCGGTGACGGCGCCGGCAGACGGCGTGGTGATCCTGGCGGCCGATTCGCCCTTTACCCTGGAGGGCAATCTGCTGATGCTCGACCACGGCATGGGGCTCAGCAGCGCATTTCTTCACCTCTCGCGGATCGACGTCCGGCCCGGGCAGCGCATCCGCCAGGGCGAGGTGATCGGCGCGGTCGGCAGCACGGGCCGCGCGACCGGCCCGCATCTCCACTGGGGCATGGTCTGGAAGGGGCGTCGGCTCGACCCGATGCTGATCGCGGGGCCGATGCCCGGCTGACGCGGAACTGCCACTGCGATCGGCCATTGAACTGGCAACAAACAAGGGGAACGACGATGAAGACGCACCTGGCCCTGCTCGCCGCGACCGGTCTGATGGCTGCCTGCACGCAGACCGCTCCCGTCGACAGCAGCGCAGCGCCTGCCGCCCCGCGCGTCGCGACCGCGATGCTGCGCACCGCCGCCAATGCGCCGGCGGGTACCGCCACGGCGACGGAGGTGCCGGGTGGCGTCCGCATCGCCCTCAGCGTCAACGGGCTGCCCCAGGGGCCGCACGGCGCCCATGTCCACACCACCGGCCGTTGCGATGCGCCGGACTTCACGACGGCGGGCGGCCACTGGAACCCGACCGCCCGGCAGCACGGCACGAAGAACCCAGCCGGGCCGCACGCGGGCGACATGCCCAACCTGCTGGTCGGCACCGACGGCACCGGCTCGATCGAATTCACGCTGCCGGGCGGCACCTTCGACGGCCTGCTCGATGCCGATGGCTCGGCGTTCATGGTGCATGCGAGCGCGGACGACCTGATGACCGATCCTTCGGGCAACAGCGGCGGCCGAATCGCCTGCGGCGTGTTCAACCCCGCCTGACGACGGGCTTGGCGGCGTGAGCGGTTGGACGCTCGGTATCATCGGCGGTTCCGGCCTCTACGCGGTCGCAGGGGTGGAAGAGGGACGGTGGGAGACGGTGGAAACGCCGTGGGGCTCGCCGTCCGACGCTTGCTACGTCGGGCGGATGGGGCATGTCCGCGTGGTGTTCCTGCCGCGCCACGGCCGCGGGCACCGCATCCCGCCCTCCGACCTCAACGCCCGCGCCAACATCGATGCGCTGAAGCGCCTGGGCGTGACGGACGTGCTGGCGATCTCCTCGGTGGGATCGCTCGTGGAGGATCGGCCGCCCGGCAGCTTCACCATGGTCGACCAGTTCATCGACCGCACCCGCGGGCGGCCGTCGAGCTTCTTCGGCCCGGGTCTGGTGGCGCATGTCTCGATGGCAGACCCGGTGTGCCCGCGCCTGTCGGCGCTCGCCGCCGACGCCGCCCGCGCGGCCGGTGCCGCGGTGTCGCCGACCGGCACCTATCTGGCGATGGAAGGTCCGCAGTTCTCGACCCGTGCGGAGAGCCGACTCTACCGCAGTTGGGGTTGCGAGGTGATCGGCATGACGGCGATGCCCGAGGCCAAGCTCGCGCGCGAGGCGGAGCTGCCCTACGCGCTGGTCGGCATGGTCACGGACTATGACTGCTGGCGCGAAGGGGAGGCGGTGGACACTGCCGAGATCCTCGCGCAGCTCGACGCCAATGCATCGAAGGCGCGGGCGCTCGTGCAGCATCTGGTCACGGCTCTGCCGGAGGAGCGACCAGCGTCTCCGATCGATACCTGCCTCGACTCGGCCTTGATGACCGCGCCGTCGATGCGGGATCCTGCGCTGGTGGCGCGGCTGGACGCGGTGGCAGGCAGGGCGCTGCGCCGCACGTAATGCTACGTGCTCCGGCGAAGGCCGGGGCCCAGTTGGGAAGGTGCCAGAGGGGCGCGCAAACGCCCGAAGCGCATCGCAACTGGACCTCGGCCTTCGCCGGTGTACGAGGACTTTCTGCCGTAGAAGCCTAACCGTCCAGCCGCTTGCTGAGAAAGAACCGCCGGCTGCCGCGCGGGTGGTCTTCCAGCGTCCCGAACACGCGGAACCCCAGCTTCTCGTAGAAGCCGCGGGCCTGGAAGGCGAAGGTGTCCAGCCACAGGCCGCAACAGCCGCGCGCCCGGGCGATCCGTTCCGCTTCGGCGATCAGTGCGCTCCCGGTCCCTTGGCCGCGCCACGCCTCCGGGACCGCCAGATACTCGACAAACAGCCAGTCATAGCCGCTGCGACCCCACAGGCCGCCCACGCTGTTGCCCTCTTCATCGTGCAACAGGATCGCCACGGGTTCGGCCTTCGCCGGTCCTGCCATCTGCTCGTTGTAGGCGCGCAGCGGCGCAAGCACCGCCTCGCGATCTTCGGGGCTCGGCTGTTCGGGGATGTGAAGGCGGAACGTCATGGTGCGCTTGTAGCGCGTCCGGGCAGCAGTGTCCCGGCTTGGCGGCAGGCGGTCCGGCCGGCCATCGAACCAAAAAAGAGGATGCTCGTGGGGGAGAGCAGGCGCTGGTGGCAGCTCGATCCCCCACGCTGCACCCGCCGTCATGCCGGTTTACCGGCGGCTCCGCTCCCAGTGATTATTATCGTTCGGCGGCTGCAGTGCCATGCGCATAGCAGAACGGCGGACAAAAAAAAGGGCCGACCCGAGGGCCGGCCTTGAAAGGTTTAGGAGAGGATGCCTGAAAGGCACGTCCTTTGTGCGCCGCAGCACGGCTTTGCGCAATTGCGAAGGTTTATTGGTGCAGTTGCAGTTCTTGCAACATCGGCGTGCGCGTAAATTCCGCACCTCTGCAGGGGAATTAGGCAGCCGCCCTGCAAGCTGCTCATTCCGCGGGCAAAGGAGCAAAAAAAAGGGGCGCGGGAAGCTTCCTTCCCACGCCCCTCTTGCTCGTCCGGCGGCTGCTTAGGCGGCGAGCTTGCGCAGCACGTAGTGCAGGATGCCGCCGTTCAGGAAATACTCGAGCTCGTTGACGGTATCGATCCGGCAGCGGGCCTGGAACGTCTCGGTGGTGCCGTCGGCACGGACCAGCGTGACCTCCACGTCCTGGCGCGGGCGCAGGCCCGCGACGTTCTGGATGGTGAAGGTCTCGTCGCCCTTCAGCCCCAGCGACTGGCGGCTGACGCCTTCGGCGAACTGCAGCGGCAGCACGCCCATGCCGACCAGGTTCGAACGGTGGATGCGCTCGAAGCTCTCGGCGATCACCGCGCGCACGCCCAGGAGGTTGGTGCCCTTGGCCGCCCAGTCACGCGACGATCCGGTGCCATATTCCTTGCCGGCCACGACCACCAGCGGGGTGCCGTCCGCCTTGTGACGCATCGCTGCGTCATAGATCGGCATCACCTCGCCCTCATACTGGGTCATGCCGCCCTCGACGCCCGGCACCATCTCGTTCTTGATGCGGATGTTGGCGAAGGTGCCGCGGACCATGACTTCGTCGTTGCCGCGGCGCGCGCCGTAGCTGTTGAAGTCTTTGCGCGCGACCTGGTGCTCCTGGAGGAAGCTGCCCGCCGGGCTGTCGGCCTTGATCGAGCCGGCCGGGGAGATGTGGTCGGTCGTGATCGAGTCGCCCAGGATCGCCAGCGGCTTCGCCTCGATGATGTCGGCGACCGGCGCCGGCGTCATCGACATGCCTTCGAAATAGGGCGGGTTGTGGATGTAGGTCGAGCTGGTCGGCCAGCTGTAGGTGTCCGAACCCTCGACCGAGATCGCGCTCCAATGCTCGTCACCGGCATAGACGTTGCCGTAGCGCGAGCGGAACATCTCGTCGTCGATGTTGGCCGCCATCAGGTCGGCGACTTCCTGGTTCGTCGGCCAGATATCCTTGAGGAACACGTCCTGGCCGTCCGAGCCCTGGCCGATCGGGGTTTCGATCAGATCCTGGGTGACGGTGCCCTTCAGCGCATAGGCGACGACGAGCGGCGGCGAGGCGAGGAAGTTGGCGCGCACGTCGGCCGACACGCGGCCTTCGAAGTTGCGGTTGCCCGACAGGACCGACGCGGCGACGATGTCGTTGCCGTTGATCGCCTGGCTGATCGGCGCCGCGAGCGGGCCCGAGTTGCCGATGCAGGTGGTGCAGCCATAGCCGACGAGGTTGAAGCCGATGGCGTCCAGGTCCTCGGTCAGGCCAGCCTTGTTGAGGTAGTCGGTAACCACCTGCGAACCCGGCGCGAGCGAGGTCTTGACCCAGGGCTTCGGCTTCAGGCCCAGCGCACGCGCCTTGCGAGCGACCAGGCCGGCGGCAACCAGCACCGACGGGTTGGAGGTGTTGGTGCAGCTGGTGATGGCCGCGATCACGACGTCACCGTCGCCGATGTCGTGGTCCTTGCCCTCGACCGCGACGCGCTCCGGCTGCTCCTTCTTGTAGAGCTTGGTGAGGTCGCCGTTGAACACCTCGTCCACCTTGTTCAGGCTGACGCGGTCCTGCGGACGCTTCGGGCCGGCGAGGCTGGGGACGACGCTGCCCATGTCGAGCTCAAGCGTGTCGGTGAAGATCGGGTCTTCGCGACCGGCTTCGTGCCAGAAGCCGTTGGCCTTGGCATAGGCCTCGGTCAGCGCGATCACTTCCTCCGGGCGCGCGGTCAGGCGCATATAGTCGATCGTCTTCTCGTCGATCGGGAAGAAGCCGCAGGTCGCACCATATTCCGGCGCCATGTTGGCGATGGTCGCGCGGTCGGCGAGCGTCATCGACGACAGGCCCGGGCCGTAGAACTCGACGAAGCGGCCGACGACGCCCTTGGCGCGCAGCATCTGGGTGACGGTCAGCACCAGATCGGTCGCGGTGATGCCTTCCTTGAGCGCGCCGGTCAGCTTGAAGCCGACGACTTCCGGGATCAGCATCGACACCGGCTGGCCGAGCATGGCGGCTTCCGCCTCGATGCCGCCCACGCCCCAGCCGAGCACGCCGAGACCATTCACCATCGTGGTGTGGCTGTCGGTGCCCACCAGCGTGTCGGGATAGGCGATGGCGCTGCCGTCGGTTGCCTGCGACGACCAGACCGACTGCGCGATATATTCCAGGTTCACCTGGTGGCAGATGCCGGTGCCCGGCGGAACGACCTGGAAGTTGTTGAGCGCCTTGGAGCCCCACTTCAGGAACTCATAGCGCTCCATGTTGCGCTGGTACTCGAGCTCGACGTTCTGCTCGAACGCCTTGGGCGTGCCGAACTCGTCGACCATGACCGAGTGGTCGATGACGAGGTGGACGGGAACCTGCGGGTTGATCTTGGCCGGATCGCCGCCGAGCTTGGTGATCGCGTCGCGCATCGCGGCGAGGTCGACCACGCAAGGGACGCCGGTGAAGTCCTGCATCAGCACGCGCGCCGGGCGGTACTGGATCTCGCGGTCGGAGCGCGCGTCCTTCTGCCAGTCGACGATCGCCTGCGCATCGGCCGGGGTGACGGTGGTGCCGTCCTCGAAGCGGAGCATGTTCTCCAGCAGCACCTTCATCGAGAAGGGCAGGCGGCTGATGTCGCCGAGCTTCGCCGAGGCCTTGGCGAGGCTGTAGTAGCTGTAGCTCTTGCTGCCGACCGTGAGCGTGTCACGGGTGCCGAGCGTGTCCTGGCCGATGGCGGTCATAGGTGGACTTGTCCTTCCAGTCTGCGCGGCGCGGACGGAGGGGCGGGAGGGGGTCCCGCTCGGGCGCGCCGCCATCAAAAGCGAATGCGAGATTCGCGGCGGGCTGTAGCAAGGGGGTGCGGCTGTGGGAAGTGCGGGTTCTTACCTGCGAAAGGGTCGCAAAAAGAGGGAGTTCTGGAACTCCCTCCGGGGTTCGCCGCTTCCTTCCTGCGAAGATGCCGCAGGAGCCACCGTCCATGCCGACCGTCCATTCCCCCGCCTGGCCCGAACGCCTCTGGATCGTGCGGCACGGGGAAAGCGCGGGCAATGTGGCGCGCGACGCGGCCCACGCGGCGGGCGCCCCGCGGATCGCCGTGGGCACCCGCGACGTGGACGTGCCGCTCTCCCCCCGCGGCGAGGAGCAGGCGCGCGCGCTCGGCCGCTGGTTTGCGCGGGGCGAGGCGCACGGCCGGCCGGAGGTGCTGCTCGCCTCCCCCTATGCCCGGGCGATGGAGACGGCGCGGCTGTTCCGCGAGCAGGGCGGCACCGCCATTCCCGAAGAGCCGATCTGCCCGGACGAGCGACTCCGCGAAAAGGAGTTCGGTATCCTCGATGGCCTGACCACCAGCGGCATCGTCACGCTCCAGCCCGAACAGGCGGAGTTCCGCCGGCTGCTCGGGAAATTCTACCATCGGCCGCCGGGTGGCGAGAGCTGGTGCGACGTCATCTTCCGCCTGCGCTCGCTGATGGACACGGTGGGGCTGCACTATGGCGGCCGCCGGGTGATGATCGTCGCGCATCAGGTCGTGGTGCTCTGCCTGCGCTACGTCATCGAGCGGATGAGCGAGGCGGAGATCCTGGGCATCGACCGGGAGGGAGACGTGGCGAACTGCTCCGTCACCGAATATCGCTATGATCCGGACAAGGGCCGCTACGGCGGCCTGGCGCTCGTCCGCTACAACGAGACGGCGCCGGTGGAGGAAAGCGCGGTCGCGGTCACCGCCGAGCCGGACCGCAGCGCCGGAGTGCGCGGATGAGCGGACCGACGGCAATCGACAGCGCCTGGCTCGCCAAGAATCCGCTGCCCATCCATGGCGAAGGCACCGACAAGAACAGCCGGGGACGGGTGCTGGCTGTCGGCGGTTCCCGGCGCGTGCCGGGCGGGCTGCTCCTGACCGGTGAGGCGGCGCTCCGAGTCGGCGCCGGCAAGCTGATGCTCGCGACGATCGCTTCGGCAGCGCCCTTGCTCGGGGTTGCAATGCCCGAAGCCGGAGTGACCGCGCTCCAGGAGGACGCGGACGGCGAGATCGCGGGCGAGGCGGGCGCGCTGGCGCAAGAGTCGCGGCGCTGCGACACCATCGTGGTGGGGCCGGCCATTTCGGATCGCACGGCAGCGATCCGGCTGGTGGAGCAACTCGCGGACGATCCTCCGGAGGATGCGGCACTGGTGCTGGACGCGGCCGCCGTCGCCTGTGCCGGGCCGCTCGCCGAGCGGCTGGCCTCGGCCTTCGGGGGCAGGCTGGTTCTCACGCCGCACCTCGGCGAGATGGCGGCGCTGTGCGACTGCGAGCCCGAAGAGATCGCCAGGGATCGCGAGGGCGTGACCCTGCGAACGGCAGAGCGCTTCCAGGCCGTGGTCCTGCTCAAGGACAGCAGCACGCTGGTCGCGGCACCCGATGGGCGGACGCTGTTGCGCTATGCGGGTGGCGGGGTCGGGCTTGCCACGGGCGGCTCGGGCGACGTGCTCGCGGGCGCCATCGCGGGGCTGATCGCGCGCGGGGCCGATCCGCTGGTCGCCGCCGGCTGGGGCGTGTGGCTGCACGGCGAGGCGGGGGCGGCGCTGGCGATGGCAAACGGGCCGATGGGCTTCCTCGGTCGTGAACTGCTGCCCCAGCTTCCGCGACTGTTGCCGCGCTGACCGTCGCACAGGCAATTCCGTTCGGCGCAGAGTTGGAGTATCGCGCCGGCCCATGAACCGGCCTGCGCTCTCGATCGTGATCCCCTGCTACAATGAAGAAGCGTGTCTGAACGCGCTCCACGCGCGCGTCTCCGCCGCGGCCCATACCGCGGTGGGGGCCAGCCACGAGATCGTGCTGGTCAACGACGGCTCGCGCGACGGCAGCTGGCCTGTCATGCAGCGCATTGCCGCTGCGGATCCGTGCGTCGTCGCCATCAATCTTTCGCGCAACCATGGTCACCAGCTGGCGCTCACCGCCGGGCTCGACCTGTGCGCGGGCGAGCAGATCCTGATCCTCGACGCCGATCTTCAGGATCCGCCCGAACTGCTGTCCGACATGCGCGAGACGATGGTGCGCGAGGGCGCCGACGTGGTCTACGCCGTGCGCCGGAAGCGCGAGGGCGAGTCGCTGTTCAAGAAGCTGACGGCGGCCATCTTCTACCGCGTGCTCGATCGCGTCACCGACACGCCGATCCCGCTCGACACCGGCGACTTCCGCCTGATGAGCCGGCGTGCGCTCGACGCCTTCCTGTCGCTTCCCGAACAGGCGCGCTTCATCCGCGGCATGGTCGCCTGGGTCGGCTTCCGCCAGGTGCCGTTCCTCTACGATCGTGCCGAGCGCCACGCTGGCGAAACCAAATATCCGCTAGCCAAGATGATGCGCTTCGCGTTCGACGCGATGACGGGCTTTTCCACCGCGCCGCTGCGGCTCGCCAGCCACATGGGGCTGGTGCTCACCGGCGCGTCGGTGCTGCTGATGCTCTACATCGCCGTCGGCTGGGCGATGGGGAATGCGGTCCAGGGCTGGACCTCCACCATGCTGGTGGTGGTGTTCCTGGGCGCGGTGCAGATGTTCGTGCTCGGCATGATCGGCGAATATCTCGGCCGGCTCTACGTCGAATCGAAGCGCCGGCCGCTGTACCTCGTCGCCGACGTGGCAGGCCCGGTGCAGGGCCGCGCCTCGCTCGGCTATCGCGCCGGCGAGCCGGGCGAAGTCATCTACGCGCCCCGCGGACCCGGCGCGGCGGAGTAGGCGTGAGGACGCGGAGTATACCCGTTCGTCCTGAGTAGCCATTGAGCGAAGTCGAAATGGCGTATCGAAGGACTGCCACCGGTGCTGCGATACGGGGCTTCGACAAGCTCAGCCCTTACTCAGCACGAACGGTTCGATGCGAAATCCTTGCGCATCATGCCCGCAGGAGGGTCAAGCCCGTCGCGACAGCAGCGTGATCAGCGACAGGCCGGGCGGCAGGGGCATGCGGCCCACCAGGTGCCGCTCCAGCGCAAAGATCTTCTCGAACGCCAGGTTGAGCGGCTTCGCGGGCGGTGAATCGTCGCTGTCGTCCTTGCCGGTCAGCTTGCCGACGGCACGGGCCGCCAGCGCCGCCGGGAACAGCAGCGAGTTGAAATAGCGCAGGCCGTTGTGGGCCAGGCCTGCGTCGGTGATCGCCTTCGCCAGCGTCGCCTTGGAATAGCGGCGATGGTGGTGGTTCACCACGTCGTGCGCGCTCCACATCCACTGGTGCGCCGGAACGGTGACCAGGATCTTGCCGCCCGGCTTCAGCCGGCGCGCCATGCCGGCGAGTGCCGCGACATCGTCCTCGATATGCTCGACGACATCCAGCACCGCGACCATGTCGTAGCTCCCCTCCGGAACGCCGGTGAGCTCGGGAAGCGGCGCCTCGCCCACGGGCTTGCCGAGCCGCGCGCTGGCGATGTCGCGCGCCTCGGCGTCGATCTCGATCGCATCCACGTCACCGAACGCGGCCAGCATCGGCAGGTTGTGGCCGGTGCCGCAGCCGATCTCCAGGATGCGCGCGTCCTTCGGCAACCCCGCATAACGCCCGATATAATCGGCAAGGATGTCGCGACGGGCACGATACCACCAGTGGGTGGAGTCATGCGCTGCCATGCGATCGTAGATGACGCGGTCCATATCAGCCAAACACCAGCCAGCGGTTGAGGATGAAGGTGAAGATCGTGGCGAGCGCCACGGCCGGAAGCAACGGCGCCCAGGCAGGAAGCCCGAACAGCGCCGTCCCCACCCAGGTGATCGCGGCGTTCAGCGCCATGCCCGATCCCTGCACCGCCACGAACTGCAGCTGCTGGCGGATACCCGGATGGCGGGTGCCATGGCCCTTGAAGCTCCAGCGGCTGTGCAGGAAGAAGCCCGCGGTCACCGCCACGGCGAAGGCGAACGGCACCGCGTAGACCGCATGCTCCCGCGGAAAGACCCAGGTGGTGAGCGGCAGGTACACCGCGGCATAGATCAGCGTTGAGATGCCACCCGCGATGCCGAATCGGATCAGCTGGCCGAGCATGCCGCTCGTCCGCATCGTCTCGACCCGTCTCAAGATGGTGTCCACGCCCGTCTCGCCCTTGCCCTTTGCGCGCCCGCCACTAGAGCCGGCGCCGAGCGCGCGGGCAGTATCGTGCCCGCCGGGGTGAGGAAAGCGGTTTTGAACGACGGGTCGGGCAAGCTCAGTCTCGCACAGATGCTGGAGCGCCATTGGGTGCGCCGGGCGCTGCTGGTTTGGGTGGTGATCGCCACCGTCTATCTGATGCAACGCTGGCCGCAGATCCACTGGCTGGTGCTCAACGACACCGACGACAACATGCGGCTGATGCAGGTCCGCGGGCTGCTCGGCGGCCAGGGCTGGTACGACCTGCGCCAGTACCGCCTCGATCCCCCGGCCGGGATCGACATCCACTGGTCGCGGCTCGTCGACCTGCCGATCGCCGGGCTGTTCCTGCTGTTCAAGCCGTTCACCGGTGCGGCGCTTGCCGAGCGGCTGGCGTGCGGCATCGCGCCGCTTCTGCCGCTGGGCATCGTGCTGGTCGCGATCGCCGCCACCGTCCGCCGGCTGGTCGCGCCCCAGGCATGGGCGCTCGCCATCCTGTTCCTGTTCGGCTGTTCCGCGACGCTGCCGATGTTCATGCCAATGCGCATCGACCACCATGGCTGGCAGCTCGCCTGCCTCAGCGTGACGGTCGCGGGCCTCGCCGATCCGCGCAAGGGCAGGGGCGGGGCGCTGGTCGGCATCTCGAGCGCGGTGTCGCTCACCATCGGCCTGGAACTGTTGCCCTATTGCGCGATGGCAGGCGGCCTGGTCGCGCTGCGCTGGGTGTGGGACCGGGCGGAGGCGCGGCGGCTCGCCGTCTATGGCGCGACGCTCGCCGGCGGCAGCGCGCTCGGCTTCGTCGCCTTTGCCTCCAACGCCAACTACGCGATGCGCTGCGATGCGCTGACCCCGGTGTGGCTGTCGGTGACGGTCGCGGGCGGCGCGGCCCTGTTCGCGCTCTCGCGGCTGCCGCTCGAAAGCCGCCTCGCGCGGCTCGCGGCCGGCGCCGCCGTGGGCGCGGTGATCGCGGGCGGCTTCGCCGTGCTGTTCCCCAAGTGCCTGTCGCGGCCGGAGGGGGTGTCGGACGAACTCGCCAACCTCTGGCTCAACAACGTCCGGGAAGCCAAGCCGATCTACAAGCACCCGCTGCGCATCGCCGTGCCGATCGCGGTCGTGCCGGCGCTGGGCCTGTTGGGCGCATGCCTCGCCTGCTGGCGCGCCCGGCGCAATCCGGAGCAGCTGGCGGGCTGGGCCGCGATCGCGCTGTTCACCGCCTTTGCCGGGGCGATGCTGCTGTGGCAGATCCGCGCCGGCCCCGCCGCACAGCTGCTGGCGATCGCAGGCGAAGTGGCGCTCGCCTGGATGATCCTCACCTGGTTCGTCAGCCGCCGTTCGACCGCCATCAAGGTCGCAGGCGCGGTGCTTGCGGTCGTGTTGCTGCTCGCCGGGCTGTTCTCCGCGACGCTGATCCAGCGCCTGCGACTCGACCCGCCGGATCGGCGGACGCTGATGGTGAACCGCGCCAGCGCGCGCTGCATGAGCATCTCGGCACTGGCAGAGCTGGACCGCATTCCCGCGGCCACCATGTTCACCCACGTCGACCTGGGCCCGCGGCTAATCGTGGGCACGCATCACAACGGCATCACCGGACCCTATCATCGCAACGAGCAGCCGATCCTGGACGTGCACCACGCCTTCCAGGGCAGTGCCGATGCGTTCCGCGAAATCGCCCGGCGCCACGGCGCGACCTATCTGCTGGTCTGCCCGAACCTTGCGGAAACCACGCTCTACCGCGCGCGCGCGCCGGAGGGCTTCTACGCCCAGCTTGCCAAGGGCCAGGTGCCGGCATGGCTGGAGCCGGTGCCGCTGTCGAAGCGGGCACCGTTCAAGCTGTGGCGGATCCGCTATGCGGACGCAGTCACGCCCGCAGCGCCGGCCCGCTGATCGGGATCAGTCCGGAAGGAAGCGGCTGACGACGTCGCGCGCCAGCCGCGAGGGGCGGCGCGTGTCCGAATCGAGCGAGCACCAGGTGCTCTGCACCTCGGCCAGCACTTCCTCGCCGCGCTTGATCAGCGTGGAGAAGAAGGCACGCGCACCCTGGACGCGCTCGGCAACCACGGTCGCGATGATCGCGTCGTCCAGAAAGGCCGGGCGGCGATAGGTGATCTCGTGCTTGAGCGCGACCCACAGGT